>CAZTGE010000093.1:0-16395 GCA_964612995.1 uncultured candidatus Brocadiaceae bacterium | reverse complement strand
GCCGAAGGCGCGAGGGGGTACGCGCCGAAGGCGCGAGGGGGCAGCGCCCCCTCTGAAGAAAGAAAGCCTCAGTCATCTCCGTGTCTTCGCGACTCCGTGAGAGACCTCTTCACTGATCGAACAGGCCCTTGGCCCGGATCCCTCAAGAGCGTCCAGGTTAGCGCCCGTTCACATGGTCCTCCAGCAACCCGGCCAGCTCCTCGAGGCTCATACGCTCGTCCTCCGCCGCAGGCTGCTGCGGCCCGAAGAGCTGGAAGTCCCCGCCTCCGCCGGCTGCGCCCTCGGCGTTCAGGCCGAGCCTGGGGGCGGGAAAGTCCTGTACGCCGGTGACCAGATCGTCGACCGCGTAGAGCCGGGTACGGCGGCGACCGCGCAACGGTCGATCGCTGATGTAGATCGCCTCGTCGACGAAATGCATGCGCAGGCCGGTCAGATCGCCTACCCACCCCAGAGCCGCGTCGGCGGTCATGTCCGCGGCGGCGAAGGTCACCGGGGGAACCCCGGTCGCGAGCACATCCGGATCGATGATGAGGTTCAGGTCGCAGGTGCGCCGGAAGAAGGCGACCACCTCGCTCAGGTCGGCGTCGATGAAGGAGAAGGTGACCTTGCGCCGCAGCTTGCCGGCGATGGCGGGCGATGGCCTCCCTCCCGCCGGCGCGCTGACCAGCAGCAGTTTGCCGCCGAGCCGCAGCGGCGTGACGCGCACCCGGTCATCGACCGGCTCGTCGCGCCCGGCGCGCGGGCGGATCGCGGCCGGAGCCGCCGCCCGACGCACGCGCCTGGAATGCGGTGCAGCCGCGTCCGCGCCCGCGTCCTGCGAGGCCACTCCGGCGCCAGTGGTGTGCACCATCGGCGCCACCGCCACCGGTACCTCGATCGCCCGTGCGGGGGCTCGCGTCCGTGGCTCGGATCCGCGATCGGGGTCGGTTGTGGCTCCGGACACGGCGATCGGCTCGACCGCCGGCTCAGGCTCAGGCTCAGGCTCGGGCTCGGGCTCGGGCTCGGGCTCGGGCTCGGGCTCGGGCTCGGGCTCGGGGTCGGGGTCGGGGTCGCAGCCCCCCCCGACCGCATCCGGCGCATCGCTGCGCACGACCGGGGTCGGGGTCGGAGTGCGCAGCCGGCCGTGCTCACGCACGACCATCGGACCGATGCCTGCATGGATCGGCGCGCCATCTGCAAGGGTCAGGCGGTCCGCCCCGGCGATGCAGGCGCCGACCACGATCAAACCGGCGGAAACGACGCCACTCAGGCTCAAGCCCAGGGCCGGTGCAGCCGCGCCGAGCATTCCAACCGGCGCTGCCGGCATCAGCGCAGCCGGGTCGATCAGCGGACCCGGCGAACTGGCGATGGCCTCCAGGCGGCCGGCACAGGCGGCCGCACTCCAGGCGATCCCGCCGCGGCTCAACCGTCGCCGCAGGAGCGCCAGGGCACGGTGAACCCGCACGCGTGCGGTGGCCACGCTGCACTGCGTGGCCGCAGCCAGCTGGGGGTAGTCGAGCCCGGCGAAGAAGCGCAAAGCGAGGCTGCGGCGGTGCCGCGCCGGCAATCCGGCCAACGCGGCACGCACACGGCGGACCTCCTCCGCCGCGGCGAGCCCGGCTTCCGCCGTCTGGCCGCCGGGCCCCTGCGGCTCGATGGCGAGGCGGGTTTCGCGCCGGCGACGCCTGGTGCGGGCGTGCTTGAGCGCGGCGGTCGCGGCGATGCGCTGGAGCCAGGCCAATGCGGCAGCGTCGGGGTCCGGGTGCTGGGGCAGGCTGCGGAAACCGCCCGCCGCGTCGCGGATGCGCACGAGGGCGTCCTGCAGGGCATCGGCGGCGGCATCGGGATCGCCGAGCACCGCGAAGCAGGTGCGATACAACGCCTGACCGTGGGTCTCGGCGATCCAGGCCCAGACCGCACCGTCATCGCTGCACAAGGCCCGCAGCCGCCGGGCGGTGCCTGCGGCAGATCGGGTGACGCTGCGCTTGCTGCTGATACCGGTCATCGAAGCCCCCTTTGCGTCCGAGCGCTCAGCGCAGATCCGCGATCATCGTGATCGACGGTCGTCACGGTCCGCTGCTGGAGGGGAAATCCCGCTCGTCGGATTCCATTACAGGCTTTCCGACACGGCGGGAAAGGCGCGATTCTCCGCTCCCCACCATCCGGCGATCGGTGTAGCCGCCCGTTGCGCCACCGCGCGCGCTGGCCACGATCCTTTACATGGTACGCACCGCAGTCATCGGCACAGGCACCTGGGGCACCGGCATCTCGGTGGTCCTGGCCCGTGCCGGCGCTGACGACATCTACCTCTGGGGTCGTCGTGAGGACAAACCGCACGAGATCGACAGCCGCCGGGTCCATCCCAATCTGCCCGGCTGCCGCCTCCCGGACGCGGTCCGCGTCACCAACGATACCGCCGGGATCGCCGCCGCCGATCTGGTCCTGTGGGCGGTGCCCACCCCCTTCTCGGCCGCGATGGCCGCGGAACTGGCCGGGGCCCTGCCTCCCGACGTGCCGATCGTCAGTCTGGCCAAGGGCATCGAACAGCGCTCCCTGCGCACGGTGACCCAGATCCTGGCCGACCACTTCGGCGAACGCCCCTACGGCTGCATCTCCGGCCCCACCCACGCCGAAGAGGTGGTCCACGGGCTGCACACCGGCGTGGCCGCCGCAGGCCCGCGCGACCTGCTCGAGCTGCTGGTCGAACGCATTCACCAGCCGACCTTCCGCGTCTACGCCGTCGAGGACCTGCTCGGCGTGGAACTCTGCGGAGCGCTCAAGAACGTGATCGCCGTCGCCGCCGGCATCTGCGATGGCCTCGGACTCGGTGACAACACCAAGGCCACCCTGATCACCCGCGGCCTGGCCGAAATGCGCCGCCTCGGCCGGGCAATGGGCGCACGCGACGCCACCTTCGCCGGGCTCGCCGGCATCGGCGACCTGCTGACCACCTGCTACTCCGGTCACGGACGCAACCGCGCGCTCGGCATGGCCGCCGCCGCGGGCAAGACCGCCCAGCAGTACATGGATGAGGTCGGTATGGTGGCCGAAGGCGCCTGGACCTGCCGCGCGGCGGTCACCCTCGGCCGCGAGCACAAAGTCGAACTGCCGATCGCCTCACAGGTGGAATCCGTGCTCTGGGCTGGTAAACCGGTGGCTGCTGCGATCAGCGAACTCGTATCCCGCACCGCCAAGGAAGAAGAACCATGAGCCCCAGTCGCGTACTCCTCGCCCTGATCATCGCCACCGGTGCGGCTCCGGCCCTCGAATCCGAGCTCTTCCTCGGACCGGAGGAGGTGGTGGCCGGCGTCGAGATCCTCTCCCAACACATCGAGGACGGGGCCATCCGACTCGACGACGTCTCCACTCGGCTCTACGGTCGCGGACGCTACGCCAACGTCGGTGTCCAGCTGCAGACCTGGATCGCCATCGGCGACGACGACGCCCGGCGCATCGACTCGGGGGAATTCACCGAGATCAGCGGACGCATCGACTACCTCTACGAGACCGACACCTTCCAATTGCTGCCGCACTACATCGTCAACGGCTACCCGGCCTACGAGAACGTTGATGAAGCCCACTGGCTCGGCGCCGACTTCTGGTATCTGCTGCCCTGGGAGGGCGTGGAGATCGGCACCAGCTTCGACTACGATATCGGCGACGAGTACGGCTGGTTCGCCTCGATCGGTGCGCGCCAGTTCCTCCAGAACGCGCCGGTGGATTTCCGTTCCTGGCAGATCCTCAACTTCGGCGACACCGACTACCACCAGCGCTACACCTCCGGCGCCGACAACGACGGCCTGACCACCTTCGAACTCGGCGGCGAGGTCATCGTGCCCATGCCGTGGATCAACGGCTGGATCACCGGCAAGGTCGAAGGCCACTGGTGGCTCGACAGCAAGGACAAGGACCGGTTGGAGGACAGCGCCGAGATGGTCATCGGCTTCGGCGGCCAGTTCAGGCTCTGACGGTGCCAACCCGCTGCCCAGGCGCCCCGCCGATCCACTGCATCCGCCATTGCGGCCTGCAGGGCGCCCCCCGCGCATGGCAGCGATGCATCCGCCGGTGAGCGTGGAGGGATCGCGCATGGCGGGGAACCGGACCGACGCGGCTGCGTCCAAGGGGCATGAGCCGGACGCGACCACCGATCGGACCGACGATGACCACGTCCTGGTCGCTGCCGTGCGCGATGGCGATGGCAATGCCTTCGCGGTTCTGGTCGACCGCCATGGCGCCCGGCTCCATGCTTCACTGCTGCACCTCGCCGCCGGCGACGCCGACACCGCGGCCGAGCTCACCCAGGAAGCCTTCGTCCGCGCCTTCGAGCGCCTCGATCGCTTCGCCGGGCGCAGCAGCTTCTATACCTGGCTCTACCGCCTGGCGCGCAACCGCGCCATCGACGTGCTCGCCCGCAAACGTCCCGTGGCCACCGAGAACGAACGGCTCGACGCCACCCCCCGGGCGGCCGCTTCGCCGGCGGCCACCCTCGAACGCACCGAGACCCGCCAGCTGGTCCGCACCGCGCTCGAGCGCCTGCCGTACGACCAACGTGAGCTGCTGATCATGCGCGATTTCGAAGGTTGCGACTACCCCGGCATCGCCGAACGCCTGGAGGTGGCGGTCGGCACGGTCAAATCGCGTCTCCACCGCGCTCGTCGCGCCCTGCGCGATCTGATCGCATCCCAGCTCAGCGGAGACGACCTGTGAGCATCCCCGAGAGCGCCCTGGATCTGGTCGAGGACCGCCTCGACGGCGAGCTCGACGACGAAGCCTGGGCCCAGGCGCGGGCGGAGCACGGCCCCGCGCTCGATGCCGCGCTCGAACGCGCCCGCGACCGACGCCAGGCGCTGGCCGACCTGCCACGGCCGGACCTGCCGCCCGCACTGCGTGCTGCGATCCTCACGCGTACCGCCAAAGGCCAAACCGCAAGCCCATCCGACAGCGCAGACGAAAGCCCGAACGAAAGCCGGCAATCGACCGCGGCCGACCGGTCCCGCACCCCCGCCATGTTGATCTGGGGTGTCCCCGTGCTGCTCGCCGCCTGTCTGGTCGTCGCGATCCTGCCCCGTATCCAGCAGCCGGAACCGACCGCGGCCGCGCCTGATCGGAACGTGGCCCGCCAGGACCAGACCCCAGCGGCCGAGCGCGACTGGCACGACCGGGGACGAGCAGCCCACGCACCGGCGGCCGGAGCGGCAAAGGTCGATGACCCAGCGCCCTCCACCCCAGCGCCTGCAGCCACCACCAACGAAGCGCGCAGCTCACGCCCGGTGCTCGGCCTCGAGGCCGAGGCCGCCAGCGACGGCTTCACCGACGAAGAGACCAGCGCGCCTGATGCCCACGATCTGCAACCAGCTGAGCTCGCCGAACTGACGCGCGAAGCCGAGTCCTACGCCCTGCGACGCGAGGCAGCGACGATGCGCGAAGCTGAGCTGAGCATGCAGATGCAGTTGCTGGTCGATGCCGCCGGACGACGGCTGCTGCTGGTCGCGCTGCACAATGGCGGCGAACGCGCGCTCAAGGGACAGCGCAACGCGATCACCGTAGAAGGGCTGGACGCCAACGGAGCGGTGGTGTGGCGCCGCGATCTGCCCGGTTTCTCCGAGCTCACGCTCGAGCCGGACAGCGCCGAGACCCTGACCCTGGTCCTGGGCGAGGATCTCGATCCACCGGCAGCAGTCACCACATTGCGACTCGCGGCTGGCGGCAAGCACGGAGCCCCCCTGGCGATCGACACCTCCGCTGCTGGAGCAGCCCAGGACTGACCGCTCCATCCCGGGCAGTGCCTCGGGCCCAGGCAACCGGCCGACAAGAAGAACGCTTCTCGGCGACAATGGGCCGTAAAGCGGAGCCGGCATCGCGCAGCGATAGCAGGCCCCGGTGGGGCCTGCGGCCGGTGGAGCGCGACGAGCGGTGGCGGCGCCGAAGGCGCGAGGGGCAGCGCCCCCTCAGCAAAGAAGCCGCCGCCTGAAACCACGTGGCACCCGCTGTCCTGAGCGTACACTGGTGAGCATGGGACGGATCCTGGTCGTCGACGATGAAGAAGGCCTGCGCAACATGCTCGGCGTGGCTCTGCGCCGCGACGAACACGAGGTGATCCTGGCCGAGAGCGGCCGCGAAGCGCTCGCCCAGCTCGCGGACACCGGCGCCGACGTTCTGCTGACGGACCTGCGCATGGACGATATCGACGGGCTCGAACTCGTCGCGCGCACCCGCGCCGAACACCCCCACACCTTCATCATCGCGATGACCGCATACGCCGAATGGGATACCGCCGTCAAGGCGATGCGCCTGGGCGCATACAACTTCCTCAACAAGCCCTTCGACAACGACATCCTGCGCGCCCACATCCGCCGTGCGCTCACCGCGCGCGAGCACTTCATCGCAGCGAAGGAGGCGGGGGAATCGCACGTCGGCGTCCACCTCATAGGCGCCACTCCGCCGATCCAACAGGTCCAGGAGCGCATCGAGCAGGTCTCGACGACCGACTCGACCGTGCTCATCCTCGGCGAGAGCGGGGTCGGCAAGGAACTGGTCGCACGCGCGGTACATTACAGCTCGCTACGCTCGGACGGTCCGCTGGTGCGGGTCAACTCCGGCGCTCTCGCCCCCTCGCTGCTGGAGAGCGAGCTCTTCGGACACGTCAAAGGGGCCTTCACTGGTGCGGTCGAGGATCGACCGGGGCTGTTCGAACTCGCCGACGGTGGGACCCTGTTCCTCGACGAGGCCGGCGACCTGGCGATGGAGACCCAGACCAAGATCCTGCGCGTGCTCGAAGCCGGCGAATACCTGCCGGTCGGCGGGACCCAGGTCAAACGCTGCGACGTGCGGGTGGTCGCGGCGACCAACAAGCACCTCAAATCGATGGTCGCCGCCGGCTCGTTCCGCGAGGACCTGTACTACCGCCTCGCGGTGATCGCCATCGAGCTCCCGCCGCTGCGCGCACGGCGCGAGGACATCCCGCTGCTGGCCGGCCACCTGCTCTCGCGCCATGCGGTGCGATTGCGCCACGGTGTGACCGGCTTCACCGAACAGGCGATGGAGGCGATGCAGGCCTATTCGTGGCCGGGCAATGTCCGCGAGCTCGACAACCGGGTTCAACGCGGCGTGGCGCTGACCCCCGAGGGCGTGATCGGTTTCGAGGCCCTGTTCGAGGACATGGCCGACACGACCACCGGCATGTGGCGCAAGATCCGCTTCGGCGATACCGCGATGCGGACGAAGACAGCCAGCGCCCCCTCTCCGGCGCTCGAGGCCCGGCCCGACAACTGCCTGCAGGACATCGCCCAGCGGGTTGAGCGCGGCGAGGCGATCGATCTCGAGGCCGAGCTGCGCGCCGCCGAACGCGCCCTGGTCGCCGCGGCGATCCGCGCCACCGACAACAACCTTACCGCTGCGGCCAAACTGCTCGAACTCAGCTTCCGTCAGATCCGCTACAAGGCCAAGCAGCTCGGCCTGCGCTGATGGTCTGCACCAGGGCCCTGCGTGCCGACGCGGGGCGGCAGCCGGCCTCGCCGGGAAGCGCAGCCGCAGAACCCCGTTGACGCAAAAGCGTCATGGCCTGGGCATGAGCTGTTATAGAAACGCGACACCGCCCGCGGCCGTAAGGCACAGCGGCAGCGCGACAGCATGCAAACGGGTTCCGCACCCGCTATGTCCTGGAGGCTGGTACAGCATGAGCAGAACCAACCGAACCCGTGGTCAGACCCGTGGCGAGAGCCGGCGCGAACAGCGTGGCGGCGATGCGCGCCGCGGACGGCAGGCACCGGAGGAGACGCGCAGCTCCAGCCAGCGTCAGCCAGCGCGTAGCGGCGCAAGCTCGCGTTCCGGCAGTGGCACCCGCCCTGCAGCCCGCGGCGGCAGCCGGGCCAAGGCCGGCGGTGGCGCCCGTGGCCGCGGCGCCAGCGCCAGCGGTGGCGCCGGATCCCGCCGGGGCGACGCCGCGCGCGCGCCCCGGGATGGTGCCCGTCCGACCCGCGGCGCGCGTCGCGAGGGTGCCGAGAACGATCGCCGACGCCGACGCGAACCGAAGACCTGGAAGGACCGTCTGCCGCTGATCCTCATCAGCGTGGTGGTGGTGGTCGCGCTGATCACGCTCATGGCCTGGCCCAGCCTGCAGCGCAAATGGAAGCTCGACGAGATCGAAGCCGCCGAAGATCCCAAGGTCGCGACCGAGCTGTGGCAGGAGTACTACGATCTGGTCGACGGCAGCCGTCCGGCGATGCGCGAGGCCTTCGCCACCCGCATCGGCCCGGTCGAGGCCCGTATCGAGTTCGGGCGCAGGATCAACATGCTCGCCGAGGTCATGGGCGTCTTCTACAATCCGGCCCATGCCGACCAGCCCGAGATCCGCATCGAGGCGTTGCTGGCCGCCGGGCACATCCTGCTCGACGAGCCGAGCCTGGGCAGCACCGAGGGCATCATCGACGCCCGGCTGTTCGACGGCATCGAACAGCCGGAGGCCGAACGCAAGGACCAGCACCTCGCCGCGGCCGCCATCCAGCTGTTGGCGATCTACGACAAGGAGATCGCCGGCAAGCGTCCGGCCAAGATCCTGCTCCAGATCATCCGCGATCCCGGCTCCGATCCGGTCATCCGGCAGGCCGCAGTCGAGAACCTCCACCGCGTGATCGACGGCCAGAGCGTCAAGAACGTGGTCATCACCATGGCCAGCCCCCAGGGTGCCGACCTGATCGCCGACACCGGCAACCCCGAGAAGCAGGTGCCCGCGATCATCGACGAGATCGCGATCCATGCCCACCCCGGCTGCCTCGAACAGGTCTTCGCCCTGCTCGGCCAGGACAACAACGAGCCGGCACAGGCGGCCGCGATGAAGATCCTCCGCGGCCCCGGCATGACCTCCAAGCAGGGCCAGATGACCGAGGCCGACCGCCAACAGGTGGGTCAGCAGGTGCAGAAGTACGTCAACGAGGAAACGCTGAACGAGAAGCCCGACCTGTTCACCGAAGCGCTGCAGGCCGTCCAGACCCTGCGTCTGACCGGCGCAGCCGACCAGCTGTTCCGGACCATGGCCAAGGTGGATCCGGCGAGCGAGGCCGCGGAGGCCATCGCCAACACGCTGGGGCGAGCCTTCATCGACACCAGCACCGATGCCGCCACCGCCGCGAGCGAAGACATCCTCCGGCGTCTGGCCGAAGCGGTCGGCGATCCGGAGCGGCGGGAAGTCGCGACCGCGGCCATCGGCCTGGTCTCCGCGCCCAATCTCGCCCGTCTGCGCACCTGCCTCGAAGCGCTCGTCGCCCAGGGGCCCGATCCGCAGTGTTTCGAGGTCGCCGTGCACATCGTGCGCGATCTCTACCAGCGCGAGGACTTCATCGCCAAGCACGGCGCCCAGCCGGCCAACGTCGAGAACTGGCAACGTGCGCTGGCCGCGGACAAAGAGAACTACGACACCTTCATCGCGGCCCAGGAATGGCTGGTCGAATGGCAGCCCAAAATCCAGCGCGCCACCGACGATCCCGCCGACGTCCGCCGGTGCCGCCAGCGCGTGCGTCAGGAGATCGAACGCTTCGAGGCCTGGGTCCAGCCCTCGAGCGACGTCGCGGTCCCCCTGGGGCTGAACATCCAGCAGGTCAAGACCCTCAAGCAGCAGTTCTCGACCTACAAGTACACCCTCGACAAGGCCACGGTCTTCTGATCGGCGGTCCGGCCCGGTCCTGACGGGGCTCAGCCGGACCGCTTCCTGCCGATCTGCGCCCCGACACCCGGTGCACCGACCCGGCCGCGCCAGCACGAGCGCAGACCGGGCCCGGCCCTCCCCTGCTGCGCTGCCCGACGACGGACGACCGACCGCGAACACAACCATTCAGGCCCAACGGGCATGAGTGGTTACCAGCTTTATGTGGGGCCTCATCGCACGCGATGGGGTCTGGCGCCGAGTGGTGGGCGAAGCGGGCATCGCCGCAGGCGATAGCTGGCCCCAGTGGGGCCAGCGGCCCGTGGAACGCAAGCGCAGCCCCGCAGGCCGTCAGGCCGAGGAGCGAGTGCCGCCGGAGGGCGGATACGTTTCGGCGCAGCCGATCCGCCCACGCCTGAATCTGCCTGCAGATTCAGGCGAACCACAACAAAGCCAGGGGGGTAGGTCCTCACGCAGTGAGGGCCGTAGGGGCGAAGCCCCTGAGTAGTCACCCGGAAACAACGCCGGACCGCCCCCCGCAACGTCCTGGGCCGCTTGCATCCGCCCGTCACGCAGAACGCCGGCACCCATACGGGCGCCGGCGTTCGAACGGCTCGCTCGACTGACGTCGCGCTCCTACTCCGCGGGCGTGTCTCCCGGCAGGGGCTCGAGCGCCGGCGCGAGGTGCATGTCGCTGCGCGGGGTGAGCTCCTGTTCCCAGGGCTGGTAGCCCTGGCGCTCGATGCGCAGGGTGATCGCGCGCACCGGCAGCGGCACGGTTGTGGGGGTGTTGCCGCGGAAGGTGCCATCGACGAAGATATCGGCGTTCGACGGAGTCGAATCGATCTTCACATCGACCAGCACATGCTGCTCGGGCGGGTCGTCAGCGGCCGGATCCGGACGACCGGCGAGGTTTTCGGTCTCGAGGTAGCGCTGCAGGGCGGTGAGACCCTTGCCGCAGGCGGCCCAGACCGCCCGGCTCATCGGCTGGCCCGAAGGCGCCAGCCCGACCTTGGGGTTGGGCGCCAAGGAGTAGCTCGCCACCGGTTCCTGGGCGAAAGCGACCTTGCCGGTCGCATCGATGCCGCGCATCGACAGGGTCGCGATGAGCTTGCCGCCACCGCCGACGGCCTCCTGCTCCTCGATGCCGACCACTTCAGTCAGGACCACCAGGCCGGCGCCACGCGCCTCGCCGATCATCCCCTGATCCCACCTCGGATCGCTGGAGGCGGGCAGGGCGGTGCCGACGTAGGCCTCGATCCGTTCCATACGATAACCCAACGACTTGGCCAGATCGCGAGCGTACTCGATCCGGGCCTCCGGATAGACCTCGGCCAACGGGCCGACGTCCAGCGGGGCGAACAGGACCACGTCCCGGGCTGGGGTGTCGGCCGGGGCGCCCTGCCATTCGCGCGCCTTGCCGCAACCAGTGAACGAAGCGGCCGCCACGATGGCGCACACGCAGGTGGTGATGATTCTGAGCATCTTCATGGCTCCCTACTATGACAACGCCCTGCCGAGTGCCAACAGCGGAATGCCCGATGCGGCGCCATGCGGGCTCTCCACCCCTGTATTGACCCCCGAGCCCGTTTCCTTTCACTCGCATCCGCGGACGGCACCCACCACCCGCCCGCACGAGGTCCGCCATGCTCAAAGGCATCTCCCCCCTGATCGGCCCCGATCTGCTCGCCACCCTCTGCCGCATGGGGCACGGCGAGACCATCGTCCTCGCCGATGCCCATTTCCCCGGCTACGACTGCAACCGGCAGGTGCTGCGTGCCGACGGTCTGGGCATCGCGGCCCTGCTCGACGGCATCCTGCCGCTGTTCGAACTCGATGCCTACGTCGACGATCCGCTGGTGATGATGGCCGCGGTCCCCGGCGACGAGCTCGATCCGGCGGTCGAAGCTGCCTACCGCGCCGCGATCGGACCCCATGTCAGCGGTCATCCGAGCATCGCCCGTATCGACCGCTTCGCCTTCTACGACCTGGCACGCCAGGCGCACGCGGTGGTGATGACCGGGGAGACCGCCAAATACGGCAACATCATCCTCGCCAAGGGCGTCACGCCGACGACCTGACGCGGCTACTCGCGCACGAAGGGCGCGTCCTCCGGCCCGTAGGGCTGCCAGGAGCCGAAGCGCTCGAGGTACTGCGCCAACGCGGCGTTGGCCTCGGCCTTGGTCGCGACCAGTTCCCGGGCCGCGGCCACGAGTTCGGCCTCGCGCTCGCACGCCAGCCGCCCCTGGACCACGCGGGTGCGCAGGAACACGAAGTAGGTGTCGAGCACATCGCACATGCAGTAGTCGTCGATCCGTTCCCCCTCGCCGGCCTCCCACAGATCCTGGACCATGTGCCCCTTGGTGTCCATCTTCCCCGGCTTGCCGAGGATGGTCGCCAACAGGTCGAGCCCGCCGTGCATGCGCATGCTGCCGAAGTTGGTCAGCACCTCCTGCAGATCGAGGTGCAACGCATGGTTGAAGCGGTTGCGCGGGTGGCTGTAGCCCGGACCCGAGGTATCGAACCACTCGGGCAGCGACAGGCCGTAGCGATAGGCGGCGAGTTCCATCACCGGCATGTCGAAGCTGCGACCGTTGAAGGTGACGAAGGTGGGCTGGCCATAGTGACGCCAGCCGTCCCAGAACTGGCGCGCGATCATCTGCGGCCGGAAGCGCGGACGATCGAGACTCACCAGGTCGAGCAGGCTGTGATCGCTGCCGACCTTGGCCACCGCGACCGAGATCGGCAGCGCGAAGCTGGCAGGGATGAAGTCCGAACCGGTGCGCTCCAACAGCTCCGAGCGATGCCGCGCCACGGCCGCTGCGGGTTCGAGTTCGGGGCAGTCGGGGTAGCGGACCCGTTGGATCAGACGACCGTCGGACACGGTCTCGACATCGAACACCAGATAGGCAGGGCGATTGCTGGGCATGGACCCAGCCTGGAGCCAGTCCGGGTCTGAGCAACCGGGAGCCCCATCGGTTCCGGCAGGGCGACTCAAAGCTCGCGCATGCGGGCCATGTCTCGCCTCCACCTGCGTCACTACGATCCAAGCACCAAAGAGAGCCGGGCGGTTTGACGCAGGTGGAGGCGAGGCAAGGCATGCCGACCTGGTGATCGGCGCTCCCGGGGCGAGCTTTGACTGGCCCTGCCGGTTCCGGGACATTCCGGTTGGACTGATCGGCGAGCGCTGATAGTTGAAGGGTACGATGTCCGACTACGAGAACGGCCGCTTCGACAGCCACTCGCCCGAGGAACGGCTGACGCTCGAGGCCGAGGAACTGATGCGCCAGGGCCGCTACCGCGACGCGGTCGGGCGCTATCGCGATCTGCGCCACTACGCACCCACCGATCTCTGGGCCACCCTCGGCCACGCCAGCGCGCTGGAACTGGCCGGCGAGATCGGCGAGGCGGAACGGGTGATCGACCAGGCCGGCTCGATCCACACCGTCAACGTCCACCTCCAGCGCTTCCGCCATCTGTTCTTCGTCCGCCGCGAGGACTTCAGCCGGGCCCAGATGGCGCGCGAGGCGATCCGCAGCAGCCAGCCGCTCGACGAGGAACCGGGCGACCGCCTCGCCGACCTCTACTTCAACCAGGGGCGCTATCACGAGGCGCGACGCGAATTCGAACGCCTGTTACGTGAAGAACACATCGAGGACCACGAGCTGCGCGCCAGCCTGCTGGCGCGCTTCGGCGCCTGCCTGCGCCAACAGGGCGAGCTCGAGGCCGGCCGCGAACAGCTGCTCGCGGCCCTGGGCCTGGAGCCGCACAACAACTGGACCCTCTGCGAACTGGCCGAACTCGAACGCCAGATCGGCGACCACGAGCAGGCCCGGCGCCACTACCTCGCCGCGCTGGAGGTCGAGCCCGACGACCAGTGGTGCCGCGGCCATCTCGCCCAACTGGCCTGGGATCGCGGCGAAGGCGACACCGCCGTGGCGCTCTACGAGGAGATCCTCGAACGCCGACCCCATGCCACCTGGGCGCTGGTCGAGCTGGCCCAGGTCCTGACCCAACGCGATCCACAGCGCTCCGAGGCCCTGTGCCAACAGGCGATCGAACTCGACCCCGATTACCCCTGGGCCTACGCTCAACTCGGCGCGCTCTCCCGCAGCCGCGGCGAGATGGCTGCCGCGCTGGATTCGTTCAAGCAGGCGCTCGATGCCGCACCCGGCTCGACCTGGATCATGCACGAGCTGGCCGATACCTGCCGCCAGATGGGCCGGATGGCCGAGGCCTTCACCCACCTCGAACACGCACGCAGCATCGATCCCTTCGAAGCCACCACCTACGGCTACATGGCCGATCTCCTGCGCACCGAAAGCCGGCACAGCGAGGCGATGGCCAACCTGCGCAAGGCGGTGGAACTCGATCCGGACTACACCTGGGCCTGGCGCGAACTGGCCGAAGTCGCCGCGCTGAGCGAACGCCACGAGGAGGCCGAGGCCTGCTGCGACGAGGCCGAAGAACGCGATCCGGCCGACCCGACCAATGCCGGCCTGCGGGCCTTCCTCCTGCGCTGTCGCGGTAAACCAGACGCCGCGCTGCCGCACCTGGAACGCGCGGTACGCCAGCAACCGGACTACCTCTGGGCCTGGCGCGAGATGATCGAGGTGCTGCTGGTCAAGGGCGAGCCCCAACGCGCGGAGCAGGAAGCCGAAGCCAGCCTGCGCCAACTGCCCGACCACCCGCAACTGTTGACCATGCTGGCCGAAGCCCGCCGCGCCCAGGGCAAGGTCGACGCCGCCCGCGCCGCCATCGAACGCGGAATCGAGATCCAGCCCGAATTCGCGCACCTCTGGGCACTACGAGCCGAACTGATCCTGCCCCAGGACCCGCAGGCGGCGCTGCGCTATGCCCGCCGGGCGGTGCGCCTCGCGCCTCAGTCCGACTACCGCGCCTTGATGGCGCAGGCCCTGATGGCCAACGGCCGCTTCCGCCAGGCACGTGAAGAGGTCGGCGCGCTGCTCGAACGCCCGACCGAATGCCCCCCTGCGGTATTCGAACTCGCGGCCGAACTCGCGCTGCAGGCCGGCGACGTGGCGGGCGCCGAGGGCGCCATCGCCAAGGGTCTCGCCACCCACGGCCAGGATCCACGCCTGCTCATGCGGCGGGTGGCGCTCGGCCTGGCACGCGAGCGCAGCGGCGCACTCGATGAACTGCATGCGGTTTTCACCCTCGAACGTACGGTGCCCTGGGGCCAGGTGGCGCTGCTCTTCGCCCGCGGCGGCGACGGGGCCGGAGCGCGCCGCGCCGCCTACCGCCAGATCGAGACAGCCGGTGAAAACCCGGCCGAGGCCTCTGTCGCCTGGTTCCAGGCGGCAGAGGTCGAGCTGATGCTCGGCGAGCAGGAGCAGGCCCGCGCCTGTGCTCGCGCCGCACTCGCGCATGAGGACCCACCGCCGGCAGTGCGGATCCTCGGCGCCTGGCTCGAGCAGCAGGCCGGGGCGTGCGCAGCGGCGGGGCGCCTGCTCGCTCCATTGACGCAGGACCTCGATGCGGTCCTGGAAACGGAGCGGCCGGAAACGCTGCGTCAGCTCGCCGCGGTCTACGACGACCGCGGCGAGCGCGCACTCGCCGACCGTTGCTGGCAACGCCTGGGCGAGCTGCCCCTGGGGCTGGAGTTGCGCGTGGAGGCAGCGCGACACTGCATGGTCCACGACCGGGTCGAGACCGCCATCGCTCTGCTCCACGACCGCCTGGATACCGAAGCGAAACGACCGGCGAGCGATGCGGCCCAGACCCTGATCCGCGAGCTGGCCCTGGCGCACTACCAGGCCGGAGCGCCCGACCAGGCGCGAGCCTGCCTCCAGGACCACGACACGCATCTCTCGCCGATCAACCGCATGCTGCTTGCACAGCTGTTCATCGCAGAAGAGGAAGCGCAGGCCGCGCTGAACCAGCTCGAACGCGCACGCGAACACGTCGATGACCGCGCACGCGCGCTGTGGCAACAACTCGAGGTGCAGGCGCTGATGATCGCAGGCGATCTCCAACGTGCGCGCGAAGCGGCCAGCCTGCTCCATCGCCAAGCTCCCGACGACGAGACCGCGGCCGTGCTCCTGGCCCGGATCACGCTCGCGGACGGCAGCCCGACAGAGGCGCTGGAACTGTGCCACGACCGGCGTCTACCCGCCACACCCGAGCCCGAACGCCTGGCTCTGCGCGCGGCGCTGGAACTCGAATGCGCCAGCGAACAAGAGGCCCTCGCGCTGCTGGTGCGCCACCGAGCGCTACTCGACGACCGCCTCGCGCTGGTCCGCCTGCTGCGCACCGCCTGGCCCTTCCTCGACGATGGATCCTGCCCGCCGGCGACCCTCGAGGACATCCCCGCGATGCCGGCACTGCCCCGGCTCGCAGAACGCCTGGCCAGCGCCCTGGCCGCCGCCGGCCATCACGAGCTCGCCGCCGCGGCGCTGTTGCGCGCGGCCGAAGACGGCCGGCTGCCCCCGACCCGGGTGCGCCAGCTCCTGCGCCGCGCAGCGCCACTGCTCAAGCGCAGTGGCGCGCGCGGCCGCGCCTGGGCCTGTGCCCTGCGCGGCCGCGGACTACGCGCGACGCTCGGCTGCCTGCTGCCGTAACCGCCGTACACCGGCCAGATCGATCGCATGCAGCGCCGGCTGGGCGCATGGCAAATACACATCCATTCGTGCATGCGTGGCCATATGCGCCCATGCACACCGGCGGCAACTACTCACTGCCCCCACTATCGCTTGTCGTAACCACTCAGGGGCTTCGCCCCTACGGTCCTCACTGCGTGAGGACCTACCCCTCTGGCT
>CAZTGE010000092.1:11864-16607 GCA_964612995.1 uncultured candidatus Brocadiaceae bacterium | reverse complement strand
AGCGAGGACGCCGGAACGCGCCGAAGGCGCGAGGGGGCAGCGCCCCCTCTGCAAAAAGAAAGCCTCAGGGGGCGCGAGTGATGCGGACGTTGGTCAGACGGTAGCGTTCGACCAGCCCCAAGAAGCGGCTGGTATCGACGATGTCGATCTGTGGCGGGATGTGCACGGTGAGGGTCGCGAAACGGTTGATCGCCGCGAATCGGGCGATGTGCGCTTCGAGCTCGGCGAAGGTGGCGTCTTCACCTGCGATGGTGTAGCGCGCGTTCGGGGCGACGAGGATCTTGGCCTCGAGCAGGGCGAGTTCGCGTGCCTTCTCGGGGTCCATCTGCTCGACCGGCTCTGGTTCCTCGGTCGGGGTCTGTTCGCTCGCCGCGGTCGCTTCGGCGTCGGTCATGGCGGACTGCGCCGATCGGCGATCGCCTCCACCGCAGGCGGCGAGGGAGAACAGCAGAACGGCCAGGACGATGGGCGATGCCGGATTGCGGACCATGACTCCTCCTCAGATCGACAACCCACCGTCGATTGCAGCGTGTCGGGAGCAAGGTCGAAGCGGCTCCGCGCCTGGCAGCTCAGTGAGACGTGCGCCGAGCCAGGGCGACTCAAAGCTCGCACATGAGGGCCATGCCTCGCCTCCACCTGCATCCCTACGGCCCAAGCACCGAAGAGAGTCGGGCGGTTTGACGCAGGTGGAGGCGACGCAAGGCATGCCGACCTGGTGATCGGCGCTCCCGGGGCGAGCTTTGAGTCGCCCTGTGTGCCGAGCCCGCCCGGGCGTTGCCGCGTGGGCGCGTTCGGACACACTCGCCCGCCGCGGCGCGCGACTCCGGTTCACCGCTGCGATCAGGAGGAGCCATGTACGACCGCACCCGCATCGCCGCGATCCTCGCCATGCCGATGCCGACCGTCGAATCCGGGGTGACGGCTACCGTCTGCGGGTGGATCCGCTCCCGCCGGGACTCCAAGGCCGGGGTCAGCTTCATCGACTGCAACGATGGCTCGAGCATCACCGGCCTGCAGATCGTGGTCCCGGCGACCCTGCCCGGTTACGAAGAGCTGCTGCAACGGGCGCAGCTCGGGGCGAGCATCCGCGCCGAGGGGCAGGTGGTGCCGTCGCAGGGGCGCGGCCAGGCGGTGGAGCTGCAGGCCCAGCGGGTCGAGGTGCTCGGCACGGTCGACCCCGAGATCTATCCGATCCAGAAGCAGAAGATGTCTTTGGAGCATCTGCGCGGCATTCCGCACCTGCGTGCCCGGACACGGACGATGCAGGCGGTGATGCGCACGCGCTCGTATCTCGCCCTGGCGGTGCACCGCTTCTTCGCCGAACGCGGTTTCACCTACCTGCACACGCCGATCATCACCTCGGGCGATTGCGAAGGCGCGGGCGAGCAGTTCCGCGTCACCACCCACAAGACCGGCAGCAGCGCCGCCGCGGCCGATGACTTCTTCGCCCGCGAAGCCTTCCTGACGGTTTCGGGCCAGCTCGAGGGCGAGACCTACGCCTGCGGCATGGGCGAGGTCTACACCTTCGGCCCGACCTTCCGCGCCGAGCATTCGAACACCAGCCGCCACCTGGCCGAGTTCTGGATGATCGAGCCGGAGATGCCCTTCTGCGACCTCGATGAGGACGTGGAGCTGGCCTGCGTTTTCGTCCACGAGCTGATCGCCGGGGCGCTGCAGGACTGTGCGGATGAGCTGGCGGTGCTGGAGAAGCAGGCGCCCGGCTTGACCGGACGGCTGCAGAAGCTGCTCGACGCCGGCTATGCCCGGATCAGCTACACCGAGGCGATCGAGCGGCTCGGCAAGGCCGGGCGGGCGGTGGAATGGGGTCGCGACCCGGGCACCGAGAACGAGCGCTTTCTGGTCGAGAAGATGTTTCGCAAACCGCTGGTGGTGACCGATTTCCCCGCCGGCATCAAGGCCTTCTACATGCGCCACAACGACGATGGGCGGACGGTCGCGGCGATGGACGTGCTGGTGCCGGGCATGGGCGAGTTGATCGGCGGTTCACAGCGCGAGGAGCGGCTCGACGTGCTCGAGGACCATATGGTGCGCGCGGGTCTCGACCCCGAGCTCTACCGGCCCTACCTCGATCTGCGCCGCTTCGGCAGCGTGCCGCACGCGGGCTTCGGGCTCGGGTTCGAGCGCCTGCTGTGTCTGGTCACCGGGATGCAGAACGTGCGCGATGTGATGCCCTTTCCCCGGACCCACGGTCACTGCGTCTGAGGCGCCTGCGCCTGCTCGGGCGGCCATCCGGCGTCGAGATCGGCGAGCGCGACATAACCGCGGCGTCCATTGCCGAGGTCGACCAGCACCTGCCCGGCCCAGGGCTCGCGCGGCAGGCGGCGGACCAGCGTGCCCGCCGGCAGGGGGCGGGTCGGCGTGCCGGTGCTCGAGAGCAGGTGGGTGTTGCGAACGACTGCGTTCCACTGCGCGAGATGCGCGCGGTCGAGCTGCAAGGCGATCTGTACCGGCAGGGCCACGGTCAAGAGCACGGCGCCGGCCACCGCTGCGACCAGACGGTGACGTCGGGGGCCGAGCAGGGCCCAGCCGAGCAACGCGCCGCCGCAGAACAGCAGGCCGAGTCCGGCGACGCCGCGCAACAAGACGCCGAGCAGGCCCATGCGTGCGATCCAGGTGGGGGGTGGGTCCAGCTCCATCGCCGCGAGTGCCGCACGCGGGGCGGGTTCCGCTGGCGCGAGGGTCGCAGCGTGGAGGAACCAGGCCGCAGCGTGGCCGGGATGGCCGGCGGCCCAGGCGGCGTTGGCGCAATCATACCAACGGTGCCAGACCTGTGAGCCGCGGGCATGGGCGTGCAATGGGCCGACGGCTTCGGCCGGCCGGCCCTGGCTGATCGCCGCGTAGGCGCCCTCGACCGGGCTCATGGTCTCGGCCGCGTGCAGATGCAGGCACACCAGCAGGAGGAGCACTCGAGGCAGGCTCATGCGCGCAGTTCCCGGGCCAAAGCGGCGAG
The DNA here is from genome assembly GCA_964612995.1 of uncultured candidatus Brocadiaceae bacterium. Taxonomy (GTDB): domain Bacteria; phylum Planctomycetota; class UBA11346; order UBA11346; family UBA11346; genus SLQH01. Next base: position 13,636 of record CAZTGE010000092.1, on the reverse strand, counting down.
TTCTTCACGGATGGGATCGCTGAGCGAGTGGCCGCCGAAGCGCGCGTGTTCCACGCGTTGCATGCACGCGCGCAGGCGCTCGCGCAGGGCCGGGTCGCCGGTGGCGGCGGCGAGACGATGCAGCGCGGCGTCGACCCGGGCGAGGTCGTGGCAATGCAGGTCGCGCCGCGCCGCGCCGAGCGCATCGTCGCGACGTCGGCCCCGAGCGAGTGCCAGGCGGGAGAGCCCGGCGAGCCCGCCGCAGAGCAGGCCGGCGATCAGCAGCCACCAGCCGAGCACGGGCGCGCGTGACCACGGCCCCGAGCCGCGGTAGAAATCCAGCCCCAGGAGCTGTTCGTCGTCCGGGCCTTCGCCCGATGTCTCGCTCGTCGCATCCCCGAGCGTAGGCCGCGCGACGGTGCGACCGGGGATGACGGTGAAGCTCAGCTCCTGTGTGGTGGCGCGTTTGTAGCTGCGGTCGCGCGGATCGAACCAGGGGATCGAGACCGCCGGCAGGACATACTCGCCGACGCGTTCGGGCACCAGATCGTAGGTGAACACCTTGCGCTCGCGTGTGTCCTCCACCCCTTCGGGATAGACCGCGACATCGGGGAATTCCGGCAACGCCAGGCGATTGAGCAGGTCGAGGCGTTCGCCGGAGACGCTCACCCGCAGCCGCAGACCGCTGCCGAGCGCGACGTGCTGCTTGTCCAGCGTCGCTTCGAGTTCCACCTCGCCGACCAACCCGCCATAGCCGGCCGGGCGCCCGGTCTCGGGCAGCGGGACCACCTCGACCTCGTCGCCGGTGACCGGCAGCACCCCCATGCGCCGGAAACGGCCGAACACGTCGCTGCGACCGTAGTCCAGCTGGCCGCTGGTGGCGTAGGTGCCGGGGCGGGTGAACAGGACCTCCTGCTCGAGTACGGTGACCTTGTAGGGTATCGCATTCTCGCCGACGACGTAGCCCCAGTCATCTTCGCGTGTCGGACCGAGCAGCTCGACGCCCGTTTCGGGGTCTTCCGTTTCGCCGGTGTTGACGATCGGCAAGCGGCGGGGGGTATCGATCAAGGCCTCGACCTGGTGGCGCTTGTAGAGCAGCCAGCGGGCGAGCACCCTGGCCCCGGCGACGGTGGTCGTGGGGTCGAACGCGGCCCGGGCGTGATAGGCGCCGGTGAGCTCGGGCATCGGTTCGGGGATCTCGCCACTGATCGGCTCGCAGGTGACGCTGCGGCCATCGGCGAGGTGGACCACGATCGGCGGGATACGGTAGGCGCCGGTGTCGGTCGCCCTGATCACGATGCGGCTGCGCACCCAGACCCGGTCGTTGACCCGTTTGACGCTGTGGATGCGGCTGTCGCTGGCCAGCTCGAGCTTGTCGACATCCGGCAGTTCGAGCCGGGTGATGCGCGCTTCGGTGCCATAGACCCGCAGGCTGGCCGGGTAGCTGTGGTCGAGCGGCAGGTAGCGTGGCACGAGCAGCTCGCAGGTGAGCGCATCGGCCGCCGGCAGCGCGAGCCAGGGGCCGAGCAGCAATGCCAGGGGGACGAGGATGCGCATCACCACGGGTGTTCGTTCGCCTTCCGTTTGCCGGATTCACCGCGCGGGACCTGGAGCAGGAGCGCGCCGCGTTCTTCCTCGGGCAGGTTCTCCAGCCAGCGTTCGGCTGCGGCGCGATCGAGCAAGCGCGCTGCGCCGTCGCGCCCCGGTTGCGCCCCGGCCTCGGGCTCCTCAGCCCCGGGTCCGGGCAGACCGGTCTCTCGCTCGCCCTGTTCGCCCTGTTCGCCCTGTTCGCC
>CAZTGE010000092.1:0-11764 GCA_964612995.1 uncultured candidatus Brocadiaceae bacterium | reverse complement strand
CCTGTTCGCCCTGTTCGCCCTGTTCGCCCTGCTCGCCCTGCTCGCCCTGCTCGCCCTGCTCGCCCTGCTCGCCTTGTTCGCCTTGCTCGCCTTGTTCGCCCTGGTTTTCCGGCTGGTCGGGTGGTGGTTCGACGATGACGGTGACCTCGCTACGGGTGCTGGCACCCCAGCGGTCGCGCAGCTCCAGGGTGAGCGTGGTCTGGGCGCTCTGGCGGGCGACGCCACGGATGGTGCCATCCTCGCCGAGTACGAGACCGTCGGGCAGGCTGCCGCGCGCGACACTCCAGCGCAGCGGGGTGGTGCCGCCGGTTGCGCGCAGGGGGCGGCTGACGCTGGTCGCCGCGCGCAGCGTGACCTCCTCGTCCTCGATCACCGGCGGCGGATTGACCTGCAGTGGAAGGTCGAATTGCCGCTGTCGACCATCGGGAGCGGTGAGTGTCACCGGCAGGTCGAGCTCGCCGGCGTGTGCGGGGCGGCCGGTGATCCGGCCGCGGCGGTCGCAGCTCAGACCGGCGGTGGCCGGTGCCGACCAGGTGTAGGTGCCGGCGGGGCCGCGCACGTGCAGGAGGTATTCGTAGGGACGACCGACGGTGGCGTCGTCGAGCCGGGCGGTCGCTGGCGCGAAATTGTCGCGGCTGACGGTGAGCGTCAGTTCCCGTTCGCGGCGATGGTGGGCGTCGGCAACGGTGACCCGTAGCGTGTAGTTGCCGGTCTGCTGCGGACTGCCGTCGATGCGCAGGTTCGCGCCAGCCCCCACGGCGCTGAGGCCCGGTGGCAGGCCGCTGACCTCCCAGCGCGGTTCGATCATGCCCTGGCTCTCGATGGTCGCCGCGTAGGACATCTGCCACAGCGCTTCGGGCAGCTCGGTGGTGGTGATCGCCGGGGCAGGGAGCACGGTCAGTTGCAGGCGGTCTTCGACGTTCTCGGTCCCATCGCCGATGACGATCGGCAGGTCGTGGGCGCCCTCGGTGTCCGGGGCCGGGGTGCCGCTGATCACGCCGGTGGTGTCGCAGACCAGATCGGCCGGCAGGCGTGCGCAGCTGAAACTATAGGGAGGTCCCTCGCCGCCCTTGGCCTGGAGCTCGGCGGTGAATGCCTCGCCGACCCAGGCCGGCGGCAGGGGGGCGGGCACCAGGCCGAGCCTGCGCGCCTGCGCAGCGGCCCGCTGTCGAGCCTCCTCCTGGCGCAACAGGTGGATCCGGCGCAGCTCGCGCGCGGTGCGGGCGATGTCGGCATCGTCCGGTGCGCGGGCCGTGGCTTGCGCGGCGATTCCGACGGCCTCGGCCAGCCGGCCCTGCCGGTAGCGGGCGAGGGCGAGGTTGTGCAGCGCGCTCGCCGCGAGCGGTTCGAGCGGGGTCGCGGCCGCGGCGCGCAGGTGTTCGCTGGCGGCGGCGGGGTCGTCGGGCAGCAGCAGGCAGCCGAGGTTGTAGTGGGCGGCGTGGAAGCCGGGTTCGTCGAGCAGCAGTTCCTCGAGCCCGGCGCGGGCGGCGACGGGATCCGCGTCGGCGGCGGAATTGAGCGCCTCCAGCCGCTGCCAGGCGTCGTTGTCGACCGCCGCGGCGCCGATGGCGCAGACCAGTAGCAACAGTGCCGTGCGCTCACAGCGGCCGCGGCGCGGGTACGGGGTGGAGCGGGTCATGCGATCGGCTCCTCGCGGCGACGGGTGGGCAGGAGCCCGGCGATGAGCACGAACACCAAGGCGAGGGTCAGCGGGTGCTGGTAGTCCTCGCGCCGGGTGAGCAAGGCGCGTTCTTCCCAGGGCTGCATGATGATGTTGGCTTCGATCTCGGCGGCGATCGCCTTGACGTCCTGCGGCCCGGGGGTGGCGGTGACCACCGTGCCCCCGGTCGCCTCGGCCAATTGCGCGAGGGTCTCGCGCGAGGATTCCATCACCCGCGGCTCGCCGTCGATGACCACCGTGGCCCGGGCCTCGGGGTCGGCGACGAAAATGCCATAGACCGGAATCCCGGCATAGCGCGCCTCGCGCGCGGCCGCCTCCACCGCGGCGGTGTCGTAATCCTTGCCGTCGCTGAAGACCAGGATCGCCTGGCCGCGGTCGGCGTGTTCGGCGAGCATCGCCACCGCTTCGCTGACGGTGGCGCCGATCGCCGAGCCCTGATTGCCGCGTTCGGCGGCGAACAGCTCCACGCTGCAATCGTGCAACAACGAGCGGATGGTGGCGTGGTCGCCGGTGAGCGGGCACAGCGGCATGCTGATCGCCGCGAAGGGCATCAGCGCGACGCGATGGCCGGGGGCGATGGCGAGCAGGTCCATCGTCTTGCGTCGTGCCACCTGCAGGCGATCGGGGTGGAGGTCCTCGGCGAGCATCGAGCGCGAACAGTCGATCAACACGCAGAGGTTGGCGCCGGTGCTGCGCCGGGTGTGCTCGGTGCGCCGGCCGCGAGGGCGTGCGGCGGCGATCAGTGCGCAGGCGATGGCGGCCCAGATCAGCGCTGCGCGCAGGGCCTCTCGTCGGCGTCCGACGCTGCGGGTGAGCCGGGGCGTGCCGCTGCCGACCGACCGGGTGGCCCTGGCCAGATGGCGGATCCACAGCCAGCGCAGCAGCGCCGCGGCGAGCACCAGTGGCAGCAGGAACAGGACCCAGGGCTGGGCGAAGTCCATCAGGCCACCCCCCGCAGGCGTGGTTCGAGCAGCTGGGCGCAGCCGAGCAGGGCGAGGCCGAGCACCAGCGGCAGGAGGAAGCGGTCGCGGTAGTCCGGGCGGATCGGGATCTCCTGTTCGCTCGGGGTCAGCGTTTCGATGCTGTCGAGGATGTCGGTGATCTGTTCCGGCCGGCTGGCATGGCGGCTGATGCCGTCGGCGATGCCGGTGATGTCGCGCAGGCGGCCCAGATCCGGCAGCATGCTCGGCGGCACGCGCATCGGCCGGTGTTCTCCGCTGACCAGGAGGAAGCGTGGATCGCTCATGATCCCCTCCGGATCGCCGACGCCGATCGCGTGCACGTCGACGCCGAGCCGGTCGGCGTGTTCGGCCGCTTCGAGCGGGTCGCGCCAGTTGTCGAGTTCCTCGGTGTCACGGCCATCGGTGATCAGCACCACCGCGCGGCCGGGATGCGCCTCGAGCTCGCTCGGCTCGAGCGCTTCGGGGTCGGGAATCAGCCGGCGCAGGGCGACGCCCAGGCCGAGGCCAAGGTTGGTGCCGTTGCCGAGGATGCCCTGCATGCTGCCGCGGCGCAGACTGCGCTCCCAGAGCGCGAGCTGGTTGGCTTCGGTCTCGGTGAGGAAGAAGTCGAGCGTGGTGTGGTCGTGGGTCAGCGGGCAGCTGGTGAAGGCGTCCTCGGCGAAGTAGACCAGGCCGATGCGGTCGTGCGGACGTTTGTCGATGAACGCACGCGCGGCCCGGGTCACTGCTTCGAGCCGGGTGATGCGCTCCTCCTCCGGGGTGATCATGTCGTTGGCGACCATCGAGAGCGACAGGTCGAGCACGAGCATGATGTCGCGGCCTTCGAGCTGTTCGTAGGCGATCCGGTCCCGCCCGTACTGGGGGCGGGCCAGTGCGACCACCAGCGCGGCGCAGGCGGTGGTGAACAACAGGCGATGGAGCAGCGGGCCCCGGGCCGGGCGCAGCGCGTCGAGCGCGAGGTTGTAGGCGCCGAAGCCGGCGCCGCCGCGGCGCGGCCGTAGCACTAGCAGCAGGGCCACCGGGATCAGCAGCCAGAGCGCATGCGGGTCGAGAAAACGGAAGTGCTCGCTCATGCCGCCTCCCTTTCGATCGCGGCCGCCTCGGCTCGTCGTTGCTCGACTCCCGCCTCCCACTCGCGCGCGCGTTCGAGCAGCGGGCTGACGACGACCACCGCGAGTTCGCCCGGAGCCCAGCGCAGACGCTCCAGGTCGCCGAACAGCCCGCGCAGGCGCTGGAAGGCATCGGTGGGCAGCTGTGACCGCAGCCGGTCGAGCACTTCCTGGGCCGTGGCGCCGGGCCCGTCGAAGCTCCAGATCGCGCCGCAGTAGCGCCGCAGCGCCAGGCCGATGGCCTCGGCCAGCGCGGCGCCGTCGCCCACCGCCGCGGGATCGGGCAGCTCGCGCAGGAAGCGCTGATGGGGGCTGAGCGGCGGACGGCGCCGTCGGCGGTGGAGGACCAGCAGCGCCAGTGCGGCGGCACCGAGTGCCCCGGCGCCGAGGACGAGCCATATCCACAGGCCGGGTGCGTGTTCCGGCGTATACGCGGGCGGTCGGCGCCAGAGCGGGCGGGGAGCGGCGAGATCGGGCGCGTCGGCCCCTGCGCCGACCTGGACGATGACCTCCGGGGCGCGGACGCGCACGGGCCCATCGGGGCCGTGGACCTGCAGCACCGGGCGTGGCAGCGCCCAGGCGCCGGGCCGCTGTGCGCGCAGGGACACGCGCCAGCGCACGCGGGTGTCGGTTCCGCTGGGCGCGATCACCGGCGGTTCGACCGCGATCACCTGGCGGAAGGCGACGGTGGGATCGGGCAGCCGCGGTTGTTTCCACGCACGCGGCCAGCGACAGGTGATGGTCAATCGGAGCGGGTCGCCGAGGGTCAGCGCCGCCGCGTCTGCCTCCATCGCGATGCGCACCCGGCCGTCGGCAGCGCTCGCCGGCAGCTGCGCGTCGGGCGACGGCGGCTCGGCGGCCTGTGCCCCGAGGACGAGCAGTAGCAGCATGACCAGCCGCCCTTCAGCCATGATGGCGCCTCCGGCGCTGTTCGAAGAATCGCCGCAGGGCGGTGAAGGTGCTCAGGTCGGTGCGCACATCGACCAGATCGCAGCGGGCGTTGGCGAACAGGCGCTCGGTGGTGCTGCGCTGGGCCCGATAGGCCTCGGCGTAGCGCCGGCGCCCGGCGCGGGTGTTGGCCAGCACCGTTTCGGCGCCGCTCTCGGGATCGCGCAGGACCAGCGGGCCCCCGCGCGCGGGCAGGGCCGCTTCGCCCGGATCGGCCACCCGCAGGCCGATGATGTCGTGGCGTCGGGCCACGCGCATCAGTGTGGCGCCGAATTCGATCTCGCGCTGGAGGAAGTCGGAGACGAGGAAGCAGACCGCGCGCTTGCGCGCAGTCTGGTGCAGCTCCTCCAGCGCCCGGGTCATGCAGGTGGGCTGGTGTCCGGCATCGGCCGAGAGTACCTCGCGCAGGATGCGCATCACGTGTCCACGCCCCTTGCGGCAGGGGATGTGCACGTGGGTGCGGTTGGAGAAGGTCACCAGGCCGAGGGTGTCGTTGTTGCGCATCGCGGTGGTGCCGACGATCGCCGCTGCCTCGGTCGCAGCGTGGAGCTTGGTCCGCGGCGAGCAGCCGGGGATCGCGCCGAAGTTCATCGAACCGGAGACATCGACCAGCAGCAGGCAGGTGAGGTCGCGCTCTTCGCGGAAGGTCTTGACGAAGGCCGTGCGGCCATTGCCGGTGCGCGCGGTGACGTTCCAGTCGATGTGGCGCACGTCGTCGCCGGGGCTGTATTCGCGGACCTCCTCGAACTCCATGCCCTGGCCACGGAAGCGCGAGCGGTAGGCGCCCGCGGCGAGCGAGTCGACCATCCGTTCGGTCCGGATCTCCAACCGGCGGACCTGCCGCAAGACATCCTTGAGATCGAGCATGCGCGACGCGACTCCTCAGGGGACGGGAACGTGTTCGAGCAGGCGGGCGACCAGGGCGTCGGTATCCAGATCTTCGGCCTCCGCCTCGTAACTCGGGATGATGCGGTGGCGCAGCACGTCGGCGGCCACCGTCTTGATGTCCTGCGGGGTGACGTAGGTGTTGCCTTCGAGGAAGGCCTGGGCGCGGGCGGCCAGGGCGAGGCCGATGACCGCGCGCGGGCTGGCGCCGACCTCGATCAGCCCCTCCATGTCGACCCCGGCAGCCGCTGGGTCGCGGCTGGCGCGGACCAGGCTGACGCAGTAGTCCTTGAGCCGGTCGTCGATGAACACGCCGGCGACCGTCTGCTTGGCCCGGCTCAGGGCTTCGAGGTCGAGCACCGGTTCGATCGTCGGCTGTTCAACGGCCAGGGCCCGATCGAGGATCAGGCGTTCCTCCTGTTCGCCGGGGTAGCCGATGCGGACCTTGAGCAGGAAGCGGTCGGTCTGGGCCTCGGGAAGGGGGTAGGTGCCTTCCTGCTCGAGCGGGTTCTGGGTCGCCAGCACGAGGAAGGGATCGGGCAGGTCGAAGGTGTCCTCGCCGATGGTCACCTGGCGCTCCTGCATCGCCTCGAGCAAGGCCGATTGGACCTTGGCCGGTGCACGGTTGATCTCGTCGGCCAGGACCACCTGGGCGAAGATCGGCCCGGTGCGGGTGGTGAAGGTGCCGCCCTCGAAGATCCGGGTGCCGACGATGTCGGCCGGCAGCAGGTCGGGGGTGAACTGGATACGGCTGAAGGACGCGGCCATCGCCTGGGCGAGGCACTTGATCACCGTGGTCTTGGCCAGGCCTGGGACGCCTTCGAGCAGCAGGTGCCCGTCGCAGAGCAAGCCGATGAGCAGGCGGCGCACCAGCGCGCGTTGCCCGACCAGGATCTTGCCGACCTCCTGTTCGACCTGTCGCAGCGGGCCGCTGGCGGTGGTGACCGATGACTGATCCAGATTGGCGACCATGTTTCCTCCGTAGCGCACGGCCATGTGCCCGTAGACGTCCGGGCCGCGTGGATTTACGCAGCCTGCTGCGCCGAGCTGGCAGTTCAACATCGATGCGGACGGCCTCTGGCCTGCGTGTGCGGAGGATCGGGGGCTACTGCTGGCCCTGCTGCTGCGGTCCGGCGAGCAGTTCCCTGGCCAGCGCCTTGTAGCGTTGATGGAAGCCCTCGCCGAGCTCGTGGCGTTCGATGCGGGTGAACCCGGCCATCAAGGCCGCCGCCGCTTCGCTTGGCAGCCTGGCGTCGATCACCGGGAACAGCTGCTGATTCTCCTTGCGGATATGGACCCGCACCATCCGCGCGTAGGCCTCGAGACGGTCGGCGATCAGATGGCGGTCCGGCTGTTCGGCCTGCAGGGCGTGACCGAGGACCTGGATGATCGCGGTGCCGTAGACGTGCTCGTTCTGCAGCTCGAGCACCAGATCGCGGACCTGCGCGCCGGCGTGGAAGCGGCCGGTGGGGAAGTAGAACCGGTCCTCCTTGGCGTGATGGCAACGGTCGGCGAAGTTGTGGAAGAAGTCGTGGAGATCGCGCGCGCGCTCGAGCCCGACCGCCGGGTCGGCGCGCAGGCTGCGCGCCTCGTCCAGCGCGGCCTCGGCCACCTTGCGTATCAGAGCGTGTTCGTGTTCAAGCTGGTCGCGCGGCGCTGAGACGGGGTCCGCGGTGGCGGCCGCGCTCAGTGGCGCGAGCGCAAGGAGCGCAGCACAGCATAGGAGCAGGATGCGGGGTATGACGACCTCCCAGATGGAATGTGAGCGATACGGGTGTGCCGAACCCGGTGGGTGCGCACCCGGGTACACAGGATCGTGATCGCCGTCGATCGTTCACCGTGGTTTCCCGCACCGGCGGTCGAGGGTGGGGTGATCGTGGCTTGTCGGCCGAGCGTGTGCCGTCGACACTGGACTCCATGCGTTGGTTTCTGGCTCTCGTGACCATCCTGCCCGGCCTGCTGCGCTCAGCGGACGACGTGCCGGATCCGATCGTGCTCGACGCGGCGCGGATGCGCGCGGCGCTGACGCCGGCCGACGTCGGCGAGAAGCATTATATCGACCTGACCACGCCGTTCGCGATCACCGTGATCGAAGGCGCGGTGGTCGGCGGGCACGCGGTGGTCATCGAGACCGACGGCGACGATTACGACGCCCCGGTCCCCGGTGCCCCGGTGCGGATCGCCGGGGAGCAGGTGGCGACGTTCTACCACGCCGATCACGGCATCATCTTCGGCCCGGTCGCCCAGGGCCTGGCCATCGATCTCGACGTCGAGCCCGGCGCCTTCGCGCTGCCGCTGACCGGCGAGCCCTATCCGCTGGTGGTCACCCACGCGCGCAATCACATCTGTTCGGCCCACGACCGCGGGGTTTTGGCCTGGCGCAGCCGTCGCGCCTGGTCGCTGCCCGCGCAGGGCCGGACCCGGCTGGAGATCGTCGATGCCGATGTCGACGGCTCGATCGGTTCCGGTGATGGCATCGCTCCGGCCGGCGGCCGGGTGTTCGCTCCGCTGCGCCCGTTTTTCGGCACCCCGCGCGCGCTGCGTCGGGTACCGGGCATCGCGGCCGTGGACCCGCCGGCCGACACCGTACTCGGCCGCGTCCGCCTGGCGCCGGGAGCGGGGGAGCCGGCTGTCACCCTGGCGCTGGTCGGTGAGCGGGCGAGTGCGGTGGTCGGAGCCGATGAGCCCGAAGCCCTGCTGCCCGCCGGTCGTTACACCCTCGCCTACGGCCTGCTGGTCGGGCGCGACGGTCCGCTCGCAGGCATCCTGCCACCGACCGACGGCGAACTCGCACTCACGGTGACGGCTGGCGAGAGCGTGACGTTGACGCTCGCGCCGCCCTACACCCTCGCCGGCAGCTGGCAGGACGACTTCGGCGATCTGATCCTCGATCACGATTCGCTGCACGTGGTCGGCCGTAGCGGCGAGCGCTACGTCAGCCTGGATCTGATCGAAGAGCCGACGGTCGCGCTGCGCCAGGGCGAGATCCTGCTCGCCACCGGTCAGGCGGAGTACGGCTGAGGCGACTCCTGCGGCTACCTCGTGGAGGTACCACCGGAATCGAGCGGCCCGGCGAGCCTGACCATCACCGCGCAGTTGCGCGGCCTGGGTGCGGTCAGCGGCACCTGGAACGTCGAGTTGGGCGCCGATGAACTCGCCCCTCGCGCCGTGCCCTGACGGTCCTTGTGCAGCGGTGGCGCGCACCCGCCCTCAGCGGTGCGCCGGTCCATGCACCGGTCCGGCTGTGGCCGCGGTGTCAGCCCTTGCCTGGTAGCGCTCGCTCCCGGTTTGGCATGGAAGCTGCGATCACGTCTCCTGCGGCTGTCCAGGCCCACCATGTGTGCAGTATCTGCACACGCGGTGTGGCGATGGCCGTCCGGAGGACGCCATGCCCAAGGGGGTCTACGCCGCGGCCAGCGGAATGGTCGCCGAGCGCCGCACGCTCGAAGTCATCGCGCAGAATCTGGCTCATGCCCAGACCACCGGGTATCGCAGCAGCCACGCCGTGCGCGGACGCTTCGACGAATACCTCGCCGCGTACCGCGGGCGTGACGGCGGCCTCGCCGGGAACGGCGGGGCGGGGAGTTTCCAGGCCGACGTCTACCACGACTTCTCCGACGGGCAGCGGGTCCAGACCGATGGCAAGTGGGATCTGGCCTTGTACGGAGATGGCTTCTTCCGCGTGCGCGACGACCAGGGGCGGCTGCTGCTGACCCGCGTTTCGAGCTTCGTCACCGACAACGCCAACCGATTGGTCACCGCCCAGGGTCTGCCGGTGGAGGGGCAGGGTGGACCGGTCGGCATCCCGCCAGATGCCGATCGCGTCAGTGTGGATGAACAGGGCCGGATCTACGCCTACATCCCCGGCGACGAAGGCATCGCCTACACCTTCATCGATCAGTTGCGCATCAGCACCGTCGACGGACCCAACGAGATGCGCCCGATCAACGGCCAGTATTTCGACCCGGGCCCCAAGGACGTGGCCGACGCGACCGACTACCGCATCGAGCATGGATTCATCGAGAATTCGAACGTCGATCCGGTCTCCGAGATGGTGCGGATGATCGAAGCCCAGCGGCGCTACGACGCCGCACAGCGTTCGCTCACCACCCAACTCCAGGGAGCGAACTACTCCGACCTGCTCGGGAAGATCTGAAAGGAGCTACCATGCCACGCACTTTGTGGACCGGCGCCAGCGGCATGAGCGCGCAGCAGACGAATGTCGATGTGATCGCCAACAACATCGCCAACGTCAACACCAACGGTTTCAAGAAGCAGCGCGTGAATTTCCAGGACCTGTTCTACGACACCGTGGTTGCGCCCGGTACCCGGGTCGGCGACGAGGGCGTCAACCCGGCCGGGATCCAGGTCGGCAATGGCGTGAAGGTCAGCAATACGCCGCGGATCTTCAGCAACGGCAATATCGAGGTCACCGGGATCGAGTCGAACGTGGCGATCGAGGGCGACGGGTTCTTCCGGGTGAGCATGCCCGACGGGGCCGAGGCCTACAGCCGTGCCGGCGATTTTCGCATCGATGCCAACGGCAACCTGGTCACGCCCGACGGCTACTACCTCGAACCGCGGATCACCGTGCCCGACAACATCGAGCAGCTCTCCATCGGTCCGACGGGGGTGGTCTCGGTGTTGCAGGACGGCAACCAATCGGACATCGGCCAGATCACCCTCACCCGCTTCCGCAATCCCACCGGGCTGGTCGGCCTGGGGCGCAACCTGTTCCAGGAGACCCAGGCCAGCGGCCCACCCGAGGAAGGGACGCCGCTCGAGCCCGGCTACGGCGCGTTGCGTGGCGGCGCCCTGGAGAAGGGCAACGTCGACGTGGTCGTGGAGCTGGTCAACCTGATCGCGGCCCAGCGGGCCTACGAACTCAACACCCGCACCATCACCACCGCCGACGAGATGCTGCAGACGGCCAACGAGATCGCCCGATGAGACGCATCGGGCCGGGCCGCATGCTGTTGGTGTTGCTCGCCACCTGCGTCACCGCTGGCGCGGCGGACCTGCGCGTGTCGCTGCGCGAGGAGGTGGTGCTGGCCGCGCCGGTGGCGACCCTCGGCGATATCGCGGAATTGGAGGGCCCGGCCGCGCTGGTGGAGCGTTTCGCCGGCATCACGGTCCAACCCCTGTACGATCTCGCGCCGGTGACCATCACGCCGGGGCTGGTCCGTGCCAGCCTGGCCCGACGGCTCGACGGCGTCACACTCGCCCTCAGCGGCCGGACCACGCTCACGCGCCAGTCGCGGACCTTCTCGCGCGAGGATCTGATCGCCTGCGTGCGCGCGGATCTCGAAGCGCGCATCGGCGAGCGCGATCGCCGCCTGCGGCCGGTGCGGGTCACCGGCGAGCTCGAGGTCGCGGCCGACAGCGAGCATCCAGCCGAGCTGCAGGCTGAAGCTCTGACCAGCGATCTCTGGGGGCAGGTGCCGTATCGCGTCCGCGCGCTGCGCGACGGGGAGGAACTCGGCCGCTGCCTGGTGGTCTTCTCCGTCGCCGTCTACCAGGAGGTGCCGGTGGCGACGCGGGACCTCCCCACCGGACACCGCATCGGACTCGAGGATCTCGAGACGCAGCGGCGAGAGCTCGACCGTAGATCGGGTGGCGCGCCCGCGGCGCTGCGTGACCTCGTCGGTCGGGTCTGTCGACGGCGCGTGGCCCGGGGCCAGATCGTGGAACGCGGCCGTACCCGCGCGCCGACCGCCGTCCATGGTGGGCGCGGCGTCACCTTGATCTACCGGCGCAAGGGCTTCGAGCTGCGTGCGACCGGTACCGCGCTCTCCGATGCCGGTGCCGACGAAACGGTGCGGGTCCGGCAGCCCAACGGGCACGTGATCGTCGGCCGGGTGGAGGGGGACGGCCGCGTGGTGATCGGCGACGGCTAGCCCGGATCCCTCATGCGCAACGTCGCGAAAAGTCGTAGCGTGCTGTCAATGCAGGGCTTCGCGATCGAGGCGAACCGGAGCGTGGCAGCGCTACGTGAGGATCCGCCGACCGAGCGAAGTCCTGCAGTGGCGGTGCGATACGGCTTTGCAGCAGTTGTATCGTGAGGGATGCGGGCTAGGGCTGACCAGGCCATCAAAGTGCCAGACCCGCCCACCCGCAGCGTCCGGAGCCCAGCCAGGCCTGGCTGGGCGACCGGCCGACAGAGGAACGGTTTTCGGCGA
>CAZTGE010000091.1:0-16855 GCA_964612995.1 uncultured candidatus Brocadiaceae bacterium | reverse complement strand
CGGGGGCTCGCTCTGCGCTGCGCGCAGTCGCCCCCGCTACGCCCCCATTCCATTCTTCCCTGGGAAAGCGCGCATGGTCATGCGCACTTTTCCAGGGGAATGGAATACAGAGGGCATGATGCACCATCGCCACTCTTTCCGCCGCCTGCTATGCACCGCCTCCCTGCTGCTGCTCACCGCCGTCGGCGCGCGAGCGAGCGAGCAGCATCCGCGGCTGTTCTGCGACGCGACGCGCATGGACGCGATCCGCGCCGCAGCGATGGTGGCCGGCTCGCATCACGCCCAGGCCCTCACCCTGCTGCGCGAACGGGTCGAGGCCAGCATCAGCACGCCGGACGATCCGGCCACGGCCACGGTCGAGGGCGAGACCGAGCTGAGCGCCTACGGCTGGACCACAGACAGCGAGAACTGGGGCTATCCGCGCAGCTACTTCGCGCGCGAAGCCGCCTTCCTGTGCCGTTACGCCAGCACCCCGACAGAGGCCCGCGCCTACGCCCGCAAGGCCTACGCCGCCCTGCGTTCTGTCTACGACGGACCACACGTCGACCGCAAGCCGGACGACGGCTACGGGCTCTCACGGGCGATGATGTGCCTGGGCTTCGGCCTCGCGTACGACCGGTGCCATCCGGCGTGGACCGAGGCCGAGCGCACCTGGATCCGCGGCAAGCTGGTCGATGCGCTCACCGCCTGGCCGGGCTACACCCACCGCAACCTCGGCGGAGAACGCGAATCCAACTGGGTCGCCGTGTGCCGGGCAGGCGAACTGGTGGCGCTCCTGGCCATCGGCGCAGAGGACACCCGGGCGGAACGCTACGGCTTCCTCATCGGCGAACTCGAGCGCCACCTGGAGGCGGGCTATGGCGACCTCGGGGTGTCCCAGGAGGGGTCCGGCCACCTCGAATACGGCAGCCGCTTCCTCGCCACCGCCGTGCTCGCCAGCCGCTCGGCTCGATGGCTGGTGGAGTTTCAGCGGCCTGCCCGCCGCCCTGCACCATCGTTTCCGTAGCGTCGCCAGCGGCGAGGGCTGATACCATCGTTGCGAGCTTCGAATAGCCGCCCAACTGCTTCAGTATTGTGCAGCCTGATCGAAAAGTGATACTCTGCTGCTCTATGAATGATCAGACCCAGCTCCTGCTCGACCTGCTCGACGCGATCACCGAGGTCCGGGTTGCCAACCCGGAATTCAAGGCCTCGGTCCTCTCCTCGCTCCGCCTGACCATCGGCGCCGGCGCACTGCAATCGGGGCGCCTGATCTCGCTGCGCCACGACGGGGGGATCCGGGCGATCATCGCCCAGGGCGAGACCGAGGCCACCGAGGACGACGACACCGCGCTGGTCGATGCGGTACGCGACTCCTGCGAGCCGTCCGGCGCCGCACCGATCCGCGCCTATCCCCTGGGCAAGGACCGTCGCCTGCTCGGCGTGCTGATCCTCGAGGCCGCGAGCGAACCGGTTGGGCACTTCCTCGCCGACGTGTTCCTGCAATGGCTCGCGGTGGCCGAATTCCTCGACACCGAGAAGGCCGAGCTGGTCGACGAGAACTACCAGCTGCGCCAGGAGATCAGCGTCCGTTACAGCGAGGACAACATCGTCGGCGTCTCCGGCCGTTTCCGCCAGGTGGTCGACAACGCCAAACGCGTCGCCAGCACCATGGCCACCGTCCTGATCCAGGGCGAGACCGGCACCGGCAAGGAGGTCATCGCGCGGCTGATCCACAACTACTCGCCGCGCGCCAACCGCGCCTTCGTGGTCGTCAACTGCGGCGCGCTGAACGAATCCCTGCTCGAGACCGAGCTGTTCGGGCACGCCAAGGGCGCGTTCACCGGCGCGGTTTCCGATCGCAAGGGCCGCTTCGAGGCCGCCGACGGCGGCACGATCTTCCTCGATGAGATCGGCGAGGTCAGCCAGGCAATGCAGGTCCGTCTGCTGCGGGTGCTGCAGGAGATGGAGGTCGTCCGCGTCGGCGAGAACCGAGCCCGCAAGCTCGACGTACGGGTGATCGCAGCCACCAACCGTGATCTGCAGTCCGAGATACGTGACGGCAATTTCCGCGAGGACCTCTACTTCCGTCTCAACGTGATCCACCTCCAGCTGCCGCCGCTGCGCCAACGCCCGGAAGACATCCCGGTCCTGTTCGAGTACTTCCTCTCCCAGCACTGCCGCCGCAATTGCCGTTATATCCGCAACGTCGACCGCGAGGTCTTCGAGATCATGCGGCACTACCATTGGCCCGGCAACGTCCGCGAACTCGAGAACTACGTCGAGAAGATGGTCGTCCTCGCCCCGGCCGACGAGATCAGCGCCGATCTCGTCCCCATCAGCATGATGGCCTACGCGCGCGACGACGACAACGAGGCGGTAGGCGGCGCCGATCACGACAAGGTCCTGCGCGGCCACATGCGCAAGGCCATCAGCGCACACTACGCCGCCGGCAGCAGCGCGCTCTACGAAGACGTCCGCCGGCAGTGGGAATGCTACCTGTTCCAGGAACTGCTCGAGACCTGCAACAACAACAAGAGCAAGGCCGCGCGCCTGCTCGGCATCACCCGCAACACCCTCAACGCCCGGCTCGAAGCCATCTCTTCGGTCGAGCGGAAATGGAACGTCGAGTGAGCGCGATCACCGTGGCTCCACTCTAGCCCTGGACCCCTCATGAGGGATCCGGGCTAGGGCTTTTCGCGACGATCCTCATGAGGGATCCGGGCTAGCAGATCCGGGCGCCGCGCGCGGGTCCGCTCACGGCGCTGCTCCCGGCGCCAGGCCGCGATCGCGGCGTGATCGCCGCTGCAGAGCACCGGCGGGACCTCGCGGCCGCGCCAGACCCGCGGCTTGGTGTAACAGGGATGGTCGAGCAAGCCGTCGGCGAAGGAGTCCTCGATCGCGCTGCGTTCATCGCCCAGCACACCGGGGACCAGACGCGCGATGGCGTCGATCAGCACCAATGCCGCCGGCTCGCCACCCGAGAGCACCACATCGCCGATGGAGAGCTCCTCCGGGCGGTAGTGCTCGAGCACGCGTTCGTCGATACCTTCGTAGTGACCGCAGAGCACGATCAGGCGTTCCTGGCCCGCGAGCTCCTCGGCCCAGGCCGCATCGAGCCGTCGCCCCTGCGGACTGGTGGCCAGCAGGCGTGCGCGCGGAGCGCGGCCCAGCAGCGCATCGAGACACCGGCCGAGCGGTTCGGCGCCGAGCACCATCCCCGGGCCACCACCATAGGGCCGCGCATCGACCACGCGGTAGCGACCGCCGGCATACCACCGCGGATCGATCAGATCGACCGACAGCAAGCCGCGCCGCCGGGCACGGCCGACGATGCTGCTGGCGAGGTAGCCCGCCAGGGCCTCGGGGAACAGGCTCACCAGATCGATGTGCATCGGCAATGCCCCGCTCACGCCCGGCCGCGACCGGCCGGAGAACGGGTGCCGATCATCGCGCCGCAGGCATATCCGCGCCCGTTTACCATTCCTCCACCCCCGGTTCGCGCGTGGCGCTGTAGATCCGTTCCACGCCCGCCGAACGCAAGGCGTCCTGGACCGCGATCACGCGGCCGTAGGCCACTCGCCGGTCGGCCCGGATGGCCGCGGTGGTGGCATCGCCGACCACACCCGCGATCGCCTCGAGTGCGACCGGACGTTCGTCGAGCAGCACGGTGCCGTCTTCGAGTACCGCGAACTGCAAACGCGGCGCGTGTATCGGTTCGGCACTGAGCGCGGCCGGCAGCTCGACCGGGATCGCCGCGTCGTCGGCGGCCTGGTAGTTGAGCAGGAAGAAGACCACCAGCACCAGCGCCACGTCGACCAGCGGCGTCAGGTCTGAGAGGCGCTGGATACGCGCGCCATGGCTGCGTCGCAGCTCGCTCATCGGGCCCCGTCCGGCGCGGCATCCTCGAGCAGCACCGGCAGCTCCTTGGCCGCGAACTCGAGCATCTCGATCAACCGCCCCGACAGGCCCGCGAGCGAGCTGTAGGCGATCCAGGCCGGTATCGCGACCCCCAGCCCGACCGCGGTGGTGCCCAGAGCGGTGTAGATGCCGCCGCTGAGCAGCTCGGTGGTCACCCGTTCTGCAGCGCGCGCGCTCTGGAAGGCCTCCATCAGGCCGACCACGGTACCCAGCAATCCGAGCAAGGGCGCGATCTGCGCCACGGTCGCCAGCGCGCCGAGCCCACGCTCGAGCGGCGGCACCTCCTCCTGCGCCGCATCGAGCGCGAGCGAGCGCACCGCATCCGGCCCACGTCCCGCCGCACCCAGGGCGCGCCACAGCATCCGGCCCATGCCATCCTCGGCATCGGCCAGACTCTCGCGCAACGCCGCCGGACCACGCCGGACGAGCTCGTGCTCGCAGTCGCGCAAGCGCTGTTGGAACCGCGCACGCAGGGGCACCAGCCGCCAGCAGCGCTCGATGACCACCGTCAATCCGACCAGGCTGGCCAGACCGATGCACACCAGGATCCAACCACCGCTGTCGAGGATGTTGCTGAACATGGCCGTCATGCTGGCGCCCCCGGCGCTGCGGCAACCGCGTTTTGCCGTGTCCCCGGGCCGATGACATGGCCACCGCACGCAGGACGACGGCTCGCCGACTCAAGACAGCCAGGCAGCCGCGCCTGGCTTCTCTCTTGGCAGCTCCATGACCCGCGATTAGACTTGAAGTCAATGTCCATGTCCGGAATCGAAACCGACGAATCGGCAACCGGGCTGACCCCCGTGCTCATCGGCTGCGGCGGTTGGGTCGACGGGGAACGGTACGTGCTCAAAGATGGCGACGAGGTGGTCATCGGGCGCAGCCGCGACTGCGACATCAGCCTGCGCCGGATCGAAGCCTACCTCGAGCGTTCACAGACCGACCGCGACGCCGACTACGACTTCAACACCGTCTCACGGCGCCACCTGCGCCTGCGGGTCGACGGGAACGTGGTCGAACTCGAGGATCTCTCGAGCAACGGCTCCTACTGCGATCACGAGGCGATCGAACAGAGCGCACGGGTTGATCTCGGCGAGCGCGAGGTGACCATACGCCTCGGAACCCGGGAGACCTTCCGTCTCCAGCTGTTGCCGCTGCCGGCGCAGCCAGCCGCCGGGTCCGACGATCCGCCGGTCGCAGAACCGGTGGACGACACCGACTGACCACCGACCGCAGAGCGCAAATGGACACCCCCATGCCCGACCATCAGTTCAGCACCAACGCCATCCGGGTCCAGCTGGACCAGGAGATCCTCAGAGAGCTCATCTATGGGGACGCCGAGGGCACCAAGGGCGATCCGGCCCACGATCGCATGTGCGCCCTGCGTGAACACCACGTCTACCTGCTGCTACGCTCGATCGTCAGCCAGCTGAACTCGCGGCTCAAGGGCCGGCGCGAGAAGTTCAAGCTGGTCGAAGAAGGCGACGGCATGGCGCTCGAATTCGTCAGCTGAGTATAGCGCGGGCGCCGCCCGCACCCCAAAGGGCATTGTAGCGGTCGGCGCCCGCGCGGCTTTTTGTTCGCGGGGGCTCGCTCTGCGCTGCGCGCAGTCGCCCCCGCTACGCCCCCAGGGCGGGTCCGCTTCCGTCACGACCGGCCGGAGCGCAGCGAGCCACGCAGCTGCGACCGATCACGCTCCCCTGCGCACCCCTGGCCTGCATGGTCAGACCGCTCGCACCGGCCGGGCGGTCAAACGCGCGAATCGACGCCGGCGATGAGATCCGCCGGATCCACCTCGTCGAGGTCGTAGGCCGCGATCAAGGCCGCGAGCGCTTCGCCGCCGGCGGCCACGTCCTCGGGTCGATGCGCATCCGACGACCGGACCACGCGGGCACCGCACTCGGCCGCGACCGCCCAGAACGGTGGCCAGGGATAGGCATGGCGGATGCCGTAGGCGGTCTCCAGCGGCGGCTTGCGCAAACCGTAGGAATTGAGCTCGAGCGGCACCCCGGCCCGGGCCGCGGTGGAACAAATCGCACGCGCCACCGCCTCGCTCTCGGCATCCCAGGTCTCGCAACTGCCGCCGAAGGCGTCGGGGTGGGCGATGAACAGATAGAGCCCCGACTCGATCGCCCGGCACAGGGTCTCGGCGTAGCGATGCCGCAGCGCGCTGCTATCGAGCTCGCGGAAGATCACCGGCCAGGTACCATCGGGCGCATCGACCCAGTGGGTCCCGCACACCAGATACTCGGCACCGGCGCGCCCCAGCAGTTCCTCACGATAGAAGGATTCGAAGTCGGACACCGGTTCGCATTCGAACCCGACGTGGAGACTGACCTCGGGCACCATGCTGCGCGCGGCGGCGCAGGCCTCGCAGTACCCGTCGAGCTGGTCCCCATCCATCCGCACCGTGTTCCAGCGGCCATCGGGCGTCGGGGTGTGATCGCTCATTCCCAGCACGCTCAATCCGGCTGTCTGCGCCGCGCGCAGGTAGTCCACCACATCGCCCCGAGCGTGCTTGCAGCGCCAGGTATGGGTGTGGAGATTGCCGCGCAGGTGCGCCATCGGCCCGATCATGCCACCCCCCACCTGCGGGCAACCGCGGCCCCATGCATCCTCCACCGGCGAGGCGGAATTCAGCCGCAGCAGCCGCAGGACCGGGCCGCATCGCGCCCGGCCGTGGCCGGATGGATCGGACAAGCGGGGCCGAGACAGTCTGGATTGCGACGGACCTGGCTGCAGACCAGTCGCTGATCCGCCGGCAGACTGCCCCCGAGCAGGCGCGGCGCGAGCTGCGCGGCGACCCGCAAGGCGATCCAGCTCTCACGCTGGCAACAGCGCGCAGCGCGGTAACGGGCGATCGCCGCCATCGCCGCGGCACTGGCCTCCATCGCCACCTGACGTTCATCGGCCTTGTAGGGGGTGCTGCCACTGATCGTGGCGAAGGCGACACCGACCCCGACGGCGGCACCGCAGGCCCCGGCCAGACCACAGGAACCGCCCGCAACGGCAGCGCCGCGCCGGATGGCCGCGCGCATCTGCTCGGGTGCGATCGGCCCCCCGGCGTTGCGCCAGGCGGTCAGGATCGCAGCAGGCACCAGCGCGTGGTGTTCCGGCCCGTGGACGGGAAAACTGGCATGGGCCCGCATCCGTTCGAGCACGGCGATCATGTCGCGCTCCTTGCTCTGTGCGGCGACGTTCTCGATCCAGGCCAGTCCCGTAGCGCTGTGGCAGCCATCGCAGACGAAGTGGCCCGCGGTGCAGACCGCGTCGGCCCGTAGGGTCTTGCCGCAGTAGCTGCAGCTGCGATCCGCACTGGACTCGAGATAGATCAACGGCGCACCGCAGACCATGCAGCCGGCCGTATGGCGTTGTGCACCTCCACCGGCAACGGTCGACGCCCCTGCCGGCTCCCCGCACGCACTACCCGACGCCGAGGCGTCACCCTCTGCGCATCCGCACCCCGACGTGGCGGGGGCATCCCCCGCGCACCCGCACGATCCGGCCGTAGCCGCAGCCCCTGCCAGGGCCGGAGCTTCCGGCGCTGACGAACAGCAATCGGTCGCCTCCGTCGCGACGATCGCATCGCCCGGACTGCAGCAGTTCTCGTCTGCCGACCCCGCGGCAGCCGGGCTGCAACAGGAGCAGGCATCGAAATCGAGGTTGGTCACCGCCCCCGCATCGTCGAGCTCAAGCACCGCTTCGCCGAGCCCCGTGGCCTCCTCCGCGGTCAATTCCACGGTCTGGCCGACCGGCAACAGGGTGCCGTCAGGAGTCACGCCCGCCGCCAGGGGACCACGGTACTGCACCCGCCTGGTGGAGCCGGCAAGCGGCCGCACGGCCACGAAAGTCAAGGAATGGAAGCGCTGGCCACCGGCTTCACGGTAGGGGCTGCGGCGGATGATCCGGAAACCGACGAAACCGCTCTCGCGCAACAGACCGACCAGGTCCTTCTGCACCAGGGCGCCACCGAGGCACTGCCCGCGCACTTCCGGATCGTTGGCCAGAACCGGATCGATCTCCACGTCGCTGACCACGTCGCTGACCACCATCCGTCCGCCCGGCCGGAGCACCCGCCGGATCTCGGCGAAGGTCAGACGTTTGTCGGTCGAGAGGTTGAGCACGCAGTTGGAGATGACGCAATCGACACTGGCTGCTGTGACCGGCAGGGATTCGAGCAGGCCGTTGCGGAAATCCAGGTTGGTATAACCGAGGCTGGTCGCCACCGCCGCGGCGCCGGCGCGAGCGCGGGCGAGCATCGGCTCGAGCATATCCACCCCGATCACCGCTCCATCCGCACCTACCCGGCGGGAGGCGATGAAGCACTCCACCCCCGTGCCGCAACCGAGGTCGAGCACCGTCTCGCCAGCGACCAGCTCCGCGTCGGCCACCGGCGAGCCGCAACCATAGCCGCGGAACCGGTACGCTGCGGGAATGTGCGCCAGGTCCGCCTCTGGATAGCAGGCCGGATTGAGGATGTCGGTATTGGTCTCGGTCGCAGCGCTGGTATAGAAGTCCCGCACCGAGGCCCGGCTGTCGGCGGCCAGTGCCAACAGGCAATTGCTGTGCGTGGTGCAGACCGCGCCATGCTCCCCACACCTGACCAGCTTCTCGCCCATCTTCAGCCGCAGCCGCGGACCGCTGACCCCCTGCGGCACCGGAACCGCATCGGCGGCTGCGGCGATCAGCTCCAGGGCCACCCGCCGATGCAGCTCTTCGTAGGGATCGGCCCCGATGAGACTGCCGTCGCGGTAGTAGCTGTGGTCGAAGTCGCCGCCGCCGAGCAGCAGGTCGAAGTCGCCGCCACGGCCGGCGATGCTCTCTGCGCGGATCCGCGTGAGCAGCGGCTCGTCTGCCCAGGTCGCCGCGAGCTCGTCACCGCAGACGAAGCCCAGGTCGCTCAGCCCCACGGTCGCCGGTGTGGGATAGCCACGACCGTCCGGGCCGATGGCCATGGTCTGCCAACCGGCGTTGGTGCCGTCGTGCCGCGTCCCCGGCGGCGTGAACACCTGACCGGCAAGGGCGGCGAGATTGTCGATCTGCAACCCGACCGCCGCTGCGCGTCGCCCCGCCGCGAGCAGATGGTCGGCGATGGCCGCCGGCGGCACGAAATCGGCAGTGGTCGCCCGGCCGCGGACGAAATACCACATATAGTGGATATTGCCGGCGCCGAGCTCGGCGCCGAGTTCGACCACCCCGGCCATGTCTGCGAGGTTCTGCTGGGTCACGCACATGCTCAGGGTGTAGCGATGCCCGAGCGCACACAGCCGCTGCAGCCGCGGCCGCAAAGCGACGAAGCTGCCCGCACCGCGCAGGGCGTCGTGTGCCGGCTGCAGTCCGTCGATGCTCACTTGCAGATGCAGCCGCTCCGCAGGCCAGCGGGCGAGGTCGGCGGCGAAGTCATCGAACAGCATGCCATTGGTCAGCACCGCGACGTGGGTCCCGTCGCGATCGAGCACGTCGTCGACGATCGCCCGCCACTGCGGGTGCACGAAGGGCTCCCCGCCGGTGAAGGCGAACACGCGGCACCCCATGGCGTAGGCCTGGTCGATGCGGCGATGGACCGTAGCCGCGTCGAGTTCGCGCTCCGCGCCCGGTGAACTCGCGAACAGGCAGTGCCGGCAACCCAGATTACAGCGATCGGTGAGGTGAAACCACAACTCGCGCAGATGCGGCCGGCCGAGCGCATCCGCGCGGCCGCGATGCGGTGGCAACTCGAGGACGGGCAGACGCCGCAGGAACAGCGCCTCAGGCGTCGTCAAAGGCGCGTGTGGATCGGTGGCCAGGCGCTGCAGCAGCGCATCTGCATGGGCGTCCGGTACGAACCAGTGTGGTGTGGCCGGGTCGACGTAGACGGCGGTATCGCCACAGACATGACGGTGCCACTGCTGATGCGCAAAAGCCATCGAACCTCCTCAGGGCGTGGCCCCGCGGGCCCCAGCGGAATACCGCACGACCGCCGCGTCCGTTTGTTGCCCACGCCGGGCGAGTCACCACAGTGATCCGGAGTCGAGCGCGGTCGACTCTAGTCCTACCATCCACCGCGCAATGCCCCCGGTCGGGACCGCCATGAACGAATCCCGCACAGCGGTACCCCCAAGCGTGATCGCGGTCATCCCCGCGCTCGATGAGGAGGGCAGCATCGCAGCGGTGATCGCCGGCCTGCGTACGGCGGGCGTCGACCGCGTGATTGTGGCCGACAACGGCAGCCGCGACGCCACCGCCGCGGTCGCCCGCGCGGCCGGCGCGATGGTGGTTCCCGCAGCGCGCCGCGGCTATGGCAGCGCCTGCCTCGCCGGAATCGCGGCCGTGGACAGCCTGCGCGATCCGCCGCAAGCGATCCTGTTCTGTGACGCTGACGGCTCCGACGACCTCGAGCGGGTCGGTGAACTCGTCGCGCCGGTCCTGTCAGGGCGCTGTGAGCTGGTCATCGGCAGCCGCGCCGGCGACCGCAGCGCGCTGAGCCTGCCGCAGCGGACGGGCAACCTGGTCGCCGCGCTGCTGATGCGCCTGCTCTATCGTGTGCATGTCAGCGACCTGGGCCCGTTCCGCTGTATCGATGCCCGCTGCTTGCGGCGGCTGCAGATGGCCGACCCCGCTTACGGCTGGACCGCCGAGATGCAGGTCAAGGCCTACCGCCTCGGCCTGCGCGTACGCGAGGTCCCCGTACGTGCGCTCGCGCGCACCGCCGGCCAGAGCAAGATCAGCGGCCGACTGAAACCGGTGGTGCTGGCCGGCTGGGCCATCCTCAGCACGGTGCTCCGCTACCATGCCGCCCCCCTGCCGACGCGCCGATGAACCCGCGCACGCTGCATTCCGGCCTGGCGCTCATCGCGTTGGCCAGTGCCGGGATCTACTGTGGGCTGGCATTGCATCCGCTCGACTGGCGCCTGCGCCCGGTGATCCACGGTGGTGGTGGGGTCGTCCTGGGCCTGCTCTACCTCGCTGGCTGCGTGCTGGCCCTGCGCCCGCAGCTGAACGAGCGACGGGTGGCGCTGTTCGTCCTCGCGGCCGGGCTGGTATTCCGCCTGATCTGCCTCGGCCTGCCCGGCGGCCCCGGGATCGTTCCCACCGACGATGCTGCACGCTACATCATCGAAGGCCGCCAGGTCGCCCACGCTCAGAACCCCTACGTGCTGCCGCCCGATCACCCACGCACCGTACGGCTGTGGATCGACCTGCCGACCGGCGAGTGGATCGAGCGCGAGCTCAACCATCCCAGCTGGACCGCGATCTATCCGCCGGTGGTACTGGGGGTCGAGGCCATGCTCGCAGCGCTGCACCCCCACCCCTGGAGCTTCAAGCTGTGGGCGCTGGCCTGCGAGGCGGCGACCTGCGCCCTCGCCCTGCTGCTGCTCCATCGCCAGGGCCGCTCTCCTGCCCTGGTGGTCCTGCTGGCCTGGAACCCGATCGGTGCCCTGTTCATCACCGGCGAAGGCCACCAGGACGGACTGCAGGCCGCCTTGATGCTGACCGGTTTCCTGGCCGCGGCAGCCGGTCGGCCAGGCCGGTCGCTCTGCGCCCACGCCGGCGCCTGCCTGGTCAAACCCTTCGCTGTGCTTCCGCTCGCCGCCCAGGCGCTCGCGGTGCCACGCCGGTGGTGGCTGCTGCCGCCGTTGATCGCCGTCCTGGCCTACCTCCCCTTTCTCGGCGCGGGCACCGGTATCCTCGGCTCCTTCGGCCGCTTCGGCACCGAGCTGCACTGGCACGGCGCCCTGTACACCCCGCTGCGTGCCGGGCTGGCCCGGCTGGTTCCGGCACCACAGCTGGGACTGGTGACCGCCTGCGCCGCGATCGGCCTGCTCGGCGGCGGCTGGCTGCTGCTGCATCGCGTGCTGCGCCATCGGGGAGACGACCGACCGCTGCTGCTGTCCGCCTACGGCTACGCCCTGCTGCTGGCCTGCCTGCCCACGCTCCATGCCTGGTATTTCTACCCCTTGGTCGCGCTGTTGCCCTTCGCACGCTCCTGGGGCCTGACGGTCTGGACCGGTGTCGGCGCGGCCTACTGGTTGCATGCCTGCGCCTGGAACGGCGGTCGCTGGGGTCCGGCGCTCGACTGGGTATTGCTCCTGGCACACCTGCCCGCTGTCATCATCGTGATGATCGAAATCCGCATCTCCCGACGCCATCAGGACGGGGATCCCCCAAGCGGTTGAATACGCCTGGCCGAAGAAGCGGCGCTTCGCCAAGGGAAGCGATATGGATCGGATCGAGCTGTGCATCTTCGCCAAGGCACCGGTCCACGGTCGGGTCAAGACCCGGCTGGCGCGGACGATCGGTGATGTCACAGCACTGGCGGTGTATCGCACGCTGCTGCGCCACACCGCCGCGATCGCCCACGACTGGCCCGGGCCGGTGCGCCTGCTGCTCAGCGGCACCTGGCCGGCCGACGAGCCAGACCCCTTCGTCGATCTGCCGGCCACCCCGCAGCGCGGCTCCGGGCTCGGCGAACGTCTGGCGGCAGGCCTGGGGCCGCATCTGCCGGCGATCGCCATCGGCACCGACTGCCCCGAGCTGACCACCGCAGCGCTCGCAGGACTCGCGGCGGCCCTCGATGATCATGATGTGGCCATCGGCCCGGCCCACGACGGCGGCTACTGGGCGCTGGGGCTTTCCCACCGCACAGCCCTGCGCACCTGCTGCGATCCCGCTCTGCCCTGGTCGCGCCCGGAGTTGCTCGACGCCACCCGTAGCGCCTGCACACGCGCCGGGCTCTCGGTGAAACTGGGCTGCGACATGCAAGATATCGACGACGCCAACGACCTTGCCCGCGCGCGCCGCAACGGTTTCATCTACGACCCGCCGCCTGCACCCGCCCTCTGAGCGTCAACCAGGAGCCGCGTATGCTCTCCTTGATCAAACGCTACACCCGCTGGCTGCACACCGGCTGGCCGGCCGGCGGGGTGGAGATCCTGCCCCGGGCCGGCGAGGACGGCCGCACCAGCATGGACGGTGTCGCTATCGTCGGCGACCTGACCGGCGTGCCGCTGTTCAAGATGTCGATCAAGAGCGGCGTCGAAGCGGTGCACGCGCTCAAGGATCGTCTGGCAGACCGCACCGGTACGGTCGACTTGTGTATCGTCGGTGGCGGTATCGCCGGAATGTCGGCGGCGATGGAATGCGACCGGCTGGGGCTGTCCTACGTGGTGCTCGAAGCCAACGAGACCTTCTCCACGGTGGCCAACTTCCCCAAGCGCAAGCCGATCTACGCCTACCCCTCCGACATGACACCGCCGGGTGCGTTGCAGATCCGGCAAGACTACAAGGAGGAACTGCTCGATGACCTGCGCCAACAGGTCGAGGAACAGGGCATCGCGGTGGAGCACGGCAACGTCACCCAGCTGAGCGACTCAGGCGACAGCGTCACGGTCCATCGTGAGGACGACGATCCGCTCCAGGCAAAGGCCGTGATCGTTGCCATCGGTCGCAGCGGGAAACATCGTCGCCTCTACGTGCCCGGCGAGGATGGCGATCACGTCCTGAACAACCTCCATGACCCGGCAGACTACACCGGAGAGCAGGTCCTGGTGGTCGGCGGCGGTGACAGCGCGCTGGAGACGGCCATCGCCATCGCCGAGACCAACGAGCCGGCAGAAGACCCCCTGGTGACGCTCAGCTATCGCCGGAGCGAATTCAGCCGGCCCAAGCCGGCGAACATCGAGCGGATCCAGGCCCTGGCCGCCGACGGCAGGGTCCGCCTGGCCATGGCCACGCAGGTCACCGGGATCCATGATGACGCAGCGGAACTGCGCCACGACGACGGCGAGCAGGAGACCGTGCCCTGCGAGCAGGTCTTCACCATGATCGGCCGCGAGCCGCCATTGGAGTTCTTCCGCCGCTCCGGCCTGCCGATCCGCGGCGAGTTCACCTGGCGTTCCTGGCTGCTGCTGGGCCTGTTCACTGCCTTCATCGCCACGATCTACCTGATGAAGGCCTTCGACGTCTACTTCATCGAGCAGCTGCACCCGCGCGTCTGGGGCGGTTGGCTCAAGGATCTGTTCAGCGATCGCTCCTCGCTCCTGGGCACCATCGCCTGGAGCGCGACCAGAGACATCCGCTTCTGGATCACCCTGCTCTACAGCGCCTGCGTGGTCGGCTTCGGCATCGACCGTCTCCGCCGGCACCGGACCCCCTACATCCGCTCTCAGACCTGGACCCTGATCCTGATCCAGGTCCTCCCCTTGTTCTTGTTGCCGGAGGTCATCCTGCCCTGGCTCGATGCCAACGGCTGGTTGCCTGCGATGATCAAGCAGAACCTGTTCACCGGCTACTACCGCGCCGACGGCGACCTGCAGGCATATACCGCCTACTGGCATGCCTACGGTCTGATCCTCGCCTGGCCGCTGCTGGTTGCGATCCAGTTCTCGCCCGTGCCCCTGACCTGGTGGATCGTCATCGGCCTGATCCAGACCTTCATGCTCATCCCGCTGCTGATCTGGCGCTGGGGCAAGGGCGCCTATTGCGGCTGGATCTGTTCCTGTGGCGCGCTGGCCGAGACCATGGGCGACCGCCACCGTGACAAGATGCCGCACGGCGTGATCTGGAACCGGCTCAACATGATCGGGCAGGCGCTGCTGGCTCTCGCCGTCATCGCGATGGGCTTGCGGGTGATCAGCTGGATCTGGCCCGGGTCCTGGGCCGGCACCGGATTCAGCGCGATCAATGGCTACTTCTGGGGCCCAGTGGTCGACTACGTGCTCGCCGCGGTGCTCGGCATCTCGCTCTACTTCTGGTTCTCCGGACGGGTCTGGTGCCGCTTCGCCTGCCCCCTGGCCGCGTTGATGCACATCTACGCCCGCTTCAGCCGCTTCCGCATCCTGGTGGACAAGAAACGCTGCATCTCCTGCAACCAGTGCACCACCGTCTGCCACCAGGGCATTGATGTCATGAATTTCGCCAACAAGGGCCATCACATGCGCGACCCCGAATGCGTCCGCTGCAGCGCCTGCGTCGAAGCCTGCCCCACCGGGGTGCTGCAGTTCGGACGCGTGGACCGCGATGGCCGACCCGCAGCGCGCGACCCCCTCGGCGCCTCGCCGGTGTTGATGCACGAACGCGCACAGGGCAGCGAAGATCCCGGCGTGGCCGACGCCGACAATCGACAGGAGGATCCCCGATGATGGACCGACGCCGTTTCCTCGGTCTCGCTCTCACCGCTGGCGTCGCCCTGCCGCTGGCGTCCTGCGGCGGCGGGGCCGACTGCGAGAGCTGCCCCCACGCGCCAGCCCGCCACCACCAAGCCCTCGATGGCGAGCTGTTCGCACGACGGGCCCGGCACCATTTCGCCGATGCCGAGCTGACCTGTGGTGAGGCGATCGTCCTCGCTGGCTGCGAGGCCCTCGATGAACCGACGCAGACCGCCGGCGCGCTGGCCCTCGGGCTCGCCGGCGGCATCGGGCTGCGTGGCGACGCCTGCGGCGTGCTCACTGGCGGCGGTCAGGTCATCGCCCTGGCCGTGGGCCGCGGCATCAAGGACTACAAACAGCGCAAGCGACGCGTCATGGCCGCGGTCGGCCGTTTCTACGACGACTTCGCCGCGGCCCACGACGGCACGGTCGACTGTCGCGCCATCTGCGGCTGCGACCTGACCACCGCCGCCGGCCGCACCGCGCTCAAGCGCCCCGAGAACAAACGCCGTTGTATCGCAGCCCTGGAACGGGGCTGCGATCTGGTCGGCGCCGTCTGTCGCGGCTGAGCTCGCCCCGGCCCCCGAGCCGGCCGCTGCGCGCCACCAATGCAATCGCCCCCGATGGTGATCGGGGGCGATTGTCGAGGCCGGTTGCGCGGGCGGACTACTCGGTCGCCGGCTCGGTCGCCGGCTCGGTCGCCGGCTCGGTCATCGGTGCGCTGGAATCGGGTCCCATGCCCGGCGTCATCGAGTGCGCCCCGGCCGGGGGCCCGGCGGCGGGGGTGGGCGGAACCCAGCGACCGTCCTGCTTCTGAAGGGTCACCGGAAATGCGAACCCCTCGCCCTGGAAGGTGAAGGAGACCGGCACCTTGGCCTGCTCGCCATCGACCTCGGGCGAGCCCACCTCGACCGATTCGAGCACCTCGTTGAGGTCGAGGTCATAGAGCGCGAGGATCTGCTTGGCGCCACCGAGGATCTCGCCGCCCTTGGTCAGCGCCTGATCGAAAGACAGCTGCTGCAGCGCGCTGGAATTGGGCACGTCGAGCGCGCGCGCGGTTTGACAAGCGACGGCGATGGCCTGCTTGACCGTGTCCGTGTCTGTCAATTGGACCTTGCTCAGCCAGCCGTTGAGCGCGCCGACGAACTTCTTCGCGCTCGCTTTCTCATCGGCGCTGAGCTCCTCCTGCTCGTCGATGGCCATGCCCACCATGCCCATCATCCCGGCGGCGAACTGCAGCTGTTGCTGCGCCTCCTGGAGCTTCGGTTCGACCATGGCGTAGAGCGTATTCTCCGCCCCTTCGGCGGTGAGCATGCCCATGGTCTGATCGAACTGCTGCTTCTCGGAGTCGGACATGTTGGCGAGTTCGTTCTGCCACTGGCTGCGTGCCTGCTGCATCTGCGCAGGCCGCACGATCGCCTTGGTGATCTGATCGAGGTCGTTGTCCTTGAGCCCCTGTACGGTGGCGCCGACAGTGCCATCCGGCGTGCCGGTATCGGTAGGCAAGGAAGAGCTGCCGCCGCAGGCGGCGAGCACCAGGACGCCGGCGACGAGCGTGAGGGTGAACAGACGGTTGATCATACGATCTCCTGGATGATTAGGGGTGGCAGCGGCCGTGCTGATATCAAGCAGCAGCATGTTCTGCCGCCCTTGTGACCATGTCCAGCAGAACTTCATCCGCCCAGGAAAGCGTCTGGCTGCCATCAGAGCCCCCGGAGCTCCTGGGAAGGACCATAGGGGCGAAGCCCCTGAGTGGTTGCTGGCGAGAAGACTTGGAGTAACTACTCAGGCCTATTCCTGTGCTCTCATAAACCACAGAGAACACAGAG
>CAZTGE010000090.1:0-16858 GCA_964612995.1 uncultured candidatus Brocadiaceae bacterium | reverse complement strand
GATCCCGCCGGTGACCCCGGCGATGATCGCCGCGGCCGGTGGCGGCGGTGCGCGCGGCCGCGGCGGGATGCGCTCCAAGCTCGAGGCCGTGCGCCTGGCCACCGGAGCCGGGGTGGAGACGGTGATCGCCGATGCGCGCGAACCGGAGGTGATCATGCGGGTCCTCTGCGGCGAGGAGGTGGGCAGCCGCGCCGCGCCGTCGGCACGCACGGGTTCGGGCTCGCGCCGACGCTGGCTGGCGCTGGCGCGGGCGATCCGCGGCACCCTGATCATCGACGCCGGGGCGGTGACGGCCTTGCGTGAGCGCGGCCGCAGTCTGTTGTGCGCCGGCATCGTGTCGGTGGAGGGCCGCTTCGCGCGCGGCGACACGGTCGCCATCGCCGGGCCCGCGGGGCGGGTCATCGCCCGCGGCATGACCGGGCTCTCGGCCGATGAGCTGCGTGCGATCGCCGGCTTGCGCAGCGATCAGGCGCGCAAACGCCTCGGCCACGCGCTGCCCAAGGCCGCGGTCCATCGCGATGACCTCTTGCTGATCTGAGCGCCTCAGCCGCCGTTGGCCACCGGCGGGCGGTGCACGTCGGTCTCGCGCCGGATGCGATGGCCGCCGCTGCGGCGCGCGGCGAGGCGCCCACGATGGACCAGGTCGGCCAGGGCCCCGCGCATGTCGGCGTGGATCTGCAGGAAGCGATCGGTCCCGACGATACGCAGCACCTTCATGATCGCCTCCGGTGGCCGGAACAACTCGAGGCAGAGCCGGCGGCTGTGGGTCACCAGGGGGGCACCCACCCAATAAAGGACACCCGCTTATTTCCATGGCACCCAATAAAGGACACCCGCTTATTTCCATAGCCCGGACTTGTCGGCGGCCCACTTCTGGCCACGACTTTCTGCCCATCGCTGCCGGGCCTCTGGGCCTCCAAGAGCGGATCCGAGCATGCTTCCACCTTGTGCCATCGAGTGCATCCACGCAGTTGGTGCGATACCAAGGCGATCGAGCAGAGGCCGGGACGCAGCAGACATTGCGCCCCGTTTCCCGGCTGCCACCTGCCGGGCTGTTTCGTCGAGGATGTCCAGGTAGTCACCTTCGCCCAATGCCCAACGTTCCTGCGCACCGGTCCAGAGATGGGGTGGGGCGCATTTCGGCATCGCGACCAACTGCGCGCCCAACTCGCTGTCCTCGGCCTCCAGATCACTCCGCGTGCCGCTGCGGAGTCGCGCGACCCGATGCCGGATGCTGGTGAACGTGGATGTCTCCGGGCACTCCACCAGGCCCGCACGCAGCGGATTCAGATCGACGTAGATCATGCAGGCCAACGTGGCGCCAGCATCCAGTACCGCCACGCTGGTGAACCGCTTCTCCCAGAAGTGGCCCGTGCACCCATCCTCCGCGTTAGCGCGTCGCGACACGTCCTGCTTCACCAGGCGCAGCAACCAGCTCGGCGATGACAGGCGGACACGCTGTTGTGCCACCCACCCGGCATCCTCTGCGTAGCGTTCGATCACCGCAGGTGTCACCTTCAGCGGCTCCAGGGATGGGCCGCTGCGAACCGGAAGCACGGCCAGGGCATGCCGCGCGACCTCCCGCGCAGCCCAACCACCCACCACATCGGGCCGCAGTCGGACCACCAGATGCACATGGTTGCCCATAATCGCATATGCCAGCAGATCGATACCCATGTGTCGGAGCCACCCAGACAGGCCACGGCACAGCAACGCCTTCCGGCCGCTGCGATCCAGCAGCCGTTCACAACGGACGCAACGCGTAACAAGATGAAACACACCTCCACTGAGATCCGGGATCACATCAGAACGGGCTCGCGTCATGGACCAAGACTCGCCAGGAACCGCTGCGTGTCAATATGCGGGTGTCCTTTATGGTTATCCGCGGGCGACTCAAGCCCATCTGCACGGCGCAATTTGGCTCCACTTCCGACGATGCGTTGGACTACACGGCGCCCTGAGTCGGATGGCATGACGCCTACCGCACGACAACAGGGACGTGGCGGCTTGCGGATTCTTGGACACCGATGCTCCGTCTTCTCTCCGTGTTCCCTGTGTCCTCTGTGGTAATTGTAGAAGGAACTTCAGGAAGGCTGAGCAGTTACGACCGCGCTAAGGGATGGATGAGGTGTTCGTTGCTCAGGGCGCCACCCTCTTTATCGTGCAGTACCCGCCCAAGTATGTGAAGCCGCGAGGTGTACCAGAGGAGCGGCGTCGGAATGGTCTTGATGGCCGTCGGAAACGTCTGCGCGAGTTGTTCGCACAGATGGACCCCGCCAGTATCGGCCATCGCCTGCTCGCCCGTGGGGCCGTTGATGCCTACGCGCGCCTGGCGCATCAGAACTGCGACACCGATGCGGGTCTGACCCGGGCTGGCTATCCGCCTGCGGTTCCTTTCCGGCCGTTTCTGGGACAGCTGCGTGATGTGCTCAGCGAGAAGGGCTTCGAGCGTGAGCTGGAGGACATCAAGTGGGTCATCGCTGATGTCGCCGACTACACGGCCGATCCCGCAAGGCTCTACCGCCCCCCCCGCCGGTGTATCAGCCGCACATGAAGACCGTCGATGAGCTGCTCGAAATGAAGAAAATGCGCGAAGCGGCCGAAGAACAGAAACGGCTGGATGCGATCGCCGAGCAGGAGCGGCGCGAACAGCGGAAGGCTGAACCGTGACCGGAGGCCTTGTGCTTGTTGTTGCGAGGCGCGCAGATCCGTGATTGTCGCAACGCAGCGTGCGGTCTGGAAGCGAAGATGATGCCATGCGCGGATCCAATGGTCGGAGGAGGCGCTGACTTCAAGCGTGACGCGTCAGGTGCTCGACCGCGGCCGTGCGCCGAGAGTGGCGGGAGGGCCGAGGCCCGATCGCCGGTCTTGGGTGGTCAGCGATGTTGACGCTCGTCGTGGGCATGGACGCGTTGGCGCAGAGCGAGCGGGGCGAGGTCCGGGTGTTCGGCGAAGAAATCGTCGCGTGGTTGGTAGCCGACCAGGGCGCTGGTGCGGGTGCAGTCGAGGCGGTTGAAGCGGTTGGCCGAGACGCCGTGGAGGATGGCGAAGCGCAGGTCTTCGTTGTCGATGCAGCAGGCGAAGAGCGCGATCAGGTCGCGTTGCGAGACCCAGGCCGCGGCGAGCGACCAGAGTTCATCCCCGGAGCGGACCCGTTCGACCGGCTGGAAGCCGCCGATACGCACCGGGAGCACGCTCAGTGTGCGCTGGCCGGCGAAGTATCGGCCGAGGGCCTCGTCGGCGCATTTGGAGACGCCGTAGAGGTCGCCGGGGGCGACCGGGTCGTGTGGCTCGACCTGTTGCTGTGGCGGGTGGCCCGAGACCGCGTGGATCGAGGAGGCAAGGATCACCCGGCGGCAGCCGGCGCTCGCGGCCGCGGCGAGCACGCGGTAGGTGCCGTCGATGTTCAGGTGGTTGACCGCATCCCAGTCGGCGCGGGGGTCTGGTGTGGCCGCGAGGTGGAGCACGGTGTCTTGTCCGGTGCAGGCTTCGGCGATGCAGGGGGGGTCGGTGATGTCGCCACGCAGCACATCGCCACGCTCGGACAGCTGCGCGGCGATGTGCTCAGGATGATCGGGGTGGATCAGTTGGCGCAGGGCATAGCACTGGTGCATCGCGGCGGTGAAGGCGGAGCCGATGGTCCCGGCGGCGCCGGTGACCAGCACGCGCGCCCGGCTGGCGGCGTCGCGATGGCGGATCGGCAGGTACTCATGGATCTCAGCAACGGGCATGATCGGTCTGCCTGAATCGCGGCGCGGTGGCGTGGTCTGCCGGGCCGGCGGGGTTGGTGGGGTGCCGGCCACAGCAGCGACGCAGCACCAGATGCGTCGGCAGGTGCACCAGCAGGGGGAAGCCGACGAGCAGGATGATGAAATGCCAGGGTTCGGGCAGGATGGTGCGCGGCACCGTGTGCCCGAAGCCGAGGACGAAGTTGATGTTGGCGTCGTTCGTCGCCGCGAGACGGCTGAGAATCAGGATCGCCCAGCTCAGCGCGAGCTGGAGCGGCAGTGCCCGACGATCGTAGCCGAGCCGGATCATCGCCACCAGGATCACCACTGGCAGCAGTATGTGGAAGCCGCCGCTGAGGGCGCGCTGCAGCAGCGGACGGCCGGGGTCGAACATGTAGCTGACCAGACCGATCGGATCGTGGCCCCGGGCCAGACCGATGAGGAAACCGGCGTTCCAGATGAGTTCGGGCAGCAACACACCGAGCGCCATCATGCTGGCGAGCAGGCGGTGTTCGAGCCACAGCGCCGGAACCAGCAGGATCAGGGCCACGTCAGAGAACCACAGGAAATGACGGAGCGGATAGATGGTCAGGTACACGCCCACCGTCACCGCGGCCATCACGGTGTAGGCGAGTTTGAACCACAAGGGGAGGCGGGGCGGGTCCGGGCTGTCGGGCATGGTGGATTCTGGTGTATGGCGGTCTGCGGCTGGTCCGGGCAGAACAGTAAGCGCACATTGATCATAGCCAGGCAGGCGATGGATACACCGCCGTGTAGGCGGGCCCGGCGCCGTGTGGTTGCGTGGTCGGGCCGTGTGGTGATCGTGGAGTTCCGAGCGGGTTCTTCCCGCTCAGCGCGCGCCGGAACGCCGGCGTTCCCCCAGCCACGGAGGTGTCGCCGCGATGCGACCAGGCCAGCGTATCACCCTGATCCTGCGCATCGCCACACTCGTGGGCACGGTGCTGGCGATGGTGCTGGTCTGGCTGTGGGTGCCCAAGGACGTGTTGCGTGGGTGGGTGGTCGATCGGGCGGGTGGCCATGGGCTGCTGCCGACCCTGGGCTATGTCGCCATCGCGAGCGTGGCGGTGGTGATCGGCGCACCGTTGACCGTGTTCATCCTCGTCGCCGGGGCGGTGTTCGCGCTGCCGACGGCTGCTGGGGTGACCGCGGCGATCGTGACCTGTTCGACCATTCCGGGTTATCTCGTCGGGCGCGTGCTCGGTACGGCGCCGCAGGCGGCCGAGGTCGCGCCCGGTCGGTTGGCTGCGGTGCGGCGGTTGCTGCGCGACCAGCACCTGCTGGTGATCGTGATGCTGCGCATGACCCCCTCATTGCCGTACGGGGCGACGAACATCGTCTTCGGCAGCTGCCATGTCGTCTTCTGGCGCTTCGCCCTCGGTACCGCGATCGGGATGGTTCCCGGCATGACGATGCTGATCTATCTCGGGCACGTCGGCGGCATCGGCCTGACGGCCGAGGATCCGCTCGCGGCGATGCCGGCATCCGCCTTCTGGGTGCTCGGCATCGCCGCGGTGGTCGTGGCGGTGATCGCCGTGACCCTCGGTGTGCGTTTCCGTCGCTCGTTGCGAGCGAGCGGCGTCTGATCGGGTGGCAGGCGGCGCGGTCAGCCGAGCGCGCGCAGGACCTCAATCACGCTGTCCGGATTGAGCGACATGCTGTCGATGCCGTGTTCGACGAGGAAGCGAGCGAACTCCGGGTGGTCGCTCGGGGCCTGGCCGCAGATGCCGATCTTGCAGCCCTCGGCCTGGACCTGTTCGATCACCGTGGCGATCGCTTTGAGTACCGCCGGGTCGCGTTCGTCGAACAATGGGCCGAGCAGGTCGGAGTCACGGTCGATGCCCAGGATCAGCTGGGTCAGGTCGTTCGAGCCGATCGAGAAGCCGTCGAAGCGCTGGGCGAAATCCCTGGCGAGCAGCACGTTGGCCGGGATCTCGCACATCACGTAGACCTGCAGGCCGTTCTCGCCGCGGACCAGACCGTTCGCGGCCATGGTCGCGAGGACCCGGTCGGCCTCGTCGAGCGTGCGCACGAAGGGCACCATGACGATGATGTTGTCCAGCCCGATCTGCTCACGGGCGCGTTTGAGCGCGCGGCATTCGAGTGCGAAGCCATCGCGGTAGTTGTCGTGATAATAGCGTGAGGCGCCACGGAAGCCGAGCATCGGGTTGGCCTCGCTCGGTTCGAAGGCCGATCCGCCGAGCAGGGCGGCGTATTCGTTGCTCTTGAAGTCGGAGAGCCGGACCACGGTGGGGTGGGGGTGTTGGGCGCTGGCGATGGCTGCGATGCCGCGCGCGAGGTGGTCGACGAAATACTCGGTCTTGTCATCGTAGCCGGCGGTCAGTTCAGAGATCGCCGCACGGTCGTCGGGGTCGGTAAGCGTATCGAAGCGGGTCAGCGAGAGCGGATGCGCCTTGATCTGGTTGTTGATGATGAATTCCATCCGCGCCAGGCCGACGCCGCGCGTGGGCAGACGCCACCAGCGAAAGGCGGCGCTGGGGGTGGCGATGTTGACCATCAGGTCCACCGGTGCCTCGGGCAGGTCCTCGACTACCACCTCCTGCTCATCATAGGCCAGCTCGCCGCGGTAGATCACGCCCTGGTCGCCCTCGGCGCAGGAGACGGTCACCGTGTCGCCGTCGGCGATGCGTCCGGTCGCGTCGTTGCAGCCGACGGTTGCCGCGACGCCGAGTTCGCGGCTGACGATGGCCGCGTGGCTGGTGCGCCCGCCGTGGTCGGTCACGATCGCCGCGGCGCGCTTCATGATCGGGACCCAATCGGGATCGGTCATCGAGGTGACGAGGATGTCGCCGGCCGCGACCCGGTCGCCCTCGTCGGGGTTGTCGATGCAGCGGGCCGGGCCGACGGCGATCGACTCGCCGATGGCCAGGCCACGGGCGAGTTCCTCGCCACGTTCACGTAGGGTGTAGGCGGTGAAGGAGCGCTGGCTACGCTGCGATTGGACCGTCTCCGGGCGCGCCTGGATGATCGTCAGCTCGCCGTCGGCGCCGTCTTTGGCCCATTCCATGTCCATCGGCCGACCGTAGTGGGCTTCGATCGCACAGGCCCAGCGAGCGAGCTGCAGGATCTCGTCGTCGCTGAGCACGAAGGCGCGTTGCTGTTTTTTCGACGTGGCGACGGTCTTGGTCGGGTGGTCGCCACCGCGGGCATAGACCATCTTGTGCTGTTTGTCGCCGCGGGTCTTCTCGACGATCGGCGCGCAATCACCACGCTCGAGCAGCGGTTTGAACACGCGGTACTCATCCGGGTTGACCGTGCCCTGGACCACGGTTTCACCGAGGCCCCAGGCGGCATCGATGACGACCACATCGGGGAAGCCGGTCTCGGTGTCGAGCGAGAACATCACCCCCGAGCCGGCCTTGTCGCTACGTACCATGCGTTGGACTCCGACCGAGAGCGCGACGGCGAAGTGGTCGAAGCCCTGTTCCTCGCGGTAGGCGATGGCGCGGTCGGTGAACAGCGAGGCGTAGCAGCGCTGGCAGGCCTCGAGCACGTTCTCGACACCGCGGATGTTGAGGAAGGTCTCCTGCTGGCCGGCGAAGCTGGCGCCGGGCAGGTCCTCGGCGGTGGCGCTCGAACGTACGGCGACGGCCAGCTGGCGGCTACCGTGCCGGTCGCCCAACCGGCGGTAGGCTTCGCGGATCGCGCCCGCGAGCGTGGCGGGCATGTCCGCGCGGGTGATCAGCCGGCGGATGGCCTGACCCGTGTCCTCGAGCGAGGCGTCGTCACCGTGGAAGGCGTCGATGCGTTCGCGGATCGGCGCTTCGAGTTCGTTCTCGGTGATGAATTCACGGTAGGCGGCGGCGGTGGTCGCGAAGCCGCCGGGTACGGTGACCCCCTGGTTGCGCAGGGCGCCGATCATCTCGCCGAGTGAGGCGTTCTTGCCACCGACCTGGGCGACGTGGCTGTTGTCGAGGTCCTCGAGCCAGAGGACGGGTTCGGTCGCGGTTCCGGAGCTGGCGTGGCCCATGCGGTGATCCTTCAGGGATTTGGCGTGGTACTGATCGGGCAGTGGCCGGTCGCTCAGTTGGCCGCGCTCTGCGGCGTGGTGCTGCAGGTGGCCAACTGCAGGTCGACGAGGGCGAAGGCATCGCGGACGGCCTTGGCCGGATTGGCGTCGAGGGCGCTGGTGGTGGGGCACCGGGTGATGACCACCAGCGCGGCGCCGGAACTCAGGCGCACGGCCAGATGCACGGCGATGCCCTGTCCACGGGGCTGCAGGCGATGATCGCGCGATATGGTCACCTCGGTGCTGCAGATGGCGCCGCCATCATGCAGGCCGCGGGCGCAGCGCTGGACGGTCCGCTGGAGGTGGGGGTTGGGGCGCAGG
The DNA here is from genome assembly GCA_964612995.1 of uncultured candidatus Brocadiaceae bacterium. Taxonomy (GTDB): domain Bacteria; phylum Planctomycetota; class UBA11346; order UBA11346; family UBA11346; genus SLQH01. The sequence goes on along the minus strand of CAZTGE010000090.1, from coordinate 8,761 downwards.
CCCTTGAAGACGGTGGTGGGTGGTACGGACATGGCTGGGCCTCGGGGCGTGGGGGTCGACGATCGGTGATCGCATGCGAGTACAGGCGAGTCTAGGCCTGCTCGCAGGGACTACACGCCCGTGTAGACGCTCGGCCTGCGCCGGTCTTAATCGCTGCGATGCCAGGCGCGCGCCCGGTCGAGCGCATCGCACCAACGAGCGTAGAGCCGTTCGCGGTGTGCAGCGGGCATGTGGGGGCGGTAGTGTCTGTCGATGGCGACGTGCTGTTGGAAGGCCTGGCGGTCGGGCCAGACCCCGGCGGCGATGCCGGCCATGCCGGTGACCCCGAGGGCGGTGGTCTGAGTGACCGCCGGGACCAGCACCTCGCAGCCGAGGATGTCGGCCTGGAACTGCATCAGCCACGCATTGGCACAGGCGCCGCCATCGGCGCGCAGGACTGCGCTCTCGTGGCCGCTGTGGGCGCTGAAGGCAGCCACGATATCGCGGGTGCGGTAGGCGGCGGCTTCGAGGGCGGCGCGGACGAGGTGGGCGCGGGTGGTGGCGCGGGTGATGCCGATGAGCATGCCGCGGGCGTCGGCGTCCCAGTGCGGGGCGCCGAGCCCGGCGAGCGCCGGAACGAAGTAGACTTCGCCGTTGTCCGACAGCGAGGCGGCCAGTTCGCCGGTCTCGTTGGCTCCGGTGATCAGCTCCAGGCCATCGCGGAGCCATTGTACGCTCGCCCCGCCCGAGAAGGCCCCGCCCTCGAGCGCGTATTCGGTTCGCCCGCCCAGACGCCAGGCGGGGGTGGCGAGCAGGCCCTCGGCCTGCGGGATCTTTTCGCCGACATTGGCCAGCACGAACAGGCCGGTGCCGTAGGTGTTCTTGATCACTGTCGGGTTGTAGCCGCCCTGTGCGAACAGGGCCGCGTGCTGGTCGCCGGCCACCGCCCGGATCGGGGCGGCGAAGCCGACCGCTTCGGTGGCGGTGCTACCGAACGCGCCGTCGCAGGGCTCGACCCGGGGCAGATGGCGCGGGTCGATGCCGAAGGCGGCGCAGAGTTCGGGGTCCCAGTCCTGCGCGGCGATGTCGAAGAGCATGGTGCGGCTGGCGTTGGTGATGTCGGTGCGGTGGACTGCGCCGCCGGTGAGCCGGTAGAGGATCCAGCTGTCGATGGTGCCGAGCGCGGCATCGCTGGGCAGACGCCCGTGTTCGCGCATCCAGGCCCACTTGGTCGCGGAGAAGTAGGGGTCGCAGCGCAATCCGGTGCGCTCACGAATGCGTGCGCCGACCGGTGTGGCGGCGAGCCCGGCGCAGGTCGCGGCGGTGCGCCGATCCTGCCAGACGATGGCGTTGCCGTGGGCGCGGCCGGTGTCGCGATCCCAGCCGCAGCAGGTCTCGCGCTGATTGGTCAGCGCCACCGCGCCGATCGACTCGCCATCGAGCGCGTCGGCCGCTTCGCGGATCACCGCCACCGTGGTCTGCCAGATCACCTCCGGATCGTGCTCGACCCAGCCGGGCTGCGGGTAGATCTGCGGGAATTCGCGGTAGCTGCGCGCGCGCACTCTCAGCTGCTCGTCGAAGACCAGGGCGCGGTTGCCGGTGGTGCCGAGATCGATGGCCAGGATCAGCACAGGGCTGCCTCGATCCGGTCGTGGGCGATGTGTTCGCCCGCGACCAGCGCGGCGACCATATCTGCCAAAGGCGTCTCCACCCCGGCGTCTTCGGCCCATGCGCACACGTGGGCCACACTGCGCGCGCCTTCGGGCAACGCATCGGCAGCGGGGCGCTCGCCGCGTCCGAGGGCGGCGCCGTAGCTGTGGTTGTGGCTGTTGCCGGAGAGGCCGGTCGCGATCAGGTCGCCGAGGCCGGCCGGGCCGGCAAGGCAGTGCGGCTCGCAGCCGAGCATGGTGCCCAGCGCGATGGCCTCGGCCGAACAGCAGGCGAGCGCGCCGCCGAGCAGGTTGTCGCCGGTGGCCGCGCCGGTGCTCAGGTAGCCGACGAGGATGGCGTAGACGTTCTTGAACACGCCGCCGTAGGCGGTGCCGACGCGGTCGTCGCTGACGTGCAGCAGTTGACCGCTGTCGCGCAGGATCGTGGCGATGCGTTCGCGCAGCGGTACATCGGGGCCGGCGAGCGCCAGCATGCCGCGCTTGGCTCCGGTGAGCTCCTCGGCGATGCACGGGCCGCCACAGGCGAAGCTCGGGGCATCTTCGTAGGCGTCGGCCAGTGCGAGCATCGCCGGGCGACGGGTCCGAGGATCGACGCCCTTGCTCAGGCAGACCAGCGGCAGCGGGGCGCCGTGTTCTTCGTACAGCCTCGCGGCGGTGGTCATGACATGGGCCGCGGGAACGCAGAGCAGGGCGCAATCGGCTGCGGTCGCGCTCTCGGCCAGCGAGCGGGTGGCGGTGATCGCGGGGTCGAGCGCCACGCCGGGCAGGAAGCGGTCGTTGCGGTGCCGCTGGTTGATGGTGGTGACCACCTCGTCGAAATGGTCCCAGGCCCGGACCCGGTGTCCGGCTCCTGCGAGCATATGGGCGAGCGCGGAACCGATGTTGCCGGCTCCGATGATGGCGATGGTCGCTGGTTCGGTCATGTTCTTCTCCGGCGTGGTGGTTCACGCTCGCGCGTGGCAGCGTTCGCGTAGACGTTGGGCGTCGGCCGTGGCGTGGGCGTCCTCGTCGTTGTTGAAATAGGCCCACACCGCTTTGCCGGCGCTGCGCTGTTCGGCGATGAAATCGGCCGCGGCGTCGAGGCGTTCGTTCTCGTAGGACCCGCGGTAATGGTCGCCGTGGAAACGGAGGTAGGTCCAGTCGGCGGTCATCCGCCAGGGGTGGTCGCCGATCATGTCGTGGATGCACAAGGCGGCCCCGTGGTCCGTGAGCACCGCGTAGAGCTCGTCGCTGAGCCAGCGGGGGTCACGGACCTCGACAGTCCAATCGAGCCGGCCGGGAGCGGCGGCGAGGAAGGCGTCGAGGCGTTCGATCTCCGGTTTCCAGTTCGGCGGCAGCTGGACCAGGATCGGGCCACAGTAGCTCTTGAGTGCGTCGATGCGCTCGAGGAAGGGGGCGAGGGTCTGCTCGGGGTCGCGCAGCCGTTTGATGTGGGTCGCGTAGCGACTGAGTTTGACCGCGTAACGGAAGCGGGGCGGCGCTGCGTCGTGCCAGTTGTGTACGGTCTGCGGTTTGGGCAGATGGTAGAACGAGGTGTTCAGCTCCACCGTGTCGAAGACCGTGGCGTAATGGCTGAACCAGTCCTGCTTGCGCAGGTTCTCGGGGTAGAACCGACCGCGCCAGTGGTCGTACTGCCAGCCCGAGGTGCCGACGTGCAGGTCGTCATCGGCATCGTCGCTCATGCCGCCTCCTCGCCATCATGCGGTTCACGTTCACGAATCTGTGGCCGCATGGATCGCAGCATCGCGGGGATTGGGGCACGGGGTAACACAGGTTTGACGAGGCTCTCATCGGGCGAAGCCATTCGGGTGCCACGAATCGTTGACAAGAGAGGTCGGCCGACCGAGAGGTGGTTTTCGCCGAAAATGGGCCGCAGGCCCGGCGAAAACGCGGCCGCAGGCCGCGAACCCGATTGAGGCCGTGGGGGTACGCGGCGAAGCCGCGAGGAGGCAGCGCCCCCTCAGCCGGAGAGCTCAGGATTGCGCATTCGCCGGGTTGCCGGTCGTCTATTACCATCAGCGATCGGGAGGGACAGCATGGCCAGGAGCAGAGATGGCGAGTGCGAGCGCCGCGTGCGTGAACTGCGTGAACAGATCGCCTACCACGATCACCGCTATTATGTGCTCGACGATCCGGAGATATCCGATGCTGCGTACGATCGCCTGCTCGATGAGCTGCAGCGGCTCGAGGCGGAGCATCCGGAACTGCGCAGCCCGGAGAGTCCGACCCAGCGCGTGGGTGCGCCGCCGCGCTCGGACCTGGGTACGGTGCGCCACGATCCGCCGATGCAGAGCCTGCGGGCGATTCGCGAACCGCAGGAATTCGCGCGTTTTCTCGATCACTGCCGCAAGGTGCTCGAGCGCGATCCCCGGCTGGTCGGTGAGCCGAAATACGATGGCCTGAGCGTGGAGCTGATCTACGAAGACGGTGTGTTGCGCGTTGCCGGTACGCGCGGCGATGGCACGATCGGCGAGGACGTCTATGCCAACATCCGCACCATCCGTCAGATCCCCTTGCGCCTGGTCGGTGAGCATCCGCCCGCGCGCGTGGTGGTCCGGGGTGAGGTGTATATGCGCAACGACGATTTCGCAGCGCTCAATCGGGCGCAGGAACGCTCCGGCGAGCGCACTTTCGCCAATCCGCGCAACGCCGCCGCCGGCAGCCTGCGCCAGCTCGATCCGAACGTGACCGCACGGCGGCCGTTGCGTTTTTTCGCCTGGGCCCTGGCCCGCGGGACGAGTGATCGTCCGCGCAACCATTGGGACTGCCTCCAGCGGCTGGACGATCTCGGCTTCCCGCTCAACCCCGAGAGCGAACGTCTGCGGCCGGACGCGGCAGAGCGGTGGTTCCGCGCCCTCTGCGAGCGCCGCGAGCGCCTGGATTACGAGATCGACGGCGCGGTGTTCAAGGTCGACGACCTCGCCGCCTACGACGAACTCGGTTCGCGGGCAACCGATCCGCGATGGGCGGTGGCGTGGAAATTCGCGCCACGCCACGCGCGCTCGCGCATCCGCGACATCGAGGCCCAGGTTGGCCGCACCGGTGCGCTGACACCGGTCGCACAGCTCGAGCCGGTGCGCATCGGTGGGGTCGAGGTCACACGCGCCAGCCTGCACAACCAGGACGAGATCGATCGTCTGGATGTGAAGATCGGCGATACGGTCGAGATCGAGCGTGCGGGCGATGTGATTCCACATGTGGTGCGGGTGTACAAACAGGCCCGCAACGGCAACGAACAGGCCTATCATCTGCCGGAGCGCTGCCCTGCCTGCGGTGAGGCGGTGGCCAGGCCCGGCGACGAGGCCGTGACCCGCTGCATCAATCAGGCCTGCCCGGCCCGACGTCAGGGTGCGCTCGAACACTTCGTCTCGCGTAGTGCACTGGATATCGACGGGCTCGGACCCAAGCTGCTCCACCGGCTGGTGGCGGAGGGGTTGGTCACCGAGCCGGCGGACATCTTCGAACTCGAGCGCGCGCAGCTCGAAGGCCTCGAGCTCGTGGGCCCCAAGCAAGCCGACAACCTGATCGGGGCGATCCGCTCCGCGCGCGAGAACGCGACCCTGCCGCGCCTGCTCTACGCGCTGGGTATTCCGCACGTCGGGCGGACCCTGGCCAGCGATCTCGCCCAGGCCTTCGGCTCGCTCGCGGAGCTGCGTGATGCCGGCCTGGATGCGATCCGCGCGGTGGAGGGGGTCGGCGAGGTCGTGGCACGATCGGTCCGCGCGTGGTTCGATCGCGACGCCAACCGCGCGTTGCTCGCGCATCTGGCTCGGCTGGGCATCGATCCGCAGAGCAAACGCCAGGGCGGGCGGTTGCGGGGCAAGACGGTCGTGCTCACCGGGAAGCTGGCGTCGATGGACCGCGATGCGGCCGAACAGGCGGTACGCAGCCAGGGGGGCAAGGCGACCGGCAGCGTGTCGGGGAACACCGACTTCCTGGTCGTGGGTGAGGACCCGGGCGCGCGCAAGCTCGCGGCGGCCGATGAACACGGCGTGGAGCGGATCGACGAGGACCGCTTCCGTGAACTGGTCGCGCGCTGAGCCCGGGCGCCGGCTCAGACCGGCCGCTGCAGGATGTACTGCGCAGTCGCTGTCGGTCGTGACGTTCCTCTCAAGGGATCTGCCCCCTTGGATCCCAGGGCCGCTCAAAGCTCGCACATATGGGCCATGCCTCGCCTCCACCTGCGTCAGCCTGTTCGATCACTGAAGACGGGCCCTTCAAAGCGCCAGAGCCGTACATCCGCAGCGTCCGGAGCCCAGCCAGGCTTGGCTGGGCGACCGGCCGACAGAGGAACGGTTTTCGGCGAAAATGGCCCGCAGGGCCGCCGAAAACGCCAGCGCAGCTGGCGAGTGACGACAGAGGCGCGAGGGGGGCGGAGCCGGTATCGCGAAGCGATAGCAGGCCCCGGTGGGGCCTGCGGCCGGCAGAGCGCGACGAGCGGCAGCGAGGAAGCTGGGGTGCGCCGAAGGCGCGAGGGGGCAGCGCCCCCTGTGAGGGAAGCCTTAGTCGTGTTGGCGGATGCGGGCTTTGACCAGCGGAATCGCGGGAGGCGAGACGCTGATCGAGCGCAGGCCGAGGTCGAGCAGCCGGTCGAGGGCGGTCTGATCGCGGGCCATCTCGCCGCAGACGCTCACCGGCCGGTCGCCGGCCGCTTCGATCACCCGGCCGATGAGCGTGAGCACGGCCGGGTGGAGGCTGGAGTAGTAGTCGCGCAACTCCAAGGCATCGCGGCTGGCGGCCATGGTGTACTGGGTGAGGTCGTTGGTGCCGATGCTCAGGAAATCGCTCACCGCAGCGAGGTCGTCCGCGGCCAGGGCCGCGGCCGGGGTTTCGATCATCGCGCCGAGCGGGGGGATGGTGTCGCGGCCGGTGTGGGTCGCGAGTTGTTCGAGGCGCTCGCGGACGGCGTCGACCTCCCAGGGGAAGGTGACCATCGGCAGCATCAGATGCAGGCCGGAGAACCGGCCGTGGAGCTCCAGCGCAGCATTGAGCTGGGTGTCGAGCAGATCGCGATAGCGCAACAGGGTGCGTACGCCGCGCAGGCCGAGCGGGCCCTCGGTGCCCGACGGCAGGGCCATGCCGGACGGGATCTTGTCCGCGCCGACGTCCAGCAGCCGCAGGATGAGCATGCGGCTGGAGAAGGGGCTGAGATGGAATTCGAGTTCGCGCACCAGTTCGCGTTCGTCGGGCAGGTTGTCGCGGGCGAGGAACAGGTTCTCGACCCGGAACAGGCCGATGGCCTGGGCGCCCCCCTCGAGCGCGGCTTCGACCTCGCCGTGGGCCGAGGCGTTGGCCCATACCGCCACCTCGCGTCCGGAGCGGGTGCAGGCCGGCTCGTGGCGTCGCGACCAGGCCAGGGTCAAGCGCTCGCTCTCGCGGGTGGTGGTGCGGCGGAAGTGCTTGAGGGCTTCGGAGTCGGGGTTGTGCAGGACCAGCCCGCTGCTGCCATCGACGGCGAGATGATCGCCGGTGGAGATGCGGGTGGTGGCGCCGTGGATGCCACCAACCGCCGGGATGCCGCGGCTGCGGGTGAGCATCGCCGCGTGCGAGGCCCAGCCGCCCTGTTCCAGGACCATGGCCACCGCTCTGCGCGAAAGGAACAGGGTATCGCTGGGCAGCAGCCGTTGGGCGACGACCACGCTGTTCTCGGCCAGGTTCTCGAGGCCGTGGGCGGTGATGCCGTGGAGGCTGCGCAGCAGGCGCCGGACCAGGTCCCTGAGGTCTTCGGTGCCGGATAGGGCGCCGCTGCGGCGCAGGCGCTGGTCCCAGCTGTGGAACACCAGCCGCACCACCTGCTCGGCGTTGATCAGCCGCTGCTCCATGCATGTGCGCAGGTCGCGGCGCAGGGATGGGTCATCGAGGATGGCGGCGTGAGCGGAGAACACCGCCGCCATCTGTTCGTCCATTTCGGTTTCGATGCGCGTGGCGACGGCGTCGATACTTGAGCGGGTTTCCTCGATCGCGTGTTCGAGCCGCTGCCACTCACGCTCTATCCCCTCGATGTTGATGTCGTAGACGGTAGTGCGATAAAAGATGTCGCGGTAGATCACCGCCCGGCCCTCGGCCAGCCCCGGCGCGAGCGAGACGCCATCAAGGGGGCGCGCAGTCGGGCCGGGGGTGCCCATCAGGCCTCGCCCCGCGTCGCCTCGCTGACCGTGTCGGCCACTCCGGCGTCTACATGCCCCGCACGGCCATGCACCAGCGCCTCGATGGCGCGGCGGCGGTCGCTCCCCCTGCTGTCCTGGCCATTCACGTAGCGGTTGAGTTCCGCCGCCACATCCTTGGCGAGTTCGACCAGATGGCGCCGCGTCACGAATTCGGCGGGATCCTGGGTGTTCACCGCATCAAGCAATCCGTGTAATTCCTGTATCAGGGCGGCGAGTTTGTCGTCGGTCAGATCCATGATGACTCCAGTGTCGGTCGAGCGCCTGTTCGGGGGCTTGGCGTCGGAACAATCCGTCCACGCTCGCTCAAGCCGCAAGGGCGTGATCATAGCCCGATAGACGAAGACGAAGACGAAACGATGACATAAGGGTAAAGCGGGGGCACAGGGCGTAACCGCTGTGAGTGCCGGAGTCCTGCTGCGCATGGTCTTTCGGTTCTCTCGTGTGCTCGTGTGCTCGTGTGATCGCGAAGATGGTCTTCTGGCGGTGCGGACGGTTTCCAGCCCGCAGTCGCCACACTCACACTCTGCCGATCATGACCTGCGGATGCACGAGCGTGCACGCGCCGGCCCGAGCCGCAGAATCCCCTGTCATGACATGGCGTACCGTCCCGATCAGCACCCGCGTCGTTGACGGGACCCTCAAAAAGCAAAAAGCAAAGAGCACTCATCCGTAGCGTCTGGAGCCCGGCCCGGGCCGGCCCGGGCCGGCCCGGCCTGGCCGGGCGACCGGCCGACCGAGGAGCGGTTTTCTGCGAAGATGGCGCGTAGCGCCGCAGAAAACGCCAGCGCAGCTGGCGAGCGCCGACCGAGGCGCGTGGGGGTACGCGCCGCAGGCGCGAGGGGGCAGCGCCCCCTCGGAAACCTGGAGGCCGGCCAGGCCTGGCCGGGCGACAGGGCGACTCAAAGCTCGCGAATGAGGGCCATGCCTCGCCTCCACCTGCGTCAC
>CAZTGE010000089.1:0-16982 GCA_964612995.1 uncultured candidatus Brocadiaceae bacterium | reverse complement strand
CCACGAGACGGATGCCAGGCGCTCGCGACGAACGGCGACCCATACATCATCGCGCGCATGGCGATCGATATCTGCAGGATCCCACGCGATCGGCCCGCCGGTCACCGGATCCCGATCGGGAAATACCGCGCTCCAACGCTCGACCACCTCTCGCGCGCTCCACCGCTGCGCCTGCTCTGGATCCGTGCGTAATACAATATGCATGTGATTGCTCATCACGCAGAAAGCGAGAATATCCACCGCAAAAGCGTTGGATTGGATCTGGATTCCCTGTTCAACCGACTTGATGTTGCAGGTAATGGAGATGTCGAGTTCAGAGTCATACAGCCCCAGGGTGAGGATGCTCACACCCGACATGCCACCGGCACAGATGGTGCCGCTGACAAAGCCGGTAACGCTCTTACCAAGGGAGACAGGAACGCGCTTGCCAGCTACGCGGAAGCGGCTGCGAGCTGTGCCTGTACCATTGTTGGTATCCACCGGGATACGAACGGTCCGATCGTCTGGTCGATCAGAGGGGAAGAGCGCGCTCACACCCTTGTTGCCCTCACGGTCGCGAACAACGTAGCCGCCGTAGCAGATGTAGGCAGCCCATTCGGGCACCTGAGCCTTACCCCAGTTTGCCAGACCCCATGCAGTCTCGGCGACAAGCAACCCAACGCCCAACCAGGGATTGGTCGCGAAGGTCACGAACCGCTCGCCGAGCCAGATCGATGCCTTCTTGGACGTGTGACTGGCGACTGCAACGGCAAGAGCCGAGATTGATGCCGTCTTCATGGCGGGCATCACTGCACCACTCAGCCCCGTCTTGACGTCATTGTAGGAGATGCTGAAGACGTTCTTGTTCTCCGGAGTTTCCTAGAAGGCCTTAAGATCGATCGACCCCTCATCCTTCTCGATGTCTACGAGGTCCGTGGCGACTCCGGCGTCCTTTCTGCCGTAGTAGATTCCGGTAAAGCTCTGATACCGTCCGTCCGCAACGGTGAAACTCATTCGCTTGTCATTTACAAACGGGCTGTTGACCGTGTCATAGTCGATGGTGAGGGTGAAATCACCATCACTTCCGTCATCAGTTTGGCCCCATTCGAGGTCCGAGAATTTGAACCAACCAATATTATCGGAGGGGTTCGTGTGATTGTTCCAGAACTTCTTCTCCGCCTCCTTGTGCCCCTGCGGCTGGTCTAGGGCGCTGTACGTGCCATTGGTCGCACTACGGTCCACATCGATTTCGAAGACAGGTACCTCCTTGTCACCGAAGCGATCGATTGAGACCTTGTTGCTGATAAGGTAATGGTTGCTGCCATCGGGCAGAACAGGCAGGCTGTATTTCAGCTCGTACCACGGCTTCAGTGAGATGTACTCCGAATTGATGTAGTCAGTGTCATTCACCAGCGGGTCATAGACCTTCTCCTCAACCGCGATGGTGAAGGGGGTACTCCGCTATGGCATCCAGCATCTCACCCCCTTGGATGCGCCTCCGGCACACCTTGCGCAGATCATTCAACTCCACGGGCGTGTACCGCGCGGTGGTTCCGAGCTGCTCATGCATCATCAGCTCGTTGATGGTCCGGATGTTCGCGCCGCCCTGGAACAACAGGCTGGCGAAGGTCACCCGCAGGCTGTGAGCGGTGATCGTCTTCCGGCCCAGCTCGTCGAGATCCGGGTTCGCCACCACGGTGCGCCGGTTGATAGTGCTCGCGCTATTTGATCTCAACCCGTTCACGGTAATCGAGTCTGTTTATCGTCACAACGAAGTACCCTCGCTCTGTCGTATCCGCGATCAAGTCCGCCTCGTTTCTGAAGACACCGGTGGGGATCCAGGCCGTATACACCGAACTCTCCGGATGCGTACGGCCGTTCTCCTCGAAGCCGTCGCCGACACCGAACTGCGACTCATGCTCGAAACGCTTCACGTACCCCAAGTATTCTGGATAGCCGACATGATTGTGCACCATGTCAGCACAGTAGAAGCTCACGAGCACCTTCTCGATCTTGACCCTCTCGCCCAGACCATCCACCTCGAACCTAACCGGGACGCTGGCTGTCGCATCGGCGTAGAGATGCCACGGCACCTTGGTGATGGCGTCCTTTTCTGCTTTTCACCACACTAGACGTTATTTGCCTTACCGAACGCCATGACCTTGCCTGACGCATCGAGGACAAAACGATAGATCACCGTAAGGCGGTCACCGCTGTAGAGCGTGAGCACGAACTCATGAGGTTTGCCCAGCAGGCGGATCGGATCGGGCTTGGGTAGGTTCTTCCCTACTTGGTCTGGCCGGAGGAACTCTTGGTCTTCCGGTCGTGTAAAGTGAGCTATATAGGGGCTGTCTTGGAGGATTACCAGCAACTCAGACTGGTGTTTGCCGAGGGGGTACCATGCCGCCATCGCTGCTTCGAACCGCTCCTCAGTTTCGGCGAAGTGCTTGGGGTCGTCCCAGACGAGGCCGGCGGTGTAGCGTTCATGGTAGTGCTTGGCGTCGAGCCCGTTGTGCCTCTGGACCTCGGCGATGCCATCCGCGAGCAGATTGAGGGCATCGAGAGATCGCTTGGCACGCGCGACTCGCGTTGCTTCGTCAGCGTCGGGAGCCGGAGTCGCTAAGCGACCGCCGAGCATCTGGTTCAAGGCCCAAGCGGCACGCCCACTGACCGTATTGCCGTCGACTCGCTCGGCGCTCCACGTCGCCTCGGCTGGGCAACCGGAGGCATCGGCGAGGCGTTTCGCCAGCAGGTGAGCGATGGACGCCCGTACGTGTAGGGGCTGCTTGGCCAGGGGGGCGATGAACCGCCTGCGGACCTGCGCCGTGGTGCCCGCAGCCCGTGGGCCGATCCAGTCGAGGTAGAACGTGGTCCGATCCTCAGCCGGGGTCACGGATGTGGTCAGGAACAGCGATGCGATGAGAAGGGTGCGATACATGGCTGCTGTCCTCACGGTGCCGCGCTGGGCAGCGTCTCGGCGTTGTTGCGGGCCTTGGTGGTCGTGGGTTCTGTAGTCGTCCACGTCGACTCGGCATAGGGCTTGCTAGGATAGCGGGACATTCGCTTGTGACCGTGGACCGACTTGCCAGGAGGCGGGATCCCGGGGAGATCCGCGCTGAGGAGGCTGTAGACCAGGTTGTGCCTCTCCTTGTCAGGAACGCAGTGCTGGATCTCGTGTGCCATCGTAGTGATCCAGCCTGTGCTGGCGCCGGCCCCAGCAGCATTCACGATCACCCAGTTCGAGTACTTGGCATTCCCGGTCTCGTTGAAGCCGGACGGGCGCGAGACGGACGGGCGGGACACCCTCCTGGTCATACCGGTGACACCCGGATCCGTTCACCCCCGGGTCCGTGATCTCGTCGCCGCCGGGCTACGATCTCGAACTCACCGGTCACTCGGCAGCGTCGCCCCCATGCCGTGCTGCGTTTCCGCGGCGCGGTAGTGCTCGAGGACCTGCTGCAGCTGCGCGCGCAGCTCGGTGGCCCGGCTCTCGTCGTGCGGATGGGTGCTGAGGAACTCCGGCGTGCCGCTGGCGCCCTTGAACGAGTCCCAGAATGCCGGCGCGGCGCGCGGATCATAGCCGGCCTTGGCCATGTAGCGCATGCCGAGCTTGTCCGCCTCGTGCTCGTGCTTGCGGCTGAAAGGCAGCGTCACGCCCAACTGGGCCCCGGCGCCGAGCGCGGCGAGCCACATGTTGCGCTGCGAGCGTTCGACCCCCTGGGTCTCGAGATAGGCGCCGATCGCAGTGCTGACGCCGGAGATGAACACGCCGTGCGACATGCGCTCACCGCCGTGGCGGGCGATCACATGCGCGATCTCATGGCCCATGACCACCGCCAGATCGGCCTCGGTCTTGAAGTAGGGCAGCATGCCGGTGTAGAAGACCACCTTCCCGCCTGGCAGCGCGAAGGCGTTGACCGTCTTGCTGCGCACCAGGGCGAATTCCCACTCGTAGCCGGGATCCGGCGACACGGCGGCGATCCGACGCCCGACCCGTTCCAGGATCCGGGCCATGGGTGTACCGGTGACCTGCTCCTCCCCGGCCATGATCTCGCGATAGGCATTCGCTCCCATCGTGACCTCGGTCTCGCGCGAGAATACGTTGAATTGGCTCCGATCGGTACCTGGGACCCGACGACAACCCGACGACGCGTGCAGCAGCAGCAGGGCGAGGCCGGTGGCCAGCAGACGGCGGATGGTGGGCATGACGGCCTCCTCGGTCCAGGTGGGCCAGTGATGGTGACCGCTCCCGCACCCGGCATCAAGCGCGGCGATGGACCCCCCTCTGTCGGTGCCGGCGCCCGACGGCACCGGCACGACGGATGGCGCGAAGACGTCAGCCGAACGGAACCGCCGCCAGCGAAACGCCTCCGATGCCGGACGGGAGGCGCGATTCACGGAAATGAACTGCGCGAGCGCTGCGGCTTTGGTCCTCTTCACTTCCCGACTATACTGCGGGGATGGGCACTGGCAGGCGGACACCACAGGTGCGGCTGCGTAGCCGGGCGGCCACCGGCGTGCTGCGTCTGATGGTCTGGCTCGCGCTGGCGCTCGCAGCCGCGCCAGGCGGCGCCGCGGAGGACCCCGCCGACCAGACGGTGATCATCGCCCACCGCGATGTGGGCGTCGACCGCGTGAACCAACGCGAGCTGCGCCGCATGTACCTCGGCAAGCGCGCTCACTGGCACGACGATCAACGGGTGGTCCTGGCGCTGCACGCGGGCGACCCCGCGGCCGAAGCCCGACTGCAGACGATCGTCGGCAAGACGCCGAAGCAGTTCGCCTCCTACTGGCGCCGGCGTGTGTTCACCGGCAAGGGGCGGATGCCCAAGCGTTTCACCTCGGCTGCCGAGCTGCGCGCCTACGTCGGTCAGACCCCCGGTGCGATCGCCTGCATCGGCAGCGCCGCCGACCTCGCTGCGGATCCGCTGGTCACCATCATCACTGTCGGTGAGGCGGAAGAAGACGACGAAACGGAAGCAGAGGAGCAATGATCATGGGGCCCTTGTCATCTCCTCACCGCTTTCTGGTCCTGGTCCTGGCCGGGCTCGGCCTGAATGCCGGCCTCGACGCCTACGAACTCCAGGAATTGAGCATCAACGGCTTTGTCAGCCAGGGCTACCTCCACAGCACCGGCAACAACTACTTCGGCGATACCCGCGACGGGAGCTTCGAATTCAACGAGATCGGGCTCGCGCTCCAGGCCGAACTCACCGACGACCTGCGGGTGGGCCTGCAGCTGTTCAGCCACGACCTCGGCGAACTCGGCAACAACGAGGTGGTGATCGACTGGGCCTACGCCGACTACCGTCACGCCGACAGCCTCGGCTTGCGCCTGGGCCGGGCCAAGATCCCGCTCGGCCTGTACAACGAGTCGCGCGACATCGACATCGCCCGGCCGCAGATCTTCCTGCCCGAAGCGGTCTACCTCAACCGCTGGCGCGACAGCATCACCGCCTACGACGGCGCCCAGGCCTACGGCCACGTCATGCTCGACGCGGCGGGAGAGCTGGCCTATCAAGCCTACCTCGGCACCCTGGCCCTGGAACCGGACGGCGCGGTCGCCCTGACCATGGAGGAGGAGATGGGGCTGCTGCCCGAGCGGCTCGAGGTGGAGGCCGTCTACGGTCTGGCACTGGCCTGGTCCCCGCCGATGGGCGGCCTGCGCCTGTCCACCACCTGGATGCGCATCGCCACGCTCGACGCCACGGGTGCCGCGCCCGACGGTGCGCGCTTCGCCTACACCGTCGACGACCTCGACGCCGTCTTCTTCGGCGCCGAATACACCTGGGGGCCGTGGACCTTCGCTGCCGAGTACATGCGCTGGGGCTTCGACGCGGTGCTGGACCTGCACAGCCCCCTGGGCACCGCGCGCCACTACGAGGCGATCGACCGCGCCGGCTGGTATGTCTCCGCCGCCTACGAGTGCTGCGATCAACTGACGCTGTTCGCGGTCTACGACGAGCTCTACCGCGACATCCACGACCGCGACGGCAACGAGGTCGACCCCGCCCGCGGCTGGGAAGGCCACCAGATGTATCACAAGGAGGTCTACGCCGGGGTGCGCTACGACATCAACGACCACTGGGTCGTCAAGGGCGAGGTCCACGCGGTCCACGGCTCGGCTGTCGTCTATGAGCTGGAGAACGACAGGCAGACGCCCGACGAGGACTGGTATTTCTTCGCGCTCAAGACCACGGTGGTGTTCTGAGCGCAGCGGCCGGAGGGCGCGATCACTCGCGATCGCGACTGTCGATGCAGATGGTCACCGGTCCGTCGTTGACCAGCGCGACCTGCATGTCGGCGGCGAAGCGTCCGGTGGCGACCGGACGACCGAGCAGCTGCCCGAGCCGATCGCAGCAGGCGGTGTAGAGCGTCATCGCCCGCTCGCCCGACGCGGCGCCGATGAATGAGGGCCGGTTGCCCTTACGGGTCGCGGCATGCAGGGTGAATTGGCTCACGCAGAGGATGTCGCCGCCGGTGTCGGCCACGCTGCGGTTCATCTTGCCCGCGGCGTCGGCGAAGATGCGCATGCGCACGATCTTGCCCGCCAGCCAGTCCACGTCGCTCGCATCGTCTTCCGCGGCGCAGCCGAGCAGCACCAGCAAGCCCGGGCCGATCCGTCCGATCTCCTCACCCGCGACGCTGACCGCGGCCTCGGCCACGCGTTGGAGCACCGCCCTCATCCGACCCCCAGGCGCACGAGCAAGGGATCGACGACACCCGCCTCGGCGAAGCCACGCGCGCGCAGACGACAGGCGGGGCAGATCCCGCAGGGCGGCACCGCTCCGGCGTAGCAGGTGTGCGACCAGGAGAGCAACGGCAGCGCGTCGAGCTCCACCGCCAGGCGTACCGACGCGGCCTTGGTCAGGTGCATCAGCGGCGTGTGGATGGTGAACGGCCGCTCCATGCCGGTGCGCAGGCTCTGCTGCAGCGCTTCCATGGTGCTCGCACGGCAATCGGGGTAACCGCTGTAATCGGTCTGACACACGCCGGTGACCAGCTCGGTCACGTCGAGCTGGTAGGCCCAGGCCGCGGCCAGGGTCAGGAACAGCAGGTTGCGCCCGGGCACGAAGGTCGGCGGCAAGCCGGATGCGGGATCCGCAGCGCCATCGACCGCGCCCGCGCCGGTCAGGGCGTTGCCGCCGAGCGCGGCGAGACTCGCGACCGGCAGCACCCGGTGCTCCACCACCCCGGCCACCCCGGCCACCCGTGCCGCCGCATCCAGCTCCACGCGATGGCGCTGGCCGTAATCGAACGCGATGGTGTACACCCGGGCGAAGCGCCGCCGCGTCCAGGCGAGGCAGGTGGTCGAATCCTGGCCACCCGAGAGGGCGACCACCGCGGCGTTGGCTGGGGCCATGGCGGTGATCTTGCGTCCGGCCGCGCGCGCGCAAGCCGGCCCCGACCCCGCTTGCCCGCTCGCAGCGCGGATCCAGACTCGACCACGATGGCGCCCACCGACGAACCCGCTGGCTTCAAGCTGCACGCCCCCTTCGAACCGATGGGCGACCAACCGCAGGCCATCGCCGCACTCACCGCCGCGTTGGAACAGGACCTGCGCCACAGCACCCTGCTCGGCGTCACCGGCTCGGGCAAGACCTTCACCATGGCCAACGTCATCGCAGCGGCGCAGCGACCGACCATCGTCATCTCGCACAACAAGACTCTCGCCGCGCAGCTCTACTCCGAATTCAAGGGCTTCTTCCCCGAAAACGCGGTCGAGTACTTCGTTAGCTACTATGACTACTACCAACCCGAGGCCTACGTCCCCTCGCGCGACCTCTACATCGAGAAGGAGAGCTCGATCAACGAGGAGATCGACAAGCTCCGGCTCTCGGCCACCCGTAGCGTGCTCGCCCGCCGCGACGTGATCGTGGTCGCCTCGGTCAGCGCGATCTATGGTCTGGGCTCGCCCGCCGCCTACGAGGATCTCACCGTCACCCTCAGCGTCGGCGAGGAACTCGAACGCGACGAGCTGTTGCGTCGCATGGTCAGCATCCAGTACGTCCGCGGCGACATCGACTTCCAACGCGGGAAATTCCGCGTCCGCGGCGACGTGGTCGAACTGTGGCCGGCCTACGAGGACACGCTGATCCGGATCGAGTTCTTCGGCGACGAGGTCGAGGGCATCAAGGAGGTCCACCCGATCAGTGGCGAGATCCTCGAGCGCCACGAGCGCATCAACCTCTACCCGGCCAAACACTTCGTGGTCGACGAGCCGACGCTCGACCAATCGATCCATCTGATCGAGGCCGACCTCGAACAGCGCCACCGCCAGCTGCTGGCCAAGGGCGCGCTGGTCGAAGCCCAACGCCTGCTCTCGCGCACCAGGTACGATATCGAGATGCTGCGCGAGGTCGGCTACTGCGCCGGGATCGAAAACTACTCGCGCTATCTCTCCGGCCGCGGTCCCGGCCAGCGCCCCTACTGCCTCTACGATTTCTTCCCGCGCGATTTCCTTACCATCGTCGACGAGAGCCATGTGACCCTGCCGCAGCTGCGCGGGATGTACGCCGGCGACCGTTCGCGCAAGGAGACGCTGGTCGAACACGGCTTCCGCCTGCCCTCGGCGATGGACAACCGCCCGATGACCTTCACCGAGTGGGACGAACTGGTCGGCCAACGGATCTACTGCTCGGCCACCCCCGGCCCCTACGAGGCGGAGCACGAGGAGCTGCGCGTCGAGCAGCTCATCCGCCCCACCGGCCTGCTCGACCCCGCGATCCGCGTCGAGCCGACCGAAGGGCAGGTCGAGACGCTCATAGCGGCGGTGCTCGAGCGCAAGGCCCGCGGCGAGCGCACCCTGGTCACCACCCTGACCAAGCGCCTGGCCGAGGATTTGGCCGAGTTCCTCCAGGAGGCGGGTATCGAAACCACCTACCTCCACTCCGACATCGACGCGCTCGAACGCATCGAGATCCTCCACGCCCTGCGCGCCGGACAGACCGAATGCCTGGTCGGGGTCAACCTGCTGCGTGAAGGCCTGGACCTGCCCGAGGTCAGCCTGGTGTGTATTTTCGACGCCGACAAGCAGGGCTTCCTGCGTTCAGAGATGAGCCTGGTCCAGACCATCGGCCGCGCCGCGCGCCACATCCAGGGCACCGTGCTGCTGTTCGCCGACCGCAACTCGCCGGCGATGGCGGCAGCGATCCGCGAGACCGAACGCCGCCGCGCGCACCAACGGGCCTTCAACGAGGCCCACGGCATCATCCCACGCAGCGTCCAGCGCGCCCAGGAATCGGCCGCCTTCGCCGATCAGCTCGCCGCCGCGCGCGCCGCCGAGGACGAGGCTCCGCAATACGATACCGCCGACATCACCGAATTGCGGATCATGATGCTCAAGGCGGCCGAAGACCTCAATTTCGAGGAGGCGGCCCGGCTGCGCGACCGCATCACCGAGATCGAACGCGGCGCCACCGCCGCGGGTCCCGGCCGCCGCGCCCGGCGCCGGCACCCTGGCCGTCGTCGGACCCGCGGTCGCCGTTGAGCGCGCCCGCCCGGGCCGGCGAGCTCAGTCGACGATCCGGAACACGCTCACCGCGAGATAGCGTACCGCCGGATTGTCGGTCTCCTGCTCGTAGAGCAGACGGGTACCGTCGGGGCTCCACACCGGACGCAGCCCCGCGGGATCGACGGTGGTGACCCGATGCTCGCCGGTACCGCAGGCGACCAGGACCACCGCGCCGTCGCGATCGACCGCGGCGAGCACCGGCTCGGTCGGATGCGGGGCCGGGTTGCGCAGACCTTCGCCGACCACCACCGGCGCGGCGTCGGGGCCGGGCAGGTAGACCACGGAGGTCCCGGGAGTCCACCAATCCGTCGCAGAGGCCGTGGCCTCGGGCGGGTCGACCGGCACGACCGCGCCGCCCTGTCGTGCGGCGACCGCGTCGCGCACGGACTCGGCACCGGAGGACGGGGGCGCCGGTGCGCCCGGCTCGGCGGCGACCGGGCCCGGCGGTTCGGGCACGTCGATCACCGTCGCCACCAGCCCGCCCCAGGAGCACCAGGCCGGTTCGACCGCGCGCGGCAGGCGGGTCACAGAGTTTTCACCCCACCGTATGTACAGGTTGCCGAGCCCCTCGACCTCGGTCCAGTAGTCGGGCAGGCCGAAGGGCTTGTCGCGCCAGGCCAGACCGGGGCCCCAGGGATCGGGCTCGGGGTCGAAGCCGACCTCGAACAGCTCGCGTCGCCCACGCGCATCGTAGATGTAGATGTTCTCGGCCGCGCTGGCGACGATGCCGCGCCGGCCCCAGGGCCGCGGCCGGTAGCCAACTTCACTCAGTTCCCGCGGCTCGCTGAGACCATCGCGGCTGTAGGTGGTCACCCGCAGCCCCTCGCGCGGCAGCAACACCCGCCCATCGGCGTCGCGCTGCACCGCCGGTTCGGGGCCGAACACCAGTTCGCCGGCGTTGATCCAGCGCGGATCGTAGGCCTGACGCTTGTCGGAGTAGCTGTACACGGTGGGGCTGCGCCCGCCCTCGTGGTAGAGCACCAGACCCTCGCGACCGCGTGCCGCGAGCATCCGACTGCTCGGGTGCCAGGCCGGTTGTGGCCGACGCAGGGAGGTCAGCCACCCGAATTCGCGCACCTCGATGAAATCGCCCGGGCCGGCGTCACCCGGTTGCGGCCGGGCGCGATCGCCGCCACAGGCGGCGCACAACAGGACGGCGGACAGGGCGAGAACGGGCGGGACACGCATGCGGTCATCTCCGGGCGGTGGACACGGGCTCGGCGGCAGCAGGCAGCCTAGGCCGGGCGCGACGGCCGCCAAGGGAGACGACGCCCTCAGAGGTCGCAGTGAAGCGTTCGCACGCCACATATCGTGAATAGCGGGTCGGCCGACAGAGGAACGGTTTTCGGCGAAAATGGCCCGCAGGGCCGCCGAAAACGCCAGCGCAGCTGGCGAGTGACGACCGAGGCCGGGGGGGTACGCGGCGAAGCCGCGAGGGGGCAGCGCCCCCTCTGCAGGAAGCCTCAAGGGAGACGCCACACCGCGAGGGAGCTTGCGCAGGGCGACGACAACACTACGGCAGACCCGCCTCTGCTCGCTCGCTGGCGGCAGGGATCGCAGCCGGCCCGAGACGCCCCGCACCGACGCGAGGCTGCCAACCGCGCGAAAAAGGCGGCCGTCAACTCAAGGCGCTGCGCACCCGCGCGATCAGCGCGCGGGCCCGGGCGTGTTGGTCCTCCAGGTCACAGCCCTGACCGAGTTCGGGCAGGCGACGCAGGGCATCGGTGAGCGAACGTTCAAGGGCCGTGCGGATGGGACCGGCGGGCGCGCGTTGGAGCTGGGCCGCGGCGTCGAGCAGGGCCTGACGGCATTCGCGGTCGGCACGTTCACTCGCCGCCAGCTGGCGATCGAGCGTATCGAGCAGTTTGTGCAGCAGGCCCTCGGTGGCGCCGAACTGCGGCGCGCCGAGACGTGGCGCCTCGCGCGGCCGGGTGGCCATCAGCAGGCATTCCTCGAGCACGGCGCGAGCGTGGCGCGCCGTGTCCTGCAGGCCGCAGGCGCGAACCCGGCGCGGATCGGCGTGCTGGGCGACCTCCGTCCACGCCGCCACCAGACGCGCGCGATGGCGCTGGGCGCGTACGGCGCGCTCGGCGGCCAGATCGGCGTCGTCGAGCAGCCACTCCAGCGCCTGGAGGTAGTGGGGCATGCGCAGCGCAGCGCGATAGCCGAGCCAACCGGGCCAGCCCGGTTCGAGCAGACGGCTGAGTTCGGTGCCGACAGCGCTGAGGACCGCCGCGGCGCCGAGTCCGCGGCTGCCGCGACGCAGACGCTGACGGATGGTGCGGGCCGTATCGGCGCAACGGCCGAGCAGGGCGTCGATCTCCGGCGCTGCGGCGGCCAGGGCCTGCCTGGCGGCGGTCTCCAGCGCGGCGAAGGCCTCGTGGTCGCGACAGCGTGCGGCGAGCGGGCTCGCGTCGACCAGCACCTGGATCGCCAGCTGACGCCGCAGGGCGCCGGCGCTCGTGCCGCAGTCGCGTTCGATCCGGGCGTCGAGGCGGCTGTCGCCACCGTTGACCACGGCCTCGAGCTCCGGCTCCAGCCGCGCCTCGAGCAGCGCGCGCACCCCGTCGGGATGCCAGACCCGGCAGGCGGCCTCGGAGGCATAGACGCTGCGCTGGGCAGCGACGGTGGCCGCGGCCGAGCGCGCGCGGGCCAGACCACACCAGGCCTGCAGGCCCCCGATGGCCACCGTCTGCGGTACCGGGCCCGGCCAGGTGTCGCCGGGGTCGGTCTGATGGCGCTCGCGCAGCGGGGCGAGCGGATCGAGCGCCTCGCTACCACCTGCCAGCGCGAGCACATGGCGCCAGTCCCGACCGCTGTAGAGGATCTCGTCGCCTGCGTTGTGGACGACGATGCGCAGACGCAGGTGTTCGGGCAACCCGGCCGGATCGGGCGGCGGCACACGACAGTCGAGCCGCTCGGCCACCGCGGTGGCCACCGCCTGACTCAGCGGCAGGCCCGATGCGCACACCGCCGGCGCGAGTCCGGCCGCGGTGTCGGCGAGCGGAATCAGCTCCCGGCGGACGGCCTTGGGCAAGAGACGCAGGCAGGCCTCGACCGCTTCGGCAGCCCACCCGGGCACCGGCAGGGCGAGCACCGCCGCGTCGAGGTAGGGCAGGTCGGCCTCGCGGATCTCGAGCGTGGCCCCGTCATCGCTCTCACCGGGAGCGAACCGGTAGCGCAGCAACCAGTCCTTCCCGCCCATGGTGATGCGGCTGGGGAAATCGCGTTCGACGCGCTGCCACAGCCCGGCGCCGACCCAGGCGGCGGGGTCGAGCCGCAAACCCGCATCGCCGTGCTGCTTGATGAACGCGCGCAGGGCCGCGACCGAGGCGACCGGTCGCGTCGCGGACGAGAGCGCGGCGCGATGGTGGGCCTCCAGCCGACCGCGGTCGACGGCCAGGGTCGGGTCGCGCAGGCGATGCTCGAGCGAGCGCAGGCGGGCGAGGACCCGCCGGTTGTGACTGCAGAAGGCGAAACGCTGCTCGATCCGCTCGGCCGCCAGGGCCTCGGTGACGAAGATGGCGCAGGCGGCTTCCGGATCGATGCGCTGATAGCCGACACGCCTGCCATCGACGAGCGGCAGGCCCTTCCAGCTGACGTCTTCGCGGCAGACCACCCGCCCGGAGGCCGGGTCGAAGTGGGGATCGCGGTAGCTGCGCTTGAGCCCATCCGGCGCGAGATCGAGGATCCAACGCGGATCGATCGGCGCACAGAGGCGGACGAACACGCGCGAGGTCTCAACGATCTCGCAGGCCAGCAGCCAGGCGGGGCGAGCGGTGCGCTGAGCGCCATCGGCGGTCTTGCGCAGGGCGCTGCCGGGGTGCAGCTGGACCTGGCGGTTGCCGGCAGCGCGATAGCAGCGGGCCTCGGGATCGTTCATGCACACGTTGCCGAGCATGCCGGTGAGCACCGCGCGGTGGATCGCATCCAGGTCGGGTTCGTCGGCAGCCGCCGGCGGCAGGCCGGGCAGACGCAGATCCTCGCGCAGGCAGCGCCACAGCTGGTGCCGCACGTCGGCCCATTCGCGCAGACGACGGTAACCGAGGAAATGCGCCTTGGCGAAACGCGCGCGCGCGTTGCCGCTGGGGCACTCGGCGAAGGCCCGCCATAAATTCAACGCGGTGGCCAGATCGCCGGCCTCGTGGAGGAAGACCGCCTGGGCCGCATCGGCCGCGGCCTCCTCGCCGGGCGGTCGCAAGCGAGGATCGATCACCGAGAGGAAGGCGGCCAGGGTGCAGACCTCGTGCGGACAGCCCGCCTCGACCCCGGAGAGCAGCACCCGCGCGATCTGCGGGTCGGCCGGGATCCGCGCCAGCCGCCGGCCCAGAGACGTGAGGCGGTGCCGCGCCGCAGCGCTGGTCGGGGCGATGGCACCGAGCTCGCGCAGCAGCGCGCGCGCCTGGGTCCAGGCCCCGGCGGCCGGCGGATCCATCCACGGGAAATCCTCGGGATCGCCGAGACCGGCGGCGAGACAGTGCAGCAGCACCCCAGCGACATTCGAGCGGCGGATCTCGGGCTCGGTGTAGGCGGGGCGCGCGCCGACGTCCTCCTCGCCACAGAGGCGTATGCAGATCCCCGGCATCACCCGCCCGGCGCGGCCGGCGCGCTGCAGCAGGCTGGCCTGGCTCACCGGCTCGATCGGCAGGCGCTCGGTGCGCGAAGCGGCGGAGTAGCGCTTGATCCGGGCCAGACCCGCGTCGACCACGTACCGGATGCCCGGCACGGTGATCGAGGTCTCGGCGATATTGGTCGCCAGCACCACCTTGCGCCCGCGCGCCGGAGCGAACACCCGCTGCTGTTCGCGCGGGTTGAGTCGGCCGTAGAGCGGCAGCACGCTCATCCCCGGCACGTCGGCGAGCCGGCGCCGGGCTTCGAGGATGTCACGCTCGGTTGGCAGGAAGCAGAGGATGTCGCCGGCGGGTTCCTCCGCATGCAGCTCGCGCACCGTGCGCACCGCCTCATGCAGGAAGCCGACATCGCTGTCGCCCGGGTCGCGATGGATCACGTCCACCGGATGGACCCGCCCGCTGAGCGCGATCACCGGCGCAGGTTCGCCGTCGCGGGCGAAGTAACCGGCGAAACGCTCGGCGTCGATCGAGGCCGAGGTCACCACCACCATCAGGTCCGATCGCCGCACCAGCAGGCGCCGCAACAGGCCGAGGAGCACGTCGATGTTCAGGGAACGCTCGTGGGCCTCATCGACGACCACGCAGTCGTAGCGCAGCAGGTCGGGATCGCGTCCGGCCTCTGCGAGCAGCAGGCCGTCAGTGCAGATCCGCACCAGGGTGTCCGCGCCGCTGCGGTCGTCGAAACGGATCGCGTGGGCCACCGCTGCGCCCGGCGCCGCGGTCTCCTCGACCAGGCGGCGGGCCACGCTCACCGCCGCCACCCGCCGCGGCTGGGTCACCGCGATCATCCCCCGCCGCCCGCGCCCGGCGGCCAACAGCATCTTCGGCAACTGGGTCGTCTTGCCCGACCCGGTCTCGCCGGTGATCACCAGAACGCGGTGGGTCCGCATCGCGGCGATGATCTCGGAGCGACGCTCGCCGACCGGCAACTCCGGCGGGGTGTCGAGCCGCAACCGGATCGCCGTGCGCCGCTGAACCTCCGCCGCGCTGCGCGCCGCGTGCGCCTGTGCGCGCGCGAGCAGGCGGTCGGCCGGCTTGCCGGCGCGCAAACGTTTGCGTGCAGCGGCCAGGTCGCGCGCGATCCGTTGCGCCGTGGCCACACTGGCCGCAGCGGCCAGGCGCTCGATCGCTTCGAGATCCGTATCTGCCATCGCCGATCCCATCGGCACCGCCGGCACACGCCGGGTCCGATCGGGCAATCTGCGATTTGACCGCTCGATGGCAACGCCGATGGTGGGCCGGACGCACAGCACAGGGAGCGACCATGCCCGCACAACCCCCACGCAGCCCCAACATTGTCTACGTCATGATGGACGACATGGGCTTCGGCGACGTCGAAGGCTACGGCCGGACCAGGATGCGTACGCCGAACATGCGCCGGATCATGGACCAGGGCGTGCGCTTCGACCGCATGTACACCGCCCCGACCTGCTCGCCGGCGCGGATCCAGGTGCTCACCGGTTGTTATGCCCAGCGCATGGGCATCCCCCGTGTGCTGTTCCCGGACGACACCGTCGGCATCGGCAGCGAGATGCCGACCGTCGCCGCGCGTCTGCGCGACCACGGCTACGCGACCATGGCCGCCGGCAAGTGGCACGTCGGCTGTCGCGAGGAGCATCTGCCCACCCGCCACGGCTTCGACCGGTATTTCGGCCTGCTCTATTCCAACGACATGCGCGACCTCGCGCTCTACAGCGATGAGCAGCGCACCGACGAGCCGGTCGACCAGGCCGCGCTGACCCGTCGCTACACCGAGGAATCACTCGCTTTCATCGAGGCGAACCGCGAGCGGCCCTTCTTCCTCTACCTCGCCCACACCATGCCCCATGTCCCGCTGGCGGCGGAACAGGAATTCCTCGGCCGCAGCGCCTGCGGACTCTACGGCGACACCATCGAGTGTATCGATCACTATCTCGGAGTGATCATGGAGCGGCTCGAAGCGCTCGGCCTGGCCGACGACACCGCGATCATCGTCACCTCCGACAACGGCCCCTGGTTCGAGGGCAACACCGGCGGCAGCCGCGGGCGCAAGTTCGGTGTCTACGAGGGCGGGGTCAAGGTGCCGTTCATCGCCCGCTGGCCCAACGGCATCCCCGCCGGCGTGCGCAGCAGCGAACCGGCGCATCTGATGGACATGCTGCCGACCTTCCTCCGCTGGGCCGGCGGCGAAGCGCCCTCCGAGATCGACGGTCGCGATATCGGCCCGCTGTTCCGCGGCGCCGGTACCAGCCCGCACGAGCATCTGTTCCTCTACGACCACAACGAGATCAAGGCGGTGATCCACGGGAAGTGGAAGCTCCAGCTCGATGCCGAGCGCGGCATCTACGGCCGCAAGAGCGAGTTCCCCCAGCTCTACGATCTGGAGATCGACCCCGAGGAGAGCTACAATCTCGCTAGCCGCCATCCCGGTCTGGTCGCCGAGCTGGGCCAGGCGGTGGAGGCCTTCAACGAACGCATGGCCCCGCACTACGTCGACCCGATCCGACCCGGCGGTTGAACGCGGCATTCCAGGCGGCTGCCCGATGCTCGGTGAATGCGGCCTCTGGCAGAGGGGGCGCTTCCTTCAGAACCCCCGCCGGCCCTGCGGGCCGGCTGCGAAGAACCAGGAACCCGGTCGCCACGACCGTCTATCGCAAGGACACAATCCGGGCCACGAACGGGTCGAACGACCAAGGTGGGCCTCCGCCCACAACCCAAGGGTTGCGAGCATAGGGTTCCGGCCCACCTTTCTACTTTGTAACTATTCAGGCAACTTGCAACTTGCAACCATTTTGATGTCTCTCGCAAAGAACGCAAAGGACGCCAAGAAGAGTGATGTTTGAGGATGTTTGAGAGTAACTGCTCAGACCTTCCTGAAG
>CAZTGE010000088.1:0-17085 GCA_964612995.1 uncultured candidatus Brocadiaceae bacterium | reverse complement strand
CCCACGCCTGAATCTGCCTGCAGATTCAGGCGAACCACGACAAAGCCAGAGGGGTCGGTCCTCAGTGAGGACCGTAGGGGCGAAGCCCCTGAGTAGTTACAGGTGCGCATGATCATGCGCACTTTTCCAGGGGAATGGAATACCAAGCGCTGGCCAGAGCCCATCGTGGGTCGGGTGGATCCGCCCTCGGATTCGATGGCAGGCGATGTGGCTGTCACCGCGGCCGATCGATACGCTCGCCTCGGTTCAGTCCTGATAGCGCGCGATGGCCTGGCGGGTGACGCCGAGGAGATTGGCGGCAAGCGATTGGTTGCCGTTGCTGCGGCGCAACGCTTCGCGCACCAGGAGTTGGCGGATCTGCTTGAGCGGAGGCAGACGGGGGCAGGCGGCGAGGGCGTCTTCTGGGGCCAGCTGGTGATCGGCGTCGGGTAAAGGGGTCGGATCGGTGGCGGCGTCGCGAAAGACCTGGAGCGAGAGCACGCCGCCGCGATGGCGGGTGACCGCTTCACGGACCAGGGCTTCGAGTTCGCGTACGTTGCCGCGTAGCTGACAGGCGGCGAGGACATCGCAGGCCTCGGGCGGGATGTGGGGCGTATCGAGGCCGAGGTCCGCGGCGGCGGCGGCGGCGAAGTGGGGTAGCAGCAGCGCGAGGTCCTCGCGGCGTTCGCGCAGCGGGGGGAGGTGGACCCGGTGCTGATGCAGCCGGTAATAGAGGTCCTGACGGAAGCTGCCCGCGGCGACCAGCGCCTCGAGATCGCGCATGGTCGCCGCGACCACCCGCGCATCGGTGGGGACGGGTTCGTCGCTGCCCAGGGGATGGTATTCGCGTTCCTGCAACAAGCGCAGGAGTTTGATCTGGCTTTCGGGTGCGAGGTCGCCGATCTCGTCGAGGAACAGCGTGCCGCTGGTGGCGCGCTCGACCAGGCCGGGGCGATCTGTCTCGGCTCCGGTGAACGCGCCGCGCCGATGCCCGAAGAGGGTATCGGCGAGGACGGTGGAATCGATGCCGGCGACGTTGGCAGCGACG
Organism: uncultured candidatus Brocadiaceae bacterium; assembly: GCA_964612995.1. Classification (GTDB taxonomy): domain Bacteria; phylum Planctomycetota; class UBA11346; order UBA11346; family UBA11346; genus SLQH01. The sequence continues at coordinate 16,058 of CAZTGE010000088.1, read as the reverse complement.
AAGGCGCCCTGACGCCGACTAGCGCGATGGATGGCGCAGGCGATCAGTTCCTTGCCGGTGCCGGTCTCGCCGGTGACCAGCACCGGCTGGTTGCCGGGAGCGACGGCTTCGATGTAGGCGAACACCGCGTGCATGGCGGGGCTGTTGGTCAGCAGCCCGGTGAAGGCCTCGGGCTCTCGCAGCGAGCGGTCGATCAGATGGTCGCGCAGGGCGCTGTTCTCGGCCGCGACCCAACGCAGCTGCAACGCGTTGCGTACCGAAGTGATAAGGCGGGTGGCGTCGACCGGTTTGACGAGATAGTCGACGGCGCCGGCCTTGAGGCTGCGCACCGCCTGTTCGGCCTCGTTGATCGCGGTGACCATCAGCACCGAGACACCGGGATGCGCGGCGAGCACTGCCTCGAGCAGCTGCAAGCCGGTCATGCCGGGCATGCACAGGTCGGCGATGATCAGCTCTGGCTGGTGCGTGGCGAGCGCGTCGAGCGCGTCGAGCGGACTGACGAAGCAGCGCACCGCATCGTAGCCCTCGCTGAGCAGGACCAGTTCGGTGCTGCGCAGTGCGGCCGCTTCGTCGTCGACCACCCAGATGGTCGCGGCTTCAGCCATGCTCGTCCGCCAAGGCCGGGAGGACGATGCGCACCGTGGTGCCCGCGCCGGGATTGCTGGTGATCGTGAGCCGGCCGCCATAGGAGGTGATGATGCGTTCGCTGATGGCGAGACCGAGGCCGGTGCCGCCCTCGCTCTGGCGGGTGGTGAAGAAGGGATCGGTCAGGTGGGGCAGATTCTCGGCCGGGATGCCGCAGCCTTGGTCGCGGACGGTGATGGTCACCTGGTCGGCGTCGGCTTCGATCGCCAGCCGGACCAGGGCGTCGCGGCGGGTGAGTGCCTGACAGGCGTTCTGCACCAGGTTGATGATCACCTGTTCCAGGCGGGTGGGGTCGGCCAGCACCCGCGGGAGGATCGGGGCGAGCGCGACCTCGAACCGGTCGGTGTGCTTGCGCACGGTGGGCGCGAGCAGGGTCAAGCTGGCCTCGACCACCGTGCCAAGGTCGACCGGCACCGGCGCGCGATCGCTGTCGGGTCGGGCGAAGTGCTTGAGTTCGGCCACGATCTGCTCGATGCGCTGGGCGCCGCCGATGATGTCGGTGATCATCGTCGGGACGCGCTCGCGGGCCACGCGCCAGGGCAGGCCGCGCAGACGCAGGCCGGGGCGGTCGGCGGCCTGGACATCGATCAGCGGCGCAGCGTCCTTCCAGATGCCCTGCAGCACCGGAAGGTTGAGGTTGATGAAGTGGGTCGGGTTGTTGATCTCGTGGGCCACGCCGGAGACCAGGGCGCCGAGGGTCGCGAGCTTGTCGGCCTGTAGCGCCTGGCGCTGCTGCTGCAGCGCCTCGTGCTCGGCGCGTTCGCGGGCGACGATCTGTTCTCTGAGTGCGCGGGTGCGGTGGGCGACCATGGTCTCGAGCTCTTCGCGATGGCGGACACGGTCGGTCACATCCATCTGCACGCCGAGCGCGCGTAGCACCCGCCCCGCGGCGTCGGTCTCGATCGCCGAGCCGCTGGTGTACTGCCAGCGTTCGGTGCCATCCTCCAACCGGATGCGGAATTCGAGTTCGAAGCTGGAGCCCGATTCGACGAAGCGCCGGGCGCGCTTCTGGGTCGCCGCGCGGTCGTCGGGATGGATGCGTTCGGTCCAGCGCGCGATGTCGATCGCGCCGGCGTCGACCGGGAAGCCCATCAGTTGGCACCAGCGCCGGTCACCCGATGCCGTGCGGCTGCGTGTGTCGTAATTCCACAGGCCGAGTCCGGCCGCCTCCACTGCCAGGCGGAGACGCTCCTCCTGCGAGCGTAGCTCGCGTTCCATGGCTCGCAGGTCGGAGACGTTCTGCACCGATCCCTCCACCACCCGATCGCCATCGTTGTTGCGGGTGAGTTCGGCGACCAGATGCAGATGGCGCGTGCCGCCATCGGGGCGGGCGATACGCAGATCGGCTTCGCCCTGATCGGGCCCCGTTTCGGCGAGCAGGTCCTCGAGCAGGTCGGCCACGATGCGACGGTCGGCCGGGAGGATGCGTGCGAACAGCGCTGCACGCGTGACGGGTCCGTCGACATCGAGATCGAGCATGTCGCGCAGGGCTTCCCGACTGGCGGCGAAACTGTCCTCGCTGGGATCGTAGCGGAAATAGGCCAGGCGGGCGACGCGCTGAGCCAGGCGCAGGGCGCCCTCGCTGCGGCGCAGGGCGTTCTCCGCCAGCTGCCGTTGGCGGTTGATCTCCATCACGTGTTCGGCGATGTCCAGCCGCGCGGCGAACAAGTCGAGCGGGAAGGGGAGCAGAAGGCAATCGTCGGCGCCGGCCGCGAGCACCGCGTCCACCTCCGCGTGGTAGCGGCGAGGCAACAGCACGATGCAATAGGCCTCGCTGGCCACCTGCGAGGCCTGACGGTTCTCGGGGCTCCATTCGCATACGCGCAGGCGCACCGGTCCGCTCGCGCCCGGTTCGACCACACGGTAGCCGCGATCCTCGAGCATCGCCTTGAGCGCAACATTGAGGCCCGAGCGGCCGACGTGGAGCTCGACCACCGGGGTGTCGGTGCGCAGCGTGGGATCGGTGGTCCGGGTGGTCTGGTCACTGGGCCTGTCGCGGTCGTGTCTGCTGATCCGTCTGGTGGCGGTCTCGCCGGCACTCTGGGTGATGGTGCCGTGCAGGAGGTCGAGCAGGTCGCGACGACGGTAGGGTTTGCGCAGCACGCCCGCGACGCCGCGGTCGATCAGGCGGTCGATCGCACCCTCGCCGGCATAGCCCGATGCGATGATCACCGGCAGATCGGCCCGCAGCGCCTGCAGCCCGGTGTAGACATCCTCGCCGTTCATGTCGGGCATGAGAATGTCGAGCACAACGGCGTCGATGGCATGCGGGGCCGCGGCGATCTGTTCCAGGGCGGCACGGCCGCAGGTGGCCACTACGATCTCATAGCCCTCTGTACGCAGCAACTCGGCGGTGACATCGCGGGTGGTCGGATCGTCGTCGACCACCAGGACGCAGCCACCGCCCGGTGCGTCGGTCGCCGGAGTCTGCGGGGCGTCCGGGAGGACCCCGGTAGCAGGGATGAAGATGGTGAAGCAGCTGCCTGTGCCCAAGGTCGAAGCGACCTGGATCGCGCCGTGGTGTTCGACGATGGTCTCGCGCACGCTGGCCAGGCCGAGACCGGTGCCCTGCCCCGGGGCCTTGGTGGTGAAGAAAGGATCGAAGATGTGTTCTGCGACCGAACTCGGCATGCCGGTGCCGGTATCGATCACCTGCAGACGCAGATAGGGTCCGGGTTCGATGGCGAAGGGCAACTCGGCGCAGTTCCTGGCATCGAGGACCACGTCGGCGGTCTCGATACGGATCTGGCCGCCCTGCTGCATCGCATCGCGGGCGTTGAGGCATAGATTGAGCACCGCATTCTGCAGCAGCGCGGGATCGGCTTCGACCACCGCGGCCCGGGCCGCGAGGTCGGTGACGAAGGAGATGCGCGGGTCGCTGCCGTGGCGGGCGAGGTCGACCGCATCGGCGATCAGCTCGTGGACGTTGACCGTGATCCGCATCGCCGCGGTATCGCGCGAGAATGCCATCAGCTTGCTGATCAGGGTCGCCGCACGTTCGCCTGCGCGCAGGATGGTCTGCGACAGCGCGGCGCTGCGGCTGCCTGCGGGCGCGTGTTCGGCCAGCAGCTCGGCCGCGCCGATGATTCCGGTCAGGGCGTTGTTGAAATCGTGGGCCACGCCCGCAGCGAGCTGGCCGACCGATTCCATCCGGATCGCGCGCTGCAACGAGGCCTCGAGATGCTTGCGCGCGGTGATATCGAGCCCGGCGAACAGCACCCCGGTGATGCGGTCGTTCTCGTCGCGCATCGGCACGATGCTGGCCAGCACGCTCAGCGGCTGACCGTCACCGTCGGGCACGGTCAGTTCGAAGTCGCCCTCGCGGTGGCCTTGTTCCAGAACGCGCAGGTCGCGTGCGCGCAGGTCCTGCGCTTGTTGGGCCCAGGGCAGATCGCCGTCGCCCAGGCCGATCAATGCCTGGGGATCGTCGCGACCGGCCTGGCGGGCGAACTCGCGATTGCAGCCGCGGATGAAGCCGTCGCGGTCGCGCCAGGCCACGGCGACGGGGATGCTGTCGAGCACGGTCTGGAGCATCTGACGCGAACGGCTGAGCGAGAGTTCGCTGCGGCGTTGCTGCTCGAGGGTTTCGCGCAGTGCGCTGTCGTACTGCTCCAGCCGTTCCATGAAGCGGTTGAAATTGGTCGTGAGATAACCGAACTCGCTGTCGCCCATGTCGGGCAGGCGGATGGTGAACTGGCCGCGGCCGCCGGTCTGCAGCCCGGCGATGATGGTGCGCAGCGGGCCGGCGATACGGTTGCTCAGCCACCAGGAGAGGACGAAAAACGCACATAGCGCCAGACCGAGGGCGACGACCAGGATGTTGAGCATCTGCCCCACCGGTCGATAGACCTCGTCGGGATAGAGCGAGGCGCCGATGATCCACCGCATGTCGTCGACGTGACGAAACTGGACCAGTTTGGTCCGTACCCGGGCCTCCCCCGGGTTGCGCCAGGTGTATTGGACGGTCCCTTCCGGCTTGGCCATCAGGTCGTCGAAGATCGCGGCCCCTGGTTGGAGCGCCGGATGGCGCGCGCCGATCTCCAGGTAGGGGTGGACCACGATACGTCCGTCGTAGTCGACGATGTAGGCGTAGCCGCTGGGGCCATACCGGTGCGAGAGGATCCGGTCACGGAAATCCTCGATCTCGATGAGATTGGCGACTTCGGCCATGTAGGCCGAGGCACTGAGGATCCAACCGAGCTCGGGGACATGGGCCATGTACAGGGCCTTGGCCCGCGCCTCGGCTTCGGTCGGGTTGCGCCATTCGTACTCGAGGTAGCCCGAGCGACGGCGCAGTTGTTCGCGGACGAAGGCGAAATCGCTCTGGACGGTGCCCTGGATTTCTGGATGCGGGTGGTTGACCACCAGCCCCGATTCGTCGATGATGTAGAAATAGCCTGTCTCACCGATGGTGATCTTGTCGGCATGGGCGGCGATGTTCGCCCGGGCGGTGTCGAGGTCGATCTCGCCGCGTCCGACGCGCTCGAGTTCCTGCCGCGCCTGGTCTTCGATGGCCTCGACCGTGCCGCGCAGAAGGCTGCGGATCGAGGTCCGGGCCGAGGTCTCGACCAGGTCGTGCAGGGTGTTGGTCGAGCGGTCGAGCAGTTCGTCGACGTGATTGCGCACCTGGCGGGTGGCCACGCGATAGATGGCGAGACCCGCCCCGAGGAAGACCACGGCTCCGATCGCGGCCATGGCCAGGAACAGGCGCAGGCGCGTGGAGCGGAGTTTGTGTCGTATGTCCTGCGTCGTCTGATGGGCCACGGTAAGGGCCCACTCTAACTGCCTTCCGCGTCATGACAAAGCAGCAAGGAGCGCGGTGGGTTCAGCCTTCGCTGTGGTCCTGTTCGCGCACCGTGAGCAGGACCACAGCGCCGCCGACCAGGAAGACCAGTACGCTGGCCATGCCCCAGCGCTGACTGCCGCTGAGCCAGGTGACCAGACCGACCGAGGCCGGGCCGAGGAAGGACATGACCTTGCCTGAGAAGGCGAACAGGCCGAAGAGCTCGCCGCGTTCCTCCTCGCCGGCCATCCGGGCCATCAGCGAGCGGCTGCCGGACTGGACCGGGCCGACGAAGGTGCCGATGATCACCGCGCCGGCCCACAGCCAGGGCTCGTTGGGGGCGAGCAGAGCGACGAGGCAGCCGACGCAGAGTGCGACCAGCCCCAGGAGCACGGTGCGCCGACCGCCGATATGGTCGTCGACTCGCGAGAAGGCGATCGCGCCGATGCCCGCGGCCGCGGTCAGGGTGATGCCGAAGTAGAGCACCCGGCTGGCGTCCATGGCGAAGACGCCGGCGGCGTAGACCCCGCCGAGCTGGAACAACGTGGCCATGCCGTCGATATAGAGCAGGCGGGCGATGAGAAAGCGTAGCACGTCGGGGCGCCGGCGCATTCCGCGCAGGCCACGGAGCAGGCGGGTGAAGGGGTTTTCGCGCTTCTGCCGGGTCGCGTCGCAGGCTGCGGGGGCCTGCTCCGGGGTGAACAGGAACAACGGCAGGCTGAAGCCGGCATACCAGACGGCGCAGAAAACGAACGCGACGCGCAGATTGATCGCCTCATCGTCGCCGAGCCAGGTCCGTACGGGGCTGCCCGGGCGCGCGAACAGCAGCAGGACGATGATCAGGCAGGCCAGGCCGCCGAGGTAGCCGGCTCCCCAGCCGTAGCCCGACCAGCTGCCCAGGCGTCGGCGCGGAACCAGATCCGCGAGCATGGCGTTGTAGGGCACCAGGGCGAGCTCGCTGCCGAGGGTGCCGATCGCGCCGAAGGCGAGGGCGGCGATGACCCAGTCGGAATCGGGCCGGATCAACCACATGCAGGCGGTGGCGATCACGCACAGACCGGTTCCCGCGGCGATCCAGGGCTTGCGGCGGTGGGTGGCATCGGCGATCGCACCGGTGATCGGCGCGAGTATGGCGATGGTCACCGCGGCGATGGCCATGGCCCAACTCCACCAGCTCTGGCCAGTGGCGGGATCGGGGGCGACGGCGCGGGTGAAGAAGGTGGCGAAAACGAAGGTCTGGATCACCGTGGCGAAGGCGTTCGAGCCCCAGTCGTAGGTGACCCACGACCACAAGGCCCTGCGCGAGGCGAATCCGGCGCGGCGATCGGTGGGCGGGTGGTCCATCGTCGCTCGGTCTCAGCGCTCGCGACCCAGCTCGATGACGGCCTCGCGCAGGCGCTCGGCGATCTGCTGGGCGGCGTCGCGTTGGTCGCTCGGGTCGACCAGCTCCGCGCGACTCAGGGGGCGGCCGACGCGCAACGCGATCGGCCTGCGATGGATCCGCAGGCGCTCGCGTGGCAATACCGGGAAGGTGCCGGCGATGTGTACCGGGACCACCGGTATGCGCAGCCGGTCGATCAGCATGCCGATCCCCGGGCGGAAGGCCTGGATCGTGCCGTCGTGGCTGCGTTCGCCCTCGGGGAACCAGACCAGTACCCGGCCCGCGCGCAGCACCAGCGTGCCGACGGCGAGGCTGGCGGCGGCGCCGCCACGGGGATCGACCGGCACCCCGCGGCCGAGACGGCTGAAGAACCGCACCAGCGGGTTGCCGAAGGCCACCGGGGCATAGCCGATCCACCACACCCGCCGCAGGCGGCGATAGCCCATCGCCGCGGCGAGAACGGGCGGATCGACGACGCTGGCATGGTTGGGCGCGATGATGTAGGGCCCCGGATGGTCGAGGTGGGGCAGCCCGCTGCTGCGCAGGTGGAAGCCGTGGTGGAACAGCGAGCGCGCGACAACCACCGCGAGGCGGGCGCAGGCGCGCAGGGGCGCGGGCAGATCGTGCAGGTGGCGACGCTGGCGCGCGTCGAGGTGGCGTAGCGGGCGCTCGATCGGTGAGGCGGACTCGTCCGTCGAACCCTGCTCGGCATCGCGGACCGCTTCGAGCAGCGAGCGGACACTGGTCAGGCTGGCGATGGTCGCCTGATCGAGTTCGACTCCGGTGTGCCGGCGCAGGTCGAGCGTCAGGTCGAGCCAGGCCATCGAATCGAGTCCGAGGTCGAGCTGGAGATCGGCGTCCGGCGCCACCGGCTGGTCGGGCATCCGCTCGCATAGCAAGCGGTAGGTGGCGCGTGCGCGTTGGTCGCGCAGGAGGCGGCGGTCGGCTTCGCCGAGCTCGTCCTCGTGCAACGGGCCGGTGCGCTGCGCGCCGTCGGCCTGGCCACCGGCTTCGGTGTAGGCCTCGCGCAGCGCTTTGCGGCGGATCTTGCCCAAGCGGGTGCGCGGGAGAGGAGCGCCGCGCAGGCGATGGGCGGCGGGGCGTTGGTAGCTGGGTAGCCTGGAGCCGACGGCGCGCATGGCGCTGGCGATCGCGGTGGCGACATCGCTCTGGCCGCCGGCCTCACCGCGCGCGATGGCGCCGCGGTCGGGGACCACCAGCGCGACCAGATCCTCGCCGTCCTGGAGCACGCCGATCTCGGCGATCGCCGGGTGGGCCTCGTAGGCCTGCTCGACGGTCTCCGGCTGGATGTTCTCGCCGCCAGCGGTGACGAGCATGCTCGAGAGGCGGCCGGAAAGCCGGAGATAGCCGGCGGCATCGATGCGGCCGAGATCGCCGGTGCGATACCAGCCGTCCTCGGTGAAGGCCTCGGCGGTGGCCTCCGGGCGGTCGAGATACCCGGCGAAGACCCCCGGACCGCGGGCCTGGACCTCGCCCTCGCCGGGTGAGAGATGCTCGGCCACGCCGGTTGCGATGCGCAGCTCCGTCTCGGGCGCGGCCTCGCCGACGCTGTCGAACGGCCCGCGCCCCGGCGGGGTGAGCGCGAGCAGGGGCGAGGTCTCGGTCAGGCCGTAGCCGACGGTCAGGCGGTAGCCCAGTCCCTCGAGTCGCCAGGCCAGTTCCGGGTCGAGCGGGGAGCCGCCGCTGGCCATCATTCGCAATGAGGGTCCGAGCTGGGCGTGGAGCGGATGCAGCAGCCAGCGACCGATCCGCAGGCCGAGCCGGCGGCGGGCGAAGCGTGCGAGCCCCATCGCGGCGCGCAGCAAGGGGCGGACCAGCAGCGGTGCCTCGGCGACGCGGCGGTCGATGCCCTGGACCAGCGCGCGATAGAGCCGGGGCACGCCGACGATCAGGGTCACCGCACCGCTGCGCACCGCCTGGAGCACCGCCGGACCGGTGAGCTCGTGCGGCAGGACCAGCGGGCAGGCCCGGACCAGCGGTGCGAGCAGGCCGAGGACGAAGGGGTAGACGTGGTGCAGCGGCAGCGGCAGGAGGACCACGTCGTCCGCGCTTAGCAGGCCGAAGTGGTCGACCGCCTGGAACTGGTAGGCCAGATTGCGGTGGGCGAGGGGCACGCCCTTCGGTCGGCCGCTGGTGCCGCTGGTGTAGAAGATGACCGCGCGATCGCCCGGATCACGACCGGCGCGCTGCGCCGGCTCGGCCGCGGACAGCTGTTGCCAGTGATCCGCCGCATCGGGGTCGGTCTCGTCATCGAGCAGCAGGCGATGCGGTGGACCGGCATGCTCGAGCCGGTCGAGACGTTCGCCGCCGGCTGTATCGATCGCGATCCAGCCGGCGCCGCAGTCCTGTAGCACACCGGCGAGGATCGCCTCGGGAAACTGGACGTCGATCGGCACCACCACCCCGCCGAGCTGCCAGACCGCGAGACAGGTTGCGACCCAGCGTGGCGAGCTGGCCGCGAGCAGGGCGAGGGTGTCGCCGGCGCCGAAGCCGCGAGTGGCCAGGCCGCCCGCCAGGCGGCTGGCGGTCGTGGCGAGCGTGGCGCGGCTCCAGGTAGCGGTCTCGCCGTCGCGATCGACGGCGATCAGCGCCGGTCGCTCGTCGTCGCGCAGGGCGTCGATCAAGGTGGCCAGGTCGACGTTGCGCGTCGTGCGCAATGCGTCGCTCGGGGTCTCACCGGGCTGAGGTGCATCTGTGATGGTTCGTTCCTCCTCGGCCTGTGGCATCAGGATCCGGATCGGAGCCATCAGGAGCATATGCGCTCACCGACGGGCTTCACGCCGGTGTAGCCCGAGGACATCACCGATGCTCGCGAACTCGACCTGAGTCGTTGGCGCAACCGCTCCTGGTTCGCGCGTTTCAAGGAACGGCTGACCGGTGCGGCACGACCGCAGCTGTGAGTGGGGCCTTTGCAGCGGATGCGCTGCCGGCGCGCACTGGGATCGCTGGGGTGAGGGTTTAGGCTCGGGGCATGGAAACCGATCCCAGTATGCCCATGGTCCGCTATGGTCCGCTTGGCGACGGCGCGGGCGAACGGCTCGCGCCCGACGAACGCGCGGCGGTGGCCCGGCTCGACGACCGGTTGCCGGGTCTGCCCGATCTCGACACGGTACTCGCGACCATCGCTGAGTCATTGGCGTCGGTCGCCCCCTGCGACCGCTACTGCATCGCCCTGCTCGATGCCGACGGCGAACAGCTGGTCTCGCGCGCTATCTGGGCCGCCTATGAGCCGCTGGTGCTCACGCCGGGCTACCGCGCGCCGTTCGCCGGCAGTTCGCTCGAAGCGGTGATCGAACGCCGCTCGGTGCGGGTGATCTGCGATCTACCTGCCTATCTCGAGCGCAAACCGCAGAGCGTGGCCACCCGCGCCCTGGTCCGCGAAGGGGTGGCGGCGAACATGACCTGTCCGCTGATCGTGGACGACCGGGTGATCGGGGTGTTCTTCCGTTCGTCGCGGGTCCCGGCGGCCTACGGCGAGGAGCACGTCGCGCTGCAGACGGCGCTCGCGCGGCGCTTGAGCCAGACGGTGGAGAAGCTGTGGCGGATCGAACAGCTCGACGCGGCGAACCGGAATTACATGGAGATGCTCGGCTTCGTGGTCCACGAGCTCAAGAGCCCGCTCTCCGGCATCGTGATGGACGCCGATCTGGCGCTCGGCGGGTACCTCGGGGAGGTCGATTCGCGGCAACGTCGCCAGTACGAGAAGATCAACGCCAAGGCCGAGTACCTGCTGGAGATGGTCGGCGAGTATCTCGATCTGGCCCGGCTGGAGACCGGCTCGCTCGAACCGGAGCTGCGTGAGGGGGTCGAGCCGGTATCGGCGGTGATCGAGCCCGCGACTGAGGTGGTCGCACCGCAGTTGCGCGAGCGCGAGATCCGGCTCGAGCGTGCCCTGCCCGACGGCCTGGAGTTGCGCTGCGATCCGCGGTTGCTCAAGATCGTGGCCGTCAACCTGCTCGGCAACGCGATCAAATACGGCAACCAGGGCGGGGTGGTGCGGGTGACGCTCACCGGTGACGAGCGCGAGGTGTCGCTGTGCGTGTGGAACGAGGGCCCGGGCTTCCATCCTGCGAGTCAGGCCAGGTTGTTCCGCAAGTTCTCCCGCCTTGATGAACCGGAACTCAAGGCGCGCAAGGGCACGGGCGTGGGTCTGTACACATGCTGGCGCATCGCCCGCTTGCACGGCGGCCGGATCGAGGCTGCGAGCGAACCGGGCGCCTGGGCCAGCTTCACCCTGCGCCTGCCCCGTCAGGGGCCCGGATGAGAGCGACCGGCGCCGGCGCAGCCTGCGAGCCGATTGGAACCCGAGCGTCTGATGGCGGGCGAAGCCAGAGCGTCGGCCAGGCGCCGGGCTCGGGGCTGCGCGGCCGCGAACTCAGCGCGTCTCGGGTCGGGGCTGCGCGGCCGCGAACTCAGCGCGTCTCGGGTCGGGGCTGCGCGGCCGCGAACTCAGTGCGTCTCGGGTCGGGGATACGCGATGATGTGGAAGGGCCGCGTCATCACGCTGGTGGTCATGGTGCGCGGGCCGGGATGACGCGTGGTCACGCTGATGCCGGTGATGGTGCCATCGTGCTCGGTGATCGTATCGACCGCGACCGCGTAGCCTCCGGACGTGCGTTGCTGGTCGATGGCGGCGATGACCAGCTCGGTGGTGAAATCGACCGTCGGCATCGGCTGCTCGTCTGTGTCGGTGTGCTGGGCCCAGAAGGTGGCGAATTCCTGCTTATCGCGCAAGACCAGCACCTGCGAGCCGCTGCGCGCGTCGTACCGGCTGTGCTGGCCACGGGCGAGCTCGCGCCGGTTGTCGCCGGCTGCTGGCGCATCGGTCTCGCTCTCGGGCTGCTGCGGTGTCGGGATGGGATCAGGCCGGTCGCTGTCGGCGCAGGTGGTCAGGGCCGGCAGCAGACAGGCGAGCAGGGCGAGCGGCAGACGGGGCATGGCGGTACCTTTCTCACGAGTGACCTGCGGCGATTGCATCGCTGCGGCCATGTGACGCAAGGTGGTCCTGTACGCATGCGCCGCTGCGGGCCGGTTCAGTAGCCGCGGGCCTTGTCCACCACACAACTCATTTCCTGCTGGTGACCGTCGAGCCACAGGGCGAGGTTGTCGAGGAACAGATCGAAGGGCGGGAATTCCGGCTCGGCGCCGATGCAGCTGCGGTGGCCGGTGAGCAGGACCCGCGGGTGGTCCCACAGCGGTGAATCGGTGGGGGGCGGTTCCGGGCTGGTGCTGTCGAGCAGCGCGCCGCGCAGGCGGCCCGCGTCGAGCGCAGCGAGCAGGGCCGCGGTGTCGACAGGTCCGCCGCGACTGACGTTGACCAGGATGCCGCCGGGGGCGAGCGCAGAGAGGAAGTCGGCGTCTACGACGCCCTGGGTCGCCGCCGTCTGTGGCAGGAGCACCACCACATGCGTGCAGCGGGCGAGATAAGCGTGCATGCCGGTCAGATCGGTCACCCAGGTCGCGCCGGGTACCGCCTCGACGCGGCGTTTGACCGCGAGCACGTTCAGCCCCAGGGCGGCGAGCCGGGGGCACAGCGCGCTGCCGATGCTCCCGGCGCCGAGCACACAGATGGCGCTGCCCGCGAGCTGGATGGGATCGATATCGGCGCGTTCCCGGCCCCAGTCGCGGCGCGCACGGTGGCGTGGCAGGTCGCGGGCGAAATACAGCAGCCCGGCGAGTACGTGTTCGGCCATCAGCGTGGCGTAAGCGCCGCGGACGTTGGTCACCACCACCGGGGACTCGACGAGCGCCGGGAACAACAGGCCTTCGACCCCGGCGAAGTTCTGCTGGATCCATTCCAGGTCGCTCAACGCGGCGAAAGTCGGCTCGTCGAGCGTGCCGTAGACGATGGCGACGCCGGCACCCTCGCGTTGCAAGGCATCGCGGCGCCCACGGTAGTCGCGGATCTCCCACTCCGGGCCGCACAGCGCGGCGAGACGTTGGCGTTGTTCGGGGCTGGTCGTGGTGGTACAGGCGAGAATGGGCACTGGTGCGATTGTCCAGCGGCAGCGGGCGGGTCCAGCGGCCGCCCGCGCCGTGCGTGAGCGCACGAAAACAGGCGACATGCGTGCATGTTTGCGGTGGGAGGCGGTGTTGTTTTCTGTGGTCGCGCCTGCTCGCTCAGGTACAATGCTCGAACTTCCCATGGCCCGCGATCCCAAGCAGAAACACAACCCGGAATCGCCGCGGGCCACCCGTCGGCAGCTGGCTCAACAGGCCAAGGGCACCCATCTGTTGCGGCGACAGGAAGCTGGCGCGGGGGCGGCCGATCCGGGTCCGAGCGGTCTCGACGGCCCGGCCAGCTCCAAGCGCGGCGTGGCCGCCCCGGCACGCAACCAGGGGCGCGGACGGATCGAAGCGCTGATCCGCAAGGTGGTCCAGGTCGGACCGGACGGGTTGAGCGCGGTGCTGTTCCTGCCCGGCGGGGTGGCGATCCCCCCGGCCCTGCTGCGCAAGATCCTCAAGGAGATGGGGGTCTGCGCCGGGGTCGATCAGGCGGCGCTCGAGGCGGCGGGGCGGCCGGAGACGCACGAACGCCGACTGGTGGTGGCCCAGGCGCTGGTCGATGATGCGGGGCGACCGCAACGCAATGTGTTCGGGCGGCCGGTGGCGGCCCAGGCGCGGTCCCTGCGTCTGGAGCTCGATGCGCAGGAGATGGAGGCCACGCTCCACCTGCATCAGCATCACATCGATCTCGACATCCTGCGCAAGGCGTTGCAGGCGCACCGGGTGGTCTACGGCCTGGACAAGACGGTCATCGCCGAGCTGATCCAGCGTCGCGGGCCGGTGAGCGGGTCCTTCGTCGTCGCCAGCGGGCTCGAGCCGGTCTGGCCACGCGCGGCGGGCTTCCGCTTCGGGCAGGGTGGCTGCGCGCAGATTCTCGACCGGGTGGCGGCGGGCGATCGCCTCGCCCGCTGGCAGCCCGGTGCGGCCGGACGCAAGGGCTGCACGGTTACCGGCTCGGTGCTGCCGGTGCCGGACGTGCCCGAGCCGCGGCCCGATGTGCAGGCCGGCCTCGGCACCACCCTCGCCGGCACCCGGCAAGACGAGTACGAGCTGCACGCCACCCGCGACGGCGTGTGCTACCAGAAGGTCGACGGCACGGTGGTGGTGTCCGAGGTGCACGAGATCCGCGGCGACCTCGGCTCGGATTCGCCACCGGTGACGACCAACGAGGTGGTGATCGTCCATGGCGACATAGCCGACGGCAACACCGTCACCTGCACCAGCGATCTGCTCGTACGCGGCGATGTCGGCGATGCCCACCTGACCATCGGCGGCAGTCTGATGGTCGAGGGGCGGATCGGGCCGGGCATGGCGGCGATCGCGGTGGCCGAGGCGATGACCGCGCGTGCGATCGAACGCCGGTTGGTCCAGGCGGGATCGGTGCGGGTGACCGGCGTGGTGCGCGACAGCAAGCTCACGGTGATGGAGGACCTGGACATCGATCATGCGATCGGCGGGGTGCTCACCGCTGGCGGTTCGATCCGGTTACGCGAGGTCGGCGACCATCGCGGTACCAAGACCAAGCTGTGGGCCGGGCGCGATGTCAACGGCGGCAACCTGGCCGGGCTGCGTCGCTTGCAGGTTTCGGGCAAGGTGCGGCAGCGTCATGCGGCACTCGAGGACCTGAGCCTGACCCGGCAACGGCTCGACACGGTGATCCGTTCGCTGCGACGGCTCAAGCAGGCGGCCTACATCAATCCCGAGCAGGCCCGGTGGATCCAGGGCCAGGCGATACACCTAAACACCAAGGCCGAGGAGCTGGAGGATCGCTGCGAGGAATTGCGCAGCGATATCGCAGGCGACCATCGCAAACATGTCGAAGCGGTCGATGCCGCACTCGACGAAACGGAGGCCTCGATGATCGAGGTCTCCGGCGCGACCCACCGCAACGTGGGCATGAAATTCAGCACCCTGACCACCCGCTACTTCCACCAGACCGGCCATCATGTGCGCGACAGCCTGCGCGCACGCCTGCTGCGCCGCGATCGCGACGAGGACGAACAGCCGCACCCATCCGGCTGAGCGCATGACTCCGCTCGAACTGCGCCGGCAGGGCCGTTCGCGGTCGGGCTTCGGTGACGCCGTCCGAGATCCGGCGCGGATATGGAGGCCATTCACCGAGCCATCGCCCGATGGCCCCGTGTCGCGTCACCAGCATTCCGAGCTCTGCACGCGCCCGGCAGTGGTCGACGGGACGGCGATTGACTTCTCGCCGCGGCACCGGTGGCATGCGGCGATGCAGGAGTTCCTCTGCCGCGTCGGCCACCTGGTCATCGTGCTCGCGCCGGTGCTCGCGCTGCTGGCACTAGGCTACGGCCTCGGCCGCAGCGGGGTGATCGACGCCGGCCTGCGGCGCGGGCTGGGGCGGCTGGTGTTCCTGGTCCTGCTGCCGGCGCTGCTGCTGCGCAAGCTCGGCGGCGGAGAAATGGCGCTGGAGCTCGAGCCGGTCGCGATGCTGGCCGGCTGGGGCCTGCTGCTGGTCGGCTTCGCCGCTTTGTACATGGCCACGCTGCGGATGAGCCCGGAGCGTCAGGGCAGTGCGGTGACCGCCGGCCTGCGCTTCAACGGTGCACTGGTGGGCTTGCCGGTCGTGGTCCAGCTCGGCGCATCGGAGTTGTTCGCCGGTGGCGCGCTGGCCGAGCGCTACCTGTTGTACATGGCCACACAGATCCCGGTGATCCACGTGCTCGCGGTGCTGGGTGTGATGCTGCCGCAGCGCGAGCGTCGGCATGGCGGCCCGGGCGTGGTCTTCGGCTCGCTGGCACGCAATCCGATCCTGATCAGCACCATCGCCGGTACCGCTATCGCCTTGCTGTGGCCCGGCCTGTTCGGTGGCGGCATGGTCGGTCGCTCGCTCGACCTGCTCGGCGCCGGGGCGATCCCGCTGGCTCTGTTGGCCACCGGGGCTGCGATCGAGTTACGCGGGGTGTGTGCCGATCTGCGCGCGCTCGGCGGGGTGGTCGCCGCCAGGCTGCTGCTGTTCCCGCTCGCGGCGTTGGGCCTCGCGGTGGCCCTCGGCTTCGATCCGGTGATGACCGCGGCGATGGTGGTGCTCTTCGGCTGCCCGACGGCGGTCGGCGCGGTGCCGATCACCACCAGCCTCGGTGGCGAGGAGCGCCTGATCGCCGCCGCGGTGGCCGTGAGTTCGCTGCTCGCGCCGGTCAGCCTGGCGCTGATCCTGGCCCTGCAGCTCGCCTGACACGCCTCAGGAAGCCTCGGCGG
>CAZTGE010000087.1:1636-17134 GCA_964612995.1 uncultured candidatus Brocadiaceae bacterium | reverse complement strand
CTTCATCTCTCCGTGTTCTCTGTGTCCTCTGTGGTAATTGTAGAAAGAACTTCAGGAAGGTCTGAGCAGTTACAAGTGCGCATGGTCATGCGCACTTTTCCAGGGGAATGGAATATAGACATGCTTCGGGTCTTGGACTCCGGAGGGCCGGTGACGCACTCGCGATAACGCGCGTCCTCGTGCTGCCTTCCCCCTGTAAGCACAAGGTCGGCACCCTCGACGTTGATTTCGGAACTCAATATCGAGCCTGCCTACACCCCTGTCAACGCTTGCCACAGATGGTTGCCCACCTGCAGCCATGACTCGGGGGCACGGCTGATCGCTATTCTTTACCGTGTAACGGACTTTCACCGTCGACTCCTTGCCAGATTTGCCCTGGCGCTTCGCTTACTCCTTGCCGGATTCGTCCCGGCGCTTCAGAGCGTCCTGGGTTCGGGGTTCGTAGGTTCGCCGGTGCGGTCACAATCCCCGGCACGCAGCCGGAATCACACCGACAGCGCAGCCGTTCCTTGGACGTCACCACCTTGCGCACCACGATGGCGATCCCGTAGCGGGTTGACACCTCCGGATCTCCGAACGGCTCCAATGGCAACCCGCATCGCGGACACAAACGCTCCGCTTCGGATGGGAGGGGGGATGGCGCCTCCGGCCGCGTTCATATAGGTAGCCGGAGGCGCCGACCATGACGACCTGCTCCGATCTCGACCGTCTCGCCACCGCTCTGGCCGACGGCGATCTGCTGCCGCCCTGCGGACGCACGGCCCCGGCCGACCACCTCGCCGTCTGCCCCGCCTGCCGGGAGCGGCTCGCGGCCCTCGACCCGCTCTCCGGGGTCGCCCTGGAGGCCCCGCCGCCCCCGCCTTCGCCAGAGGAGCTGGCCCCGCGCATTGTGGCCGTCGCCACACCGGAACTCGCCCGGCGGCGGCAGGCCTCGCCGGTGCGGCGCTGGTGGGAACCCCTGACGCCGGGCCTGCGTCTGGCCGCCGCGGCCCTGTAGCTTCTCGGCCTGTTCGGTGGCTGGTGGCTCGCGGGCGACCTCCTGCGTTCGCCTCGGCTCCAGACGCCGACGCCGCGCATCGTGGGTGACGGCACTCGCACCACCGCGGGTGACGACACCCTCACCCTCCTGGCCGGCCAGCCGCAGGGCTTGCTGATCACCTGCTACCGCTCTCTGCTCGACTCTGGAGGGCCCTGATCATGTGGCGAGACATCCCGCCTGTCCTGTTCGGCCTCTCGCTAGCCCGCATCCCTCACGGGAAATCTGCTGCAAAGCCGTGTCGCACTGCCATTCCAGGACTTCGCTCGGTCGGCGGATCCTCACATAGCGCTGCTATGCTCCGGTCCGCCTCGGTCGCGAAGCCCTGTACTGACAGCACGCTACGACTTTTCGCGACGATCTTCCATGAGGGATGCGGGCTAGCTGTCAACCTGGCCGTTCTCGACGCCTGGGGCCTGCACCGCCTGCGCGGGAGCTGCCACGGGCTCCAGCATCCGGAGCCGGCGGGCGGCCCCGCCGGCCTGATCGAGCGCGTGGGGATCGGCCCGGAGCATAAGAGGTGAGGGATGTAGCGCCCATCGCTCGCATCCTGTTCGCCCGTGTCTACGTGCCGATCAAGGTCTGACGTGATCCGCGGACAGCCTCCGCGAATTTCATCTCTGGAGATATCACACCGTGAAGTCCGTGAAAATCCTCGCCGTCACGCTGATCCTCGCCACCGTCGCCGCCCTCGGGTGGTGGGTGGCCGAGGACATGCTGGGCAAAGACCCGGAGAAGGTGCGGGGCGAAGATCCTTCGACCACGGCCGTCGACCGGTCCGGGCAGAACAAGCAGAGCAAGAAGTCCGGGTCTCTTCAGGTCGAGGTCCAGCCGGTGCGACGCGGCCGGATCGTCGACAGCCTGGAACTCAGCGGGGAAGTCGTTGCCACCAATGTGGTCGTGATCGCCTCGATCAAGGAGGGGCTGGTCACCTATTGTCCGTGGCGTGAAGGCGACGCGGTCGAGGGGCCGGGGGACGACGGCGAGGGGCCGGAGCTCGGTGAGCGACTCGTCGAACTCGATCGTGAGGTCCTTCGGGCCGAGGTTCAGGCCCAGGAGGCGGCGCTGGCGGTCGCTCGCGCACGACTCGCCGACCTGCGGGCCGGCGCCCGGTCCGAGGAGCGGGCCCGGGCTGCGGCCCAGGTGCGCAAATGGCAGGCGACCGTGCTCGAGGCACGCACCGACCACAAGCGCGAGACGCAACTCGCCACCGAGGATCTGACCACCCAGGAGCTGGTCGATCGGACCCGCACGCGCCAGGAGGTAGCCCAGGCCGAGTTGGCCACCGCCCGGCAGGCGCTGAGCATGCTCGAGGCCGGGCCGACCGCAACCGAGATCGCCGTGCAGGAGTCGGCGGTGGCGGAGGCGGCCGCCCGTCTGGCCCTGTCCAGGGCGCACCTGTCCGAATCCGTGCTGAGAGCACCGTTCGATGGTGTGATCACCGCCGTGCACGTCCGCCCCGGTGATCTGGCCATGCCGCGCAGTCCGCTGGTGGAGCTGTATGCCCCGGATTCCCTGGTCATCCGCTGCTCGGTGCCCGAGGCACAGGCCGCCGGCGTCCGGCCGGGCTTGCGCCTGCGGGCCACCTTCGACGCCCTCCCCGGTCGTAGCATCGATGCCAGGATCACGCGCGTATATCCGCAGTTGGACCGGGCGATGCGCACCCGCACGGTCGAAGCCGAACTGACCGATCCGGCAGGGATCGTCCCGCACATGTTCGCCCGGCTGCAGCTCGTACTGGAGCGGACCGATGATGCCGTGCTGGTGCCGGCCGCAGCCGTGCTGACCGCGCCGTCCGGCGAGCGCTATGTCTTCGTGGTCGACGACGGCAAGGCGCACCGGCGAACGATCACGGTCGGGATCGAGCAGGACGGGACGGTCCAGGCCCAGAGCGGTCTCGCGGCGGGACAACGCCTCGTCGTCGCCGGCCAAGCGGCGCTGCGCGACGGTCAGAGCGTCCGCGTGGTCGGCTCCAAGGGTGCCGGCAGCGGGACGTCGTCGGCAGACACGCCACCCCAGTCCGGCACATCCCCGGCAGATGCGGTGGATGAGCGATGAAACTCACGCAATACTCCGTCCACCGACGTCTGGCCACCGGCGCCATCGCCCTGGCGCTGGTGGTGCTCGGCCTGTACGGCCTGGCGAACTTGCCCGTCGATTACCTGCCGGAGGTGACCTATCCGCTGGTGAAGGTCCACATCCGCTGGCCCGGCGCGACGGCGGAAGAGATCGACAAGGACATCGCCGACCCGCTGGAACGGTTGATGGCCACGGTCGACCATCTCGACGAGCTGGAATCGACCTGTCGCGAGGGCGTCTATGCACTGGACGTGAACTGCGCCTACGGGGCGCCGATGTGGATGTGGCGTTCCAGGACGTGCTGGCCGCCCTGACCCGCGCCGAGCAGGATCTTCCCGAGGACATCGAACCGCCGTATGTCTTCAAGGCCGACCCGTCGCAACTGCCGGTGATGCAACTGACGCTCCGCTCGGACCGCTGGGGGCCGGTGGAGCTGCGTGAATGGGCCGACACCTGGTTGCAGGATCGCATCCTGGCGGTGCGCGGCGTGGCGGGCACGGAGGTCGTCGGCGGGCTGGAACGGGAAATTCGCATCTTGCTCGATCCCTTGCTGCTGGAGAAGCATGGAGTTCCGCTCCAGACGGTGATGCAGCGGCTGGCCGCAGAGAACGTCGAGCAGACCGGCGGGCGCGTCACCATCGGCAAGCGCGAGATTATCGCCCGCACCCTGGGCGAGTTCGACGATCTGGAGCAGATCCGCTCGCTGGTCATCGACCGGCGCGGCGGCGACAAGCTCCATCTGCGGGACATCGCCAGGGTCGTCGATGCGCACGAAGACGTACGGGTCATCACGCGCTTCAACGGCCAGCCGGCCGTGAAGCTTTCGGTGCTCAAGGAGGCCCATGCCAACACCGTCGAGGTCGCCCGGGCCGTGCAGCGACGGCTGGACGAACTGGAATCAACGCTGCCGGCGGGGCTCGAAACCGGCTATGTGGAGAACCAGGCCGAGTACGTGGATCAGGCGGTGGCAGGCGTCCGCGACGCGGCCATCGGGGCGTTCGTCCTGCTGGTGGTCGTGGTCTACCTCTTTCTCGGCAGCATCCGCCAAGTGCTGGTGATGGCCACGGTCCTGCCGCTGACCCTGATCATCAACTTCGGTCTGATGAAACTCGCCGGATTCTCCCTGAACATCTTTTCGCTCGGCGGCCTGGTCGTCGCCATCGGCGTGGTGCTGGACAACTCGATCGTCGTGATCGAGAACATCAGCCGCCTGCGGCACGAGGCTCCCGACCGGGCCATCGACGAACAGGCGGTCACCGGTACCGTCGAGGTCGGCCCGGCCATCGTCGCCGCCACTGTCTCGTTCCTGGCCCTGTTCGTCCCCTTCCTGCTGGTCCCCGGACTGACCAGCCTCCTGTTCCGCGAGCTGATCCTCGTCATCGCCGGTATCGTGATCGTCAGCCTCACCGTGGCGATCACGCTGACGCCGATGTTGACGACCCTCCTGTTCGGCAGGACGGACCGGGGCCGCGAGGCCACCCGCTTCGAGCGGTTCTTCGCCCGGGTCACCGACGGCTACGGCCGGCTGCTCGATCTCGCCCTGCGTGGTCGCTGGGCTGTGGCCGCGGCCTTCGTGGCCGTCCTGGGGTTGGCGATCTGGATGGCGGGCGGCGTCGGCGGGGGGTTCCTGCCCCCCGTCGATGACGGACGCATCATGGTCAAGGTCCGCATGCCCACCGGCACTTCGGTCGAGGAAACCGACCGCGTCCTGCGGCGGATCGAACGGCGCATCGCCGGCGACCCGCGCATCGAGAGTACCTTCACCATCGCTGGCGGCATGGTCCGCGGGCTGACCACCTACGAAGTCGCCAACGAGGGCCAGGTCGATATCCAACTCGTCCCCAAGGCAAGCCGGGATATAAGCACCACCGCATACGTGGCGCGGCTGCGGCCCATTGTCGGCAAGGTGCCCGCTCCCGGCGGAAAGGTCATGGCCCGCCAGATGCCCATCAAGGGGATCAAGGGGCTGCGCGCCGCCGACGTGCTCGTCGAGGTTCGTGGCCAGGACATGGACGTCCTCGACGACCTGGCCCGGCGCACCGCCGAGACGATGGAAGGGCTTGGCCAGTTCCGGAACATCTCCGTGTCGGTGGACATCGCCAAACCCGAGTTCCAGGTCCGGGTGGACCGCACCAAGGCGGCCGAGGCGGGCGTCTCCGTCGCCGACATCTCCGGTACCCTGCACTCGCTGATCACCGGTGCGGTGGTCAGCCGCTATCGCGAGGCCGGGGAATATCACGATCTGCGGGTGCTGGTCCCCGCCAGCGGCTTCACCTCGCGCCAGGATGTCGCGAACCTGGTCGTCGCGGGCGGCGGTGGCGCTGCCATCCGGGTCCGGGACGTGGCCAACGTCCGCGAAGCCGTCGGTCCGGTGGAGGTCGTTCGCCGGAATCAGGTCAAGCAGGTCACGGTGGAGGCGAGCACCGCCGACGTCGATCTGGCCACCGCCATGGCCGCATTGCGCCCGGCGCTCGATGGCCTCGAGCGTCCGGCGGGGTACGAGTTCGGCTTCGGGGGACAGGTCGAATTGATGGCCGACATGCGCCGGGCCGTCATCGCCGTCGTCGCCTTCGCCCTGTTCTTCGCCTTCATCGTGCTGACGGTGCAGTTCAACAGCGTCAAACTCCCGGCCCTGATCCTGGGCAGCGTCCCGTTCTGCCTGACCGGGCTGGTGTTCGGTCTGTACCTTTCCGGCCTGGCCTTCGGGGCGACCGTCCTGATCGGCATCCTGGTGGTCGTCGCGCTGACCGTCAACGACGGCGTGCTGCTGATGACCTTCGCCGAGGAACTCCAGGTGCGACAGGGCGCGTCCGGCCGCGAGGCCATCCTCCAGGCCGCGACCATCCGCCTCCGCCCGCGGCTGATGACCACGATCACCACGATGATCGGCTTCACGCCCCTGGCCCTGAACCTGGGAGAGGGCGCGGACATGCTCCAGCCCATGGCCATCGGGGCCATCGGTGGCCTGGCTACCGAGGCCGTGGCTGCGCTGTTCTTCATGCCCTGCCTGTACGCGCTGGTCAGCCGAGCGCGCCCTCGGAGGGGCGCCGTCAAGGCTATAGGGATCTAGCCCGCATCCCTCATGGGGAATCTGCTGCAAAGACGTATCGCACTGCCATTACAGGACTTCGCTCGGTCGGCGGATCCTCACGTAGCGCTGCTACGCTCCGGTCCACCTCGGTCGCGAAGCCCTGTACTGACAGCACGCTACGTCTTTTCGCGACGATCCCCCATGAGGGATCCGGGCTAGACGATGGGGACGCAGGTCCAACGCCGTTTCTGACCCCGCAAGCGTCTGCCGCTCAGTAGGTTCTGTTCTCATGTCGTTGCGTGTCCGATCGCGCAACCCTATTCCCCCATTCCCCCTGACGACGCCCCTGCCCACCGGATGGAAGGGTTGGCAACCCGTCGCGCGTTAGTATATTAGCGCATGCTATGACAATGGACGCCAAACCCCTGGCCCGGCTGCTCAAGGTGCTCTCGGTCGATACCCGGGTGCGCATCGTGCAGCTCCTCAAGGGTCGGGCGTTGTGCGTGAATGCGCTCGCCCGGCGGCTGGATGTGACCCAGGGCGCGGTCTCGCAGCACCTGCGGATCATGCGCGATGCCGGGCTGGTCGTCGACGCCAGACGCGGCGCCTTCGTCCACTATCGCTTGAACGAGGACACCCTCGCCAGATGGCGCGGGGAGATCGACAACCTGCTGGACCCGACCTGCGGGGCCGGCACCGACATCGCAGGAGACATGCAATGTGCAGCAAGGAACAGCCGGAAGGTTGCCAGAAGCCGGAAAACCTGAGCGGCGAGCCCCAGGACTGCTCGCCCGAGCAGATCCGCGCCTGCCACGGGGACGCGGGTGACCACGCCTGCGCCGGGAGCGGGGGCTGCCAGCATCCCGAACGCCTCCAGGGCCGACCGGGGGACTGCTCGCCGGATCAGATCCGCGCCTGTCACGGTGACGCCGGCGGCCATCAGTGCCCGGGCGTATGACGGCCGCCGCCGCCCTGCCCGATCATTTTCCGAGCGTTGCCCACGATGTGATCGCCTACTGCGGCGATGGGAGTGGGCGGGTCTGGGTCGACCTGGGCTCCGGCGCGGGAGGCCTCGGTTTCGCGCTGCTCGATCGGCTCCGCGATGCCACGCTGGTGCTGGTCGATCCGAACGCGGACACCGCAGGGCAGGCGCTCGCGGCCGCGCGTCGGCGTGGGGTTGCAGCGCGGGTGGTCGTGGTCATCGCCCCGGCGGAGGCGATACCCCTGGCGGAGGGGTCGGTCGATGTGGTCGTCAGCCGGGGGTCGTTCTATTTCTGGTCCGACCGAGCCCAGGGCCTGCGGGAGGTCTGGCGCATCCTGCGGCCGGGCGGTCGGGCGATGATCGGCGGTGGCCTGGGCAGCGCCTATCCGGCCTGGGCCAGGCGGGAGTTCATCCGCCGTCGCCGCGCCTCGGCCAGGAGTCCTGATGAGGTCCGGGCCTTCGCCGAGGCGCGTAGCCCCGAGACCTTCGGCCGGCTCGCCGACGAGGCGGGGCTTGCCGCCTGCGAGGTGCTCGGCGAAGGTGGCCTGAGCGCGGACGACCCGAATGCCGGCCTCGGCATCTGGCTGCGTTTCGCGAAAACGGAGGTGGGATGACTCCCGACCAGGGCTGCCCGGCCATCGACGCGCGCGGCCTGACCAAGCGCTTCGATGCGGTGCAGGCGGTGGCCGGGATCGATATCGAGGTGCAGGCCGGCGAGCTGTTCGGCTTCCTCGGTCCCAATGGCGCAGGCAAGAGCACGACGATCAACCTGCTCATCGGGCTGGCCCGGCCCGACGCCGGGACGATCTGCATCGCCGGCCGGGACTGCACGCGCAATCCCAAGGCGGCCCAGGACCTCCTGGGGGTCGTCTGCGACGAGAGCAACCTCTATCCCGAGCTGACCGGCCTGGAGAACCTGAGCTTCTGCGGCGCCCTGTACGGCATGCGCCGCCGGGAGCGGGAGCGACGCGCGCACGAACTGCTCGAGCGGGTCGGCCTGGGCGAGGCGG
Organism: uncultured candidatus Brocadiaceae bacterium; assembly: GCA_964612995.1. GTDB lineage: Bacteria > Planctomycetota > UBA11346 > UBA11346 > UBA11346 > SLQH01. The sequence continues at coordinate 8,996 of CAZTGE010000087.1, read as the reverse complement.
CCGGGCGCCGCTTCGGCGGTTATTCCAAGGGCATGAAGCGCCGCCTGACCATCGCCGCCGGCATCATGCACCGCCCGCCGCTGTTGATCCTCGACGAGCCGACCACCGGCATCGACGTGGCCAGCGCCCGGCAGATCCGCCAGCTCATCGCCGGGCTCAACGCCGCCGGGACCACCGTGTTCCTGACCACCCACTATATCGAGGAGGCCGAACGGCTGTGTCGGCGCATCGCCTTCATCGTCCGCGGGCGGATCGTCCGTACCGACACGGTCGAGGAATTGATGCGCGGCACCGACGGCCGTCACGCGGTACACGTCACCGTATCCGGCGGGGTGGGCGACCTGTGCGCGGTGATCGCCGGCGCATGGCCGGACCTGCGCTGTCAGGCGGTCGCTGATGATGGGCTGCGCGTGGAATCGTCGGAGCCGGTCCGCGTCGGTCCGCTGGTACGGTTGCTCGAGGACCGCGGCGCTGAGGTGTGCGAGGTCCGAAAACTACGGCCGTCGCTGGAGGAGGTCTTCGTCGAGATCACCGGCATCGGAGCCGGCGCGATGCAGCGGGAACAGGAGAAGCGCGGCAAGGGAGGCGGACGATGAAGGCCTGGATCGCGTTCTGGAACATCCTGGCCAAGGATTTCCGCTCCTATTACCTCAAGCCACCCAACATCAGCTGGGGCCTGATCTTTCCGCTGGCCTGGACGGGCATGTTCTTCATCCGCTCGGGCTCGGGCCTGGACAGCCTGCCGGCCCTGCTGCCGGGGGTGATCGCGGTGTCGGTCCTCTTCGGCACCACCAGCCTGTTGGCGGTCACCGTCACCTTCGAGAAGAAGGGCCGCTCCTTCGAGCGCCTGCTGCTGGCGCCGATCCCGCTGGAACTGCTGATGCTGGCCAAGACCGGCGGTGCGGTCATCTTCGGCATCGCCAACGCCTTCGTGCCGGTGGTGATGGCGAGCTTGCTGATGGATCTCTCGGGCATCGACTGGGCGATTCTGGTGCCGGCGATCGTACTCATCGCCATCAGCTCGACCTTCCTCGGCCTGTTCATCGCCGTCGCGGTCAGCGAGGTTTTCGAGGCCCAGACCTTCTCCAACTTCTTCCGCTTCCCCATGCTCTTCCTCTGCGGACTGTTCTTCCCGCTCGAGCAGCTGCCGCTCTGGCTCCGACCGCTGTCCTACGCCCTGCCGCTGACCTACGGCGCCGACCTGCTGCACGGTTCGATCCATGGTGGGTCGACCCTGCCCCCCCTGCTCGACTTCGGCGCGCTCGCGGCGGCCTGCGCCATCCTCTTCACGCTCAGCCTGCGCAGCATCCGGCGCTCGTGGATCAGCTGAACCGACCCCGTTCGGTGCTTCCGTGCTGCTGATAGGGGTCGTCGTACACTTCGTCCTCCAGAGGGCGCCGTCACTCGTCTTGTGTCCTGCCTTCGGCCGCGTGGGGTGACAAGCGCCAGCGGATGGTCAGTACGCTTGGCCTTCTTGTGCGGAATCTGGCGGTGACGTCATCCGGGTTTCCTGCATACCGGTGACTTCCATCGGGTGCGATGGGGCCCCACATACGGCTGGCAACCACTCATGCCCGATGGGTCTGAGTAGTTACTTTATCGATAGGCCCCACGTCCGTCGAAACCACCTTATTCCGGCGTCCATGTTGCGGGGGTAAGAGCAGTCAGGTCGGCCAGGTCAGGACCACCGTGAAGCGATCCTTCGCCACGTGGGCCTTCGCGGTGGCGCCGTGGACTTCGGTGATGCGGCGGACCAGGGCCAGGCCGAGGCCGGAGTGCTCGCCCAGGTCGCCGCGGGCCGAGTCTTCGCGTACGAAGGGATGGAAGAGGTGGTCGCGGTCGCCGGCGGCCTGGGTGTCCACGGGGTTCGAGAACTCGATGCGGCAGCCGTCCTCCGATTGCGCGGCTCGCACCCGCACCGGGCCGGCGGCGCCATGGGCGACCGCGTTGGCGAGCAGGTTGGTGCACAGGATGGCGCACAGGGCGGGATCCCCGGCCAGGCCGTCGGCCGCCTCACAGCCCAGGACCAGCTCCTGACCGGCGGCCCTGGCCCGCACCGCCAGCGGCTCCCAGGCCTCGACCGCGAGCTCGCTGAAGCTCAGTTCCTCGAGCTCCGGCCGTCGGGCGCGGGCGAAGCCGATGTCTGCGGCCATGCTCGTCAGGGGGGTGCGCAGCTCGTGGGCGATATCGGCGACCTGTTGCTTCTCGGTCCTCGACCACAAGTAGCCACATGGTCAGGGCGAGGTCAGCCTTCGGCTTCGATCTTGCCGCTCTCGCCGCACTTGCCGCAGTGGCGACCGTGGTGCGCGAAAGGTCGGATGCTCTCCCACTCCTCGGGGCTGAGCTTGCCGTCCTGGTCGGTGTCGGCGCGCTGGAAGGCGTCGGCCGGACGGTGCTTGCCGCAGCCCTTGCCCTTGGCGTGTTTGCCGCAGGCCCTGCCCTCGGCGTGCTTGCCGCAGGCCTTGCCTTCGGCGTGCTTGCCGCATTCCTTGCCCTCGGCGTGCTTGCCGCATTCCTTGCCCTCGGCGTGCTTGCCGCTGCCCTTGCCCTCAGCGTGCTTGCCCTCGGCGTGCTTGCCGCTGCCCTTGCCCTCAACGCGCTTGCCGCAGCCCTTGCCCTCAACGCGCTTGCCGCAGCCCTTGCCTTCGGCGTGCTTGCCGCATTCCTTGCCCTCGGCGTGCTTGCCGCAGCCCTTGCCTTCGGCGTGCTTGCCGCATTCCTTGCCCTCGGCGTGCTTGCCGCAGCCCCGACCGGCGGGCTGGGGCGGCGGCGCCGGCAGGAAGGCCTTGAGCTCCTTCATGGTGACCGCTCCGTCGCCATCTGCGTCGGCCTCGGCGAAGGACAGCTTTTGGGTGTGACTGCGGCAGGTATCGAATTCCTCCTTGGTCAGCTTCCCGTCGCCATCGGCGTCGGCCAGGGGGAACACGGCCTTGTGCATGGCGACGCGGCGCTCGCGCATGGCTTTGGCGAACTTGATCATGTCCTCGCCGACGCCCTCGGGCTGCGATTGCTCGGGGAACTTCACGAACTCCTGGAGGGTGATGGCGCCGTCCTGGTCGGCGTCAAAGCGGGCGAAGGCCTTGGCCTTGTGCTCGGCCTTGTGCTCGGCCTTGTGCTCGGCCTTCTGCTCGGCCTTCTGCTCGGGGGTGGGCTTGCCGTGGCAGCCGTGGCCGTGGCCGTGGCCACCGCAGCCTCCTTCGGCCGCGGCCAGGGCGGCAAGACCGGTCATGGTGATGAGTATGGTGCGGATCATGAGATCTCTCCCGTGAGATATTGGAGTGTGAGTGTTGTACCAATATGCCAGGTAAACTGACTACAAGATGAACACAGCCGAACCCGCTGTGTCGTTACGAGACCGCCGACACCACCTTGGGGTCTGCGATGGGGGTTGATCCCATTGGTTTCTGAGCGGATGCTTCTCCTCGACACCCGGCCCATGGATGGGTTGTGGGTGGAGGCCTTCCTTGCAATGACCATGAGCTCCTTCTTCGTGCCCCCCTCGACGGGGAGGTCTGGGATCGGTCCTCACCCCTGCAGGGCGACGACGGGGTCGAGCCGGGCCGCTCTGGTGGCGGGCCAGGCGCCGGCGAGTACGCCGAGGGCCAGGGTGATCAGCACTCCGGCCACGGCGTAGTCCCACGGCAGCGGTGGACGCCAGGTCGTGAGGGCGCGTGCCGCGAGAATGCCGGCGATGCCGAGGGCGAGCCCGGTCACGCCGCCGGTCAGGCTCAGGCCGGTGGCTTCGAGCAGGAACTGCCAGCGCACCGCGGCGCGGCTGGCGCCGAGGGCCCGACGCAGGCCGATTTCATGGGTGCGCTCGCGCACCGCGAGCAGCATCACCGCCAGGATGCCGACGCCGCCCACCATCAGGGCGATGGCGGCGACACCGGCGGTGAGCAGGGTGGTGGCGGCGGCGGTCTCGCGCTGGTGCGCCAGCAGGCTCGCCTGGTTCTGCACGGTGAAATCGTCGGGCCGGCCGCGCAGACGGTGCCGCTCACGCAGCAGGGCGGCGATGGCGGTTTCGGCCTCGGCCATGCGCTCCTCGCCGCGGATCTGGGCGTAGATGGCATCGACGTGATCGACGTTGGCGACGCGGCGCATGGCCGTGCTCAGGGGGATGTAGACCTGATCGTCTTGATCGACACCACCGGCATCGACCCCCTTGGGCGCGGTGACGCCGATCACCGTGAACGGGACCCGACCGATACGCACGCTGCGGCCGAAGGGATCGGCGCCGCCGAACAGGTTGGCGACCACCGTCGGCCCGAGCACCGCCACCCGCGCGCGCAGCCGGGCATCGGCCTGATTGTGGAACCGGCCGGCGGCGAGGCGCAGGTCGCGCACCACGGCGATGCTGGCCCCGGCGCCGACCACGGTGGTGGTGGCGGTGGTGCCGCCCCAGTGCAGGGTCGTCTTGCGGTTGAGGGCGGCGGCGGCCTCGGCCACCGACGGCAATTCGGCGATGGCCTCGGCATCGGCGGCGCTGAGGGTGGTGACGGTGCTCATCTGCCGCGCCCGACCGGCGATGACCCGGGTCTGACCGGCGTTGACCGCGATCAGATCGGTGCCCATGGCGCGCACCCGTGCCACCATCTCGGCCTCGGCGCCGCGGCCGATGGCGGCGGTGACGATCACCGCCGCCACGCCCAGGCCCACCCCCAGCACGCTGAGGGCGGTGCGCAGGCGGTGGTGCGCGAGCAGCGCGGCAGACAGGCCGGCGAGACGCCAGGGGCTCATCGCAGCGCCGACACCGGGTCGAGACGGGCGGCCCGCCGCGCCGGCTGCAGGCCGAAGACCAGCCCCACCGCCAGAGCGGCGGCCACGGCGATGAGCACCGGTGGCCAGCCGGGCACCAGCGGCATGGGCAGGACGCGCGGCAGGAGCAGGCACAGGGCGTGGCCGAGAACCAGACCCACGACCAGACCCACGAGGGCCACGGCCACCGATTCGACCAGGAACTGGCGGAAGATGTCGCCCTCTGAGGCGCCGACGGCACGGCGCAGGCCGACCTCGTTGGTGCGTTCGCTCACCGCCACCAACAGCACGCTCATCTGCACCACGCCGCCGACCAGCAGGCTGACCGCGGCCAACACGGTCAGGAGCAGCTGCAGGGTGCCGCTCTGCTTGCCGGCGAAGCGGGCGATCACCGCCGCGCTGACGATACGGAAGTCGTCCTCCTGCGGCGGGGTGATGCGGTGGCGGGTGCGCAACAGGTCGCGGATCGCCCGGCTCTTCGCCTCGAGTTGGGCGGGGTCGTCGACCAGCACGCGGATCACGCCGAGGTGGTCGACGTTGAGGATGCGCCGCATGGCGGTGGTGATCGGCACCAGCAGGCGGTCGTCCCAGTCGCCGCCCATGGGGCTGGCGCCGCGCTCTTCGAGCACGCCGACCACCTCCAGGCGGACGTTGTTGGCCTGGAGCGAGCGGCCGATGGGATCGGCCTGCCCGAACAGCTCACGGGCGACGCTCGCACCGAGGACGCAGACCCGGGCCTGGGCGGCGACGTCGCCCGCGGTGATGCCACGGCCGCTGGCCGGATACCAGCTGAAGGCTTGATGCCAGTCGGGCTCGACGCCCCACAGGAAGGCCTGGTGCTGCCGGTCGTCGTGCTTGAGCGGCATGCCGTAATGCCAGGCCATGGGGCTGACCAGGGCCAGGTCGGGAACCTGGCTGCGGATGGCCTCGGCGTCGGCCAGGGTGAGGGTGGTGGTGTTCATGTCCGGACCGGGGCGCTTGCCGCCGCCGGCGGGGATCATGATCGCGTCGGGACCGAAGTTCTGCAGACGCTGGTGCAGCTTGCGCTGCGTACCCGCTCCCAGGGCCATGACCACGATCAGCGCCGCGACGCCGACCACCGTGCCCAGGGTCATCAGGCCGCTGCGCAGCGGATGCATGGCGAGGGTGTACAGGCCGTCGGCGGCGATACGCAGGAGCTTCATGAGGCCACCTCCCGGTCGGTCGTGGGTTCGGGCAGCGCGGCCAGCTCGGCGGCGGCGTCGCGCGGCTGCGGATTGGCCCGGTCCTCGGCGATACCGCCGTCGGCGACGGTGAGGATGCGGCTGGCGTGTTCGGCCACCGCCTGATCGTGGGTCACCAGCACCAGGGTGCGGCCCTGGGCGTGGAGCGACTGGAACAGGGCCAGGATCTCGAGCCCGCTGCGGCGGTCGAGGTTGCCGGTGGGCTCGTCGGCGAGGATCAGCTCGGGATCGGCGATCAGGGCGCGGGCGATGGCCACCCGCTGCTGCTGGCCACCGGAGAGCTGATTCGGCCGGTGGTGCATGCGATCGCCCAGGCCGACGGTGGCCAGGGCGGCGCGGGTGCGTTCCGCGGCATCGGCCGGGTAGCGCTCGGCATAGAGCAAGGGCAGCTGCACGTTGCGCGCGGCGTCGATGCCCGGCAGCAGATGGAACTGCTGGAACACGAAGCCGAGGAGCCGGTTGCGCAGTCGCGACCGGGCGCGGTCGTCGAGGCCGGCCGCCTCGGTGCCCTCGAGCCGGTAGGAGCCGCCGCTGGGCCGGTCCAGCAGGCCGAGCAGGTTCATCAAAGTGCTCTTGCCGGTGCCCGAGCCGCCCATGATGGCGACGTATTCGCCGGCGGCGACGGTGAAGCCGACATCGGTGAGCACCGGCGTCGCCGTCGCTCCCGATCCGTAGGTCTTGGTGATGTGGCTGAGTTCGATCATGGCGTGTCTCGGTTCTGCGGGGGATCGAGGAGGACGGTGTCGCCAGCGGCGACCCCATCGAGGAGTTGGACCTCGCCGCCGATCTGGCGGCCGATGGTGACCGGCACTGCCCGGGGCGTGCCATCCTGCAGGCGGTGGACCACGGTGGTGCCGTCGCGGCGATGGATGGCCCGTGCCGGCAGCACCAGGGCGTCGGGCAGACGCTCGGTGGCGATGGTCACCGCGGCTGTCATCTCGGGCCGCAGGATCGGCGCATCGTCGGCATCGGCATCTGAGCCGGTATCGGGGGCGTCGTCGGCCGGCTGCTCGATGGCGATCTCGACCACGTAGCTGACCACGTTGTCGCGCAGTACAGCGGTGGGGTTGATGGCCGTGATCCGGCCGGTGAAGGTGTGACCGGGGTAGGCGTCGACGGTGAAGGTGGCGGTCTGGCCGACGGCCAGGGCGCCGATGTCGATCTCGTCGACGTAGGCGTCGACCTGCAGGCGCGCGAGGTCGATGATGGTGACGAAGGTGGGCGCGTTCAGGCCGGCGGCGATGGTCTCGCCTTGCTGGGTGCTCACCGAGGCGACCACCCCGTCGATCGGCGCGGTGATGGTGGCATAGCCCAAGCGCGTGCGGGCCTCGGCCAGCTGGGCCCGGGCGCGGTCGATCTCGGCCGCGGTGCGCTCGGCCTCG
>CAZTGE010000087.1:0-1536 GCA_964612995.1 uncultured candidatus Brocadiaceae bacterium | reverse complement strand
CGGCCTCGGCGGCGGCCAGGCGGGCGCGGGCCACGGCCAGCCGCTCCTCGCCGCGGTCGCGCGCTTCGGTGCTCAGCAGATCATCGTCGTGCAGCGTCGCGTCGCGGTCGGCCTCGCTTGCCAGCAGGGCGACGCTGGCCTGCAGCTGGGCGACCTCCGCCTGCGCCCGGGCGATCGCCTGGGGATTCAGCTGCGCGGCGCTGGCGGCGCGGTTCTCGGCCAAAGCGAGTTCGGCTCGCTGGCGGTCGACGGTCGCGGCCAGCTCGGTCGGGTCGATTTCGGCGATGGTGGCGCCGGCCTCGACGCGGTCGCCGGTATTGGCGTGCAGGGCCCGGACCGTACCGCTGATGCGGGCGCCGACGCGGACCTCGGCCCCGGTGCGCGGGCGCACCGCGCCGGTGGCCAGCACGGTGGTGGCGAGATCGGCCCGGCGCACGCGCACGGTGGTGGGCGCCACGGTTTCGGCCGCGCCGTCTGCCGCGGCCCACCACACGAGGGCGCCGATGAGGGCGAGGATCAGCACGACGATGACGGTCTTCACGGGGTGTCGTCTCCAGGGGCTGGGGCCGGGATGCGGGGGTCGAGGCCGGCGGCGGCGCGCACGCGGATCCCGGCCAGCAGCAAGCGGCCGCGCGTGGCGGTCACCTGCTCCTCGGCAGCGGCGAGCGCGGCGAGCGCGGCCAGGTGTTCGGTCGCGGTGGCGGCCCCGACGGTCAGCTGGCCGCGCACCCGTCGCAGGTCTTCACCGGCGCTCGCGTGCTCGGCGCGCGCCGCTTCGAGCGCGGCGCCGGCGGCGTGCGCCTGCCACCACGCGCGCCAGATGCGCGCCGCCACCGTCACCACGGCGTCGTCGTGATCGGCGGCGGCCTGGGCGGCGAGGGTGCGATCGCGCTCGTCGCGCCGCGATTGGGCGAAGCCGGTGAACAGCGGCCAGGACAGGCCCAGGCCCAGACTCCAGAGATCGTCCTCGCCCGTCGTGCCACCCTCGGGGGTGCGGCTGCGCCAGCCGTAGACCGCCTCGGCGTCCACCCGCGGCCGTCCGGCGGCGCGCGTGCGCGCCGCCTCGGCGCGCCGCCGGGCGACTTCGCTGAGCGCCTGCGCCAGCAAGGGCTGACGCTCGGCCGCCGTGCGCAGCAGGCGTGTCAGGTCGGCGAGAGCGGGATCGGCAGGAGTCGCGGGCAGACCGGCGAGACGTACCGGCGTGTCGGCCGGCCGGCCCATGGCCGCATTGAGGTCGCCCTCGGCCTGGCGCGCCGCCGCCACGGCCGCCGCGCGTTCGCGCCGGGCCCGCTCCAGCCCGGCCTCGGCGGCGGCGAGGTCGGCAGGCGTGGCGCGCCCGACCCGCTGCCGGGCGCGACTGCGTTCGAGGAGCCGATGGCGCCAGGCTTCGGCGCGGTCACGCGCTCCGGCGGTGGCCGCGGCTGTCACCGCGTTCGCGTAGGCCCCGCTGATGGTCACGAGCACCGCGTCGCGGCGGGCCTCCCACCCGGCCTCCACGCCGCCCCCCCCGGCGCGCGCCGCGCCGATGTCGGCGCC
>CAZTGE010000086.1:0-17167 GCA_964612995.1 uncultured candidatus Brocadiaceae bacterium | reverse complement strand
GGGTAGGTCCTCACGCAGTGAGGACCGTAGGGGCGAAGCCCCTGAGTAGTTACAAGTGTGCATGGTCATGCGCACTTTTCCCGAGCAATGGAATATTGCTGGTCATGCGCAGCGGTGTCGTTTTCTGGATCACGCTCAGCAGCCTGTTCGTTCTCGGCCTCGGCTTCGGGGGGATCTATTGGCACGATCAGGGTATGCACAAGCGCTGTGCGTATTTGCGCAGGGAACTCGCAGACGTGGATGCGCAGATCAAGGAGCGCAGTTTCAAGCGCCTGGCGATGGATGTGGCCGGTTTCAGCATCGAACCCGGCAAAGGGCCGCGCTTGAGCAGGCAGCAGCAGGCTTCGAGGCGAGCGCTGGATGATGAGATCGCAGCCTTGCAGGGCCAGCAGGCCGCATTGGTGGAGGAATACCATGCCTGCGCCTCGCGCTGCCTCCTCTGGCAGGTTGCAGACGCTCTTCCGCAGGCATCGAAGCCCTAGCCCGCATTCCTCACGATACAACTGCTGCAAAGCCGTATCGCACCGCCATTACAGGACTTCGCTCGGTCGGCGGATCCTCACGTAGCGCTGCTACGCTCCGGTTCGCCTCGATCGCGAAGCCCTGCATTGACAGCACGCTACGACTTTTCGCGACGTTGCTCATGAGGGATCCGGGCTGGCTGCCTCCATCAGCAATCCGGTAACATGTCCTTGCTTCGGAGCGCTGCCCTCTTCGTCGGGATTTCCTCGGCGCTCGGGAAGGGAGGCGAGGGCTTTGTGCATCAGCGGGGCCAACTCGGACCAGGCAGCTCCTGGTCCTCATCGACCGCCTCGGGTTGTTGCAACGCGATGGCATGCTGTCGCCGACACCGGTCCGCATCAAAACGGAGTCGGTCCCTTCCCTCTGTTACGGTCAGTGGTTCGCGTCCACCAGGGCCAGCGGGCACTGTCGGGTGCGCAGCGGTCATGGCATGCAAAAGCCGTCCGCGTTGGCGGACGGCTCTTTGAGTGGGCCCTACTGGACTCGAACCAGTGACCTCATCGATGTCAACGATGCGCTCTAGCCAACTGAGCTAAGGGCCCTTGGCGTTGTGGGCGGGCACTATGGTGGGTGGTGGGGGCAATGCAAGAGGTCTCCGGAAGTGGATTGCAGGGCCGCTCAAAGCTCGGGATGATGGATGATGGGCCCAGGTTCTGCCCCCCTGTTTCCATGCCGAGCTGGTGCTCGGCGCTCCCGGGGGGCCGGGCTTTGAGCGGCCCTGAAGTGGATTGGCGGGTGTGCGGGGGTGGGTGGATCAACGGTTTACTGGGGGCTGTGGTACCATTTCGTGGGTCCCGTGGCCGGGGTGCGGTCGCAGGGCGGTCTGGAGGAAGCATGGGGCGTGGCGTGATGGTGCTGGCGGTGGTGGTCGCGTGTGCGGCGGCGCCGGTGGGGGCGGTCGAGGATGCGGGCGGTGCCGCGGTGCCGGCGGGGCACCTGGAGCTGGTGCTCGCGGACGGGGTGCGGCAGTGGCCGTGGAAGGCGGTGGGGGCGCAGTCGCCACGCGATCTGACGGTGTTGGCCCGCGGTACGGGAGCGGGCTGGGAGGATGTCTGGGGGCATGCCCTGGGTTTCAACAAGGGCCAGCATCGCGGGGTGCTGCGCACGCTCGCGGCGGAGGCGGGGCGGTTGCGGCTGGAGCTGGCGATGGAGGTGCGCGGCGACGCCTGGATCACCGGGGCGACGCTGCGCTACACCGTGGAGCTCCAGCGGGTCGACGGACGGCTGACCGGGCGCTGGGAGGGGGTCTACAGCAAGGGGCCGCAGGGCCCGCAGCAGGTCTCGGGATCGGTGCGGGGGCGGTTGATCGTGCCGGAGCGGGGCGCGAGCGCCACGGCGCAGCCGGCGCCGTGGCGCCAGGGGCCGCCGCGGATGCTGCTACGCCCGACGGAGCTGCCGCGGCTGCGCGAGCGGATGACGACTCCGCTGGGCCGGGTGCTCTGCGAACGGATGCGCAACAGCGAGCACCCCGTTTGTCTCGGGCTGATGTACCAGCTCACCGGCGAGGCCGACTACGCCCACCGGGCGGTGGCGGGGGTGCGGGCGAAGATGACCGAGCGCGCCGGCGGCTGGGCGGCCATCGGCCGGGTCTGGGGCTATCGCGCAGAGTACGTCGCCTGCGCCTATGATCTCTGTCGCGAGGCCTGGGACCCCGCTTTCCGCGCCGAGGTCGGGCGGTACCTCGACTGGATCGCGCACAAGTGCATCCGTCGGCCGTGGACGCTGTCCAACGCGGTGAACCTGATGCCGGGCAGCAATTACATGGTGGTGATCTGGGCCGGAGCGGGGATGGCCGCGCTCGCGCGGATGGATCAGCCCGGGCCGCGGCCGGAGCCGCCGGCGCCCTCGGGGCTGGAGGTCCGGCGTGTGGCTCCGCTGGCGGACTACACTCCGGCTGCCGAGGTGGCGGTGAGCGCCTTCGCCGATGGTCGGCTTCCGCTGACCTGGTCGATGCTCGGTTCCTGGCCGGCGGCGACCTGTGAGCCGGAACAACCACTGGCGGCCATGGGCGGGCTGCAGGCGGCCTGCCGGGCGTTCGCTCCGGGCTTGCGGGCGACCTGCGCGGGTCAAGAGCGCCGGGCGCACCGCCTCGCGCGCGATGCGTACTACCAATGGCAGGATGGCGATCCGCCGCGGGCCGCGGCGATCGATCTCTCCGCCTGTTTCGTGCCGCCGGGCGGCGAGAAGACCGACAGTTTTTTCCGCATCGGCTGGTTCCACACGGTGATCCGCTGTGAGCGCGAGCGCCTGGTCCGCTTCGCGGCGGGGCCACGCGAGGAGGAGTTCCTCGGCGCGGCGGTCAGCGGGGTGCCGGTCGCGGACGGCGATTTCCTGCGTCTGGAACCGGGGCTGCACCCGCTGCTCATCGGCTATCGCAGCACCGAGCTGTATGCGACCCCCTGGGGTAAGATGCTGGTCACTCCGCGATTGGAGGCGGTGGAGGTGGCCGAGGCGGAACGGGTGCTCGCCGCGCGGAGTATCGCCCACGAGGTCCGCGCGGAGTTGCATCGCGAGGATCTGGCCTACTGGGAGGCGAGCGGCGGGCTCGACCCCGACCGGCGCCGGTTGGCGTTGGAGGCGGCGCATTGGAATGCGCTCAATGTCCAGGGCTCGATGGGCGACGGCGGTTTCCAGGCCGAGGGCGAGGGCTACACCCTCGAGTGCCATCGCCCGCTGCTCGGCTACGCCGCGATCCACCGCGCGCTGTTCGGTCACGATCTGACCGGCCGGCCAGACGCGGGGTGGTTCGCGCCGCGCTATGTCCACACCACCGTGTTCACCGGGGGAACGCACAAGGGGCGGCCGGCCTATCGCAACCAGACCTACGGTGGCGGCGGCGGGACGATCCCCGCCGACTACCTCGGCCGCTGCGTGCCGCTGTGCCCGGAGCCCTGGGTTCCGGCGCTCAAGTGGTTCTGGCTCCAACGCAGTGGCGTGGAGCCCGCGGCGCTGGCGGAGGAGCCGGGCATCTCGCGCCTGTTCCGCGGCTGGGCAAACGATCTCGATCTGGTCTACGCCTTCCTCCACTTCCCGGTGGAAACGCCGGCCGCGAGCCCGGAAGGGATCCTGCCCAAGTGGTGGGCCGCCGACGGCAAGGGTTTCTACGCCTTCCGCAATCGCTGGAGCGATGGCGACGACATCGTGGCCCAGATCTACGCCAAGGCCGGTTCTGGCGCTGGCTGGAATGCGGCCGAGGCCGGCACCTTCCAGATCCAGGGCCTGGGGCATGCCTGGGCGGCCAAGGCGGTGCACGACCGCGGCGGCGGGCGGATGTTCGAGAACGTGGTCACACTTCCCGACGACCCGATCCACGCTGGCGCGCGTTGTGCCGTGGCCTGGCGTGATGGCGATCCGGACACCGGCAGCGGCGCGGTGACCATCGACATGGACGCGCTCTACCAGGTGGCCGAGGACCCAGCGGCGAAAAAGAAGCGGTACGTGGACGCCGGCTGGCGTGGCTGGCGCGCCTTCGCCGTCGACTACTCTGGCCGCTGCGGCGCGCCGGCCCTGTTCGCCGTGGCCGACCGGATCGATGGCGGCGGGCGCAAGGTCTGGACCATGCACATTCCCGATTTCGCCGCTGCCACGGTGAGCGTGGACGGTCGACGCTTCACCATCGAGCGCGATGGCGTGAGTCTGGTCGGAACCGTGCTCGCGCCGGCGGAGACGCAGATCACGGTCGGTGAGGACGCCGGGCGCGAAGGGGCGGTCGGCCCCGGTCGGGGCAACCGCAAAGGCAAGAAGAAGTGGACCTTCCGAGGCATCCGGATCACCGGCGCCGACCCGACGGCCGGCGAATTCCTGGTCGTGATGAGCCTGCAGCGCGGTGCCGCGCCGGCGGTGCAGGTGCAGGGCTCGGGGCTGGAGGCCACCGCTACCGTGGGCGCGGTGCGCGTGGGGCTCGATGAGCGGCGGTTGCGGGTCACTCCGATCGGTCGCTGATCGTGGCCTCGGATGCCCGTCGCACCCGGGAGCGGGCGGCGCAGCTTCGGCCCTTGCCCCTCGGGCTCGCGCCGGAGAATCCCGCCGTGAAACCGCGGCCGGATGATCCGTCGCGGCGGAGGGATCATGAGCGCAGCGATTTCGGACCGCTTCTTCACCCGGGGGCGTGAGTTCCTCGGCACCCGCTACCCGATCATCTGCGGGGCCATGACCTGGGTCAGCGAGCCGAATCTGGTCGCGGCGGTGGCCAATGCCGGGGCCTTCGCCTGTCTGGCCGGCGGTAATACGCCGCTGGACATCCTCAAACAGCAGGTGGCGCAGACGCGAACGCTGACCGACAAGCCGATCGGCCTCAATCTGGTGACGATCGCGCCGGCCTATCACGAACAGGTCGCGGTGCTCGACGAGATCGCCCCCGAGGTGGTGGTCTTCGCCGGGTCCTTCCCCCGGCGTGACGAGGTGGCGCGGGCCAAGGCCTGCGGTTCCAAGGTGCTCTGCTTCGCCTCGACCGCTTCGATCGCCAAGCGGATGCTCGATTATGGTGCCGACGGGCTGATCCTCGAGGGCATGGAGGCCGGCGGTCACGTCGGGCACGTGACCCTGACCATCCTGCTGCAACAGGTGCTCTTCGCCTTTCCCGAGGTGCCGATCTTCACCGGCGGCGGCATCGCCACCGGGCGGATGAGTGCCCACATGTTCCTCATGGGTGCGGCCGGCGTCCAGCTGGGTACCCGCTTCGCCATGGCCTCGGAGAGCTGCGCCCATCCCGACTTCAAGCGCAAGTTCATCCGCGCCAAGGCGCGCGAGGCGGTGTCCACGCCACAGTTCGATTCGCGGCTGCCGGTGGTCGCGGTGCGCGCGCTGCGCAATCGCGGTACCGACGAGTTCGGGCGTCTGCAGCTGCGGCTGATCGAGCAGCTCAACCGCGGCGAGATCACCCGCGAGGCGGCGCAGCTCGAGGTCGAGCACTTCTGGATGGGGGCGCTGCGCAAGGCGGTGCAGGACGGCGATGTCGAGGGTGGGTCGCTGATGGCCGGCCAGAGCGTGGGCCTGATCGACCGCGAGGAGTCGGCGCAAGAGATCGTCGACGATCTGGTCGGCGGCATCGAGCGCGAGTTCGAGCGGGTGCGCGCCGTCCTGGTCTGAGCCGGGCGCTGCCGCGCGTGGCAGTCGTCGCTTGTTCGCCGCGACAGCAGCGGGACGGTGGGTGCGGCATGGAACTCGATCAGGTTTTCGGCCAGACCTTCGCCTGCGGGTGCGGGCGAACGCACGCGATCGATCCACAGCGGGTGGTGATGGCAGACGACGCGATCGCACGGTTGCCCGAGCTGCTCGCTGGATGCACCGAGGCGCGCCGGATCGCCGTGATCGCCGACCGGCGGACGCTCTCGGTGGCGGGCGAGGCCGCCGCGGCGGTGATGGCGGCTGCCGGCTGGGCGGTGCAGGTGGTCTGTGTGCGCGACCGTGGCGATGATCCGCTCTATGGCGGGCCGGTGTGCGACGACCACACGCGCTCCTGGCTCGATGAGCGGCTCGAGCCGGTCGACATGCTCTTGGCGGTAGGCTCGGGTGTGATCAACGATCTGACCAAGTGGGTCGCGCACGATCGCGACCGGCCCTATATCGTCTTCGCCACCGCCGCGAGCATGAACGGCTATGCCTCGGCCAACGTCGCGCCGACCATCGCTGGGGTGAAGAGCCTGATTCGCGCGCGGCCCCCGCAGGCGGTGGTCGCGGCGCTGCCGGTGCTCGCCTCGGCGCCAGCCCGGCTGACCAGCGCCGGTTTCGGCGACGTATTGGCCAAGGGGGTGAGCAACGCCGACTGGCTCTGCAACCATCACCTGTTCGACGATTACCACTGCGACCGGGCGGTGGAGCTGATCGCGGATATCGAGCCGCGGTACCGCGAGCGTCCCGAGTCGATCGCCGATGGCGAGGGTGATGCGATCGGGGCCCTGTTCGAGGCGCTGTTGCTTACCGGCGCGGCGATGACCATGGCCGGATCCTCGGCGCCAGCCTCCGGCGGCGAGCACCTGATCAGCCACACCGTGGACATGATGGCCGCGCGCGATGGCATCGACCACGATCTGCACGGGCGTCAGGTGGGGGTCGGCACGGTGCTCGCGGCTGCGCTCTACGAACGGGTGCTCGCGGTGGAGCGGCCGCGGCTTGTCGACCCGCCGCCGTGCGATGCCGGTTTCTGGGGCGCGCAGGGCGAGATGGTGGCCCGCGCCAGTGCCGGGAAGGCGGAGCGGATCTCGGCTGCGCGCACCCAGCTCGCCGATCCCGCGGCGTGGGACGCTCTGCGCCGGCGCCTGGCAGCGCGGGTGCCACGCCCGGCGATGGTGCAGGATCGCCTGCGCCGGGCCCGGGCGGCGATGAGCGCGGCAGACCTGGGCATCGACAGCGCCCGTCTGGCCACGGCCCTGGCGCACGCGCACGAGATCCGGTCCCGCTTCACGGTGCTCGATCTGGCCCGATTGTTGGGCATCCTGCCCGATGCCGCGCCGGAGCTGGTCGCGCAATGGGCGCGCTAGCCCGGATCCCTCATGAGGATCGTCGCGAAAAGTCGTAGCGTGCAGTCAGTACAGGGCAGCGCGACCGAGGCGAACCGGAGCGTAGCAGCGCTACGTGAGGATCCGCCGACCGAGCGAAGTCCTGTAATGGCGGTGCGATACGGCTTTGCAGCAGATTTCTCATGAGGGATGCGGGCTAGTTGCACTGCTGGTTCAGTAGTTCACGTCGGCGTCGTTCCAGGCCCAGAGGTGGCGGGTGGCGAGCGTTCGCCAGGGCCGCCAGCGCTGCGCGATCGTATGCGCCTGCCGTTCCCAGTTGCGTGGCGACGCCGTCGGATCCAAGCCATAGAGCCGTTCCATCGCCCGTCGCAAGCCGATGTCGAGCGTGGGTAAGACATCGGGGCGATGGAGGCGGAACACCAGTACCATGTCGGCCGACCATGGTCCGATGCCGCGGATTTCGATCAGCCGCCGGCGGACCTCGTCGTCGCTGCGCCGGCCGAGAGCGTGGAGGCGATGACGGCCGTCGCGCAGGCCGGCGGCGAGCTGGAGCAGGGAGAGCGCCTTCGCCTGCGACAGTCCGCATCGCTGCAGGCCCGGCAGTTCAAGCGCACAGACCGCCGCGGGGTTCACCCGCGAGCAGGCGCGGACCAGGCGGTCGTGGATCGCGTCGGCCGCCGCGACCGAGATCTGCTGCGCGGTGATCACCCGGCACAGATGGGCGAACAGGCTTCCGCGCGGTCGGGCGAAACGCAGGGGGGCGTTGGCGGCCAGCACGCCAGCGAGCGCCGGATCGGCGGCGGCGAGGTGGGCGTTGCCGGCGGCACGGGCGCGAGGATCGAGCAGGCTGGAACCGGCCATGCCGGCGAGTCCAGGCGCCGCACGGAAGCGTGCAGCGACGTGGGGATGGAGCATGCACATCGTGACAACTGTCACGCGAAACCGCCGCGGGCTTGCTCCTTGACGCCCCTCTCAGGCGCGGGACGCTGCGCCTCCGTCTCGGACCCTGAGCAGGAGATTCCCGCATGAGCAACCCCGTCGCCATGGTCACCGGAGCCGCTCGCGGCATCGGGCTCGGCTGCGCCAAGGCGTTGGCCGGCGCCGGCTACGACATCGTCATCGCCGACATCATCGAGGGCACCGACGCGGTGCAGGAGATCGAGGCGCTGGGGCGCAAGGCCATCGCCGTGGCCTGCGACATCACCAAGGCCGATCAGCGCGCCGAGGCGATCGCGCAGGTCAAGCAGGCCTTCGGCCGCATCGACTGCCTGGTCAACAACGCCGGGGTCGCGCCCAAGGTCCGCGCAGACGTGCTCGAGGCGGGCGAGGATTCCTACGATTTCGTCATGGGCGTCAACGCCAAGGGGCCCTATTTCCTGACCCAGGCGGTGGCCAATTGGATGATCGAGCTGCGCGAGCAGATCCCCGACGCTTTCCGCTGTATCGTCAATATCGCCTCGATCAGCTCCTACTGCGCCTCGCCCGGACGCGGCGAGTACTGCCTGTCCAAGGCCGCGGTGAGCATGGCGACCAAGCTGTGGGCTGCGCGTCTGGCCGAGTTCGGCATCAACGTCTACGAGATCCGGCCGGGGATCATCGCCACTGACATGACTGCGGTGGTGAAGGAGAAATACGACAAGCTCATCGGCGAGGGGCTGACGCCGATCAAGCGCTGGGGCACGCCGGACGACATCGGCAAGGCGGTCGCCGCCTGCGCCTCGGGCGCGTTGCCCTTCTCCACCGGCCAGATCCTCGATGTCGACGGCGGCTTCCACCTCCACGTGCTCTGAGCCGGGAGCCCGACTGCGCACAGACACGCCACGAACGCGCCCCCGGGGCGACGGAGCATGCATGAGCATCAAGACCAGTGAAACCACCATCGCCGGACAGACCATCCCGGTCTACCACCTCAACACCGTCGTGCTCGGAGCCGGTGCCGCGGGCATGTCGGCGGTACTGCATCTCTACGACTTCTATACCCAGGCCGGCCTCGCGGACGCCGCCGATCGCGTCGCCTGCGTGACCACCGGGCTGCCGTTGGGCACCTCGCGCATGTCCGGCTCGGACAAGCAGACCTATTACAAGATGGGCACTTCGCCCAAGGTGCCGGACACTCCGGTCGAATTCGCCAAGAGCCTGACCGCTGGCGGCTGCTGTCACGGCGACCACGCGCTGATCGAGGGCGTCAACAGCCTGCGGCAATTCTACCGCCTGGTCGACGCCGGTGTGCCCTTCCCCCACGATCCGGACGGCGCGTTCATCGGCTACAAGACCGACCACGACCCCTTCGAACGCGCGACCTCGGCCGGGCCGAAGACCTCGAAGTTCATGAGCGAATGCCTCGAGCAGCGCGTGCGCAGCAGCGGCTGCACCATCTTCGACCAGCACGAGCTGGTCGAGCTGGTCCGCGATGGCGCGGGCCGGATCGTCGCTCTGCTGACCATCGACAAGCAGCGCGCAGCCGGTGGCGATGATCCCGGTTACACCCTGTTCCGGGCCGAGAACGTGATCCTGGCCACTGGCGGACCGGGACAGATCTACAAGGTCACCGTCTACCCGCGCGGGCAGGTCGGCATCCACGGCATCGCCTACAGAGCCGGGCTGATCGGCAACAACATGACCGAGTCGCAATACGGTCTGGCCTCGACCAGGTTCCGCTGGAACGTGTCGGGCACATACATGCAGGTGGTGCCGCGGATCTACTCCACCGCCGCCGACGGCGTCAGTGACGAGCGGGAATTCCTCACCGAGTACTTCCCGAGCATGGAGAAGATGGCGACCAACATCTTCCTCAAGGGCTACCAGTGGCCTTTCGACGCGCAGCGGATCGACGACTGCCAGTCGAGCATGGTCGACATGGCCGTGCACAAGGAGATCTTCGGTCGTGGCCGGCGCGTGTTCATGGACTTCCTCAAGAACCCGATCGGCCAGGAGGGGTGGAAGCCCTTCGCCGTCGCCGATCTCGAGGACGACGCGCGGATCTACCTCGAGCGTACCGGCGCGCAGCAGGAGCTGCCGATCGATCGTCTGGTGCATATGAACCAGCCGGCGATCGACATCTATACCGAGAACGGCATCGACCTGCATGGCGAGCCGCTCGAGATCGGCGTCTGCGCCCAGCACCAGAACGGCGGCTTCGCGGTCGACGCATGGTGGCAGTCGAACATCCCCCACACCTTCATCATCGGCGAGACCGCCGGCACCCATGGCGTCAAGCGCCCCGGCGGATCGGCGCTGAACGCCGGCCAGGCCGGTGCCCTGCGCGCCAGCGAGTACATCGCCAATGTCTACGGTCCGGAAGTGGCGCAGGATGGTCTCGACGCCGCGGCGACGGGTTGCGCCGGAACCGCGATCGAGCGCGCGCAGAGCTACCTGTCCAGCGAGGGCCCGGGCCCCGATGCGGTGATGGACGAGCTGTGCGAGCGCATGAGCCTCTACGGCGCGCACATCCGCGATTCCGAGGCCATCGATGCCGCGCTCGAAGCGGCGGTCGGCCAGTATCGCGCGCTGAGCGCCGCGGGGCTCAAGGCCGGGTCGACCGCCGAACTGGCGCAGTGCGTACAGGCCGAGAGCCAGTGCCTGCTGCACGTCGGCCAGCTGTTCGCGATCAAGGATCTGATCGCCAAGGGGCTGGGTAGTCGCGGCAGTTACGTCGTGCTCGATCCGGCCGGCAAGCCGATGCCTGCCGTGCTCGGCGACGCCCAGACCGGCAAGGTTCCGCATTGGCGCCCCGAGAACCCGGAGCTCAAGCAGACGATCCAGGAGGTGCGCTACAGCGCCGAGGCGCCGGAGCTGTTCGTGGCCGAGCAGGTGCCGTGCCGGCCGGCGCCGGACCGCGACGTGGCCTTCGAGCCGATGTGGACCGCCTACCGCGAGAAGCGGATCTTCGACGCCTGAGCGTCGATCGCAGCCGAGCCGACGAGCACGCAGCCCCGGTCGATGGCCGGGGCTGCGGCGTGTCGGATCAGCCCGGCACCAGCGTCGCCGCTTCGAAGCGGCGCGACCCGCTGGGTCCGACGTTTTCGCGGATCTCCGCGGTGGTGTTACGGGGCCGGTCGTTGGGGATCGCGGTCACCGGAAGCGCCAGGGGCACGTTGGCCTGGGCCCAGCTGTGGCCGTCCCACTCCAGCGCCGAGCAGTGTTCAACCCAGTCGCCGGTATTGTGGTAGGTCACCGGGCCGTGGATGGTCTGCACCACCCGCGAGCCGGGGTGGTGGATGTGGCCACAGATCACGGTGGAGAAACCTTCGCGGGCAGCGAATTCTGCGGCCGCCTGCTCGAAGCGCTCGATGTAGCGCCGGGCGCCGGGCAGGCGTGCCTTGATCGCCGTGGCCAGCGACCACGGGTGTAGGCCGCAGATCGCGCGGATGCGGTCCATGTCGGTGGCGAAGTTGATCAGCTTGTCGTAGCCCCACCCGGCCAGGCGCCAGGTCAGCCCGCGGCTGCTCAGCTGTTCGTCGAGACAGTCGCCGTGGACGATCAGGGTGCGCCCGCTCTCGAGGTCGAGATGGAGGCGGTCGGTGACGTGCAGCCCGTCGAACAGCATGCCGGCGAAACGCCGGATCGGGGCGTCGTGGTTGCCGATCACGTAGTGCACCTGCACGCCTTCGGCGGCGAAGCGGAGGATACGCGAGAGGATCTCGCGATGCAGCGGCGGCCAGTGGTTGCGCCAGTACATGCCCAGGTCGCAGAGATCGCCGTTGATGACCAGGATCTCGGGGTCGATGCCCTCGAGGTAGGCGAGCAGGCTCTCTGCGCGGGAGGCGCCGGTGCCGAGGTGGCAGTCCGAGATGACCACGATGGGAGGGGGGCGAAGCAGGGGCGGCGATGTAGCGATCATCTGCGGTGCTCCGATGCGGACCCTCAGCGCGGTCCGCGTCTCCGGGCCCGCGGCGGCGGCCGCGGGCACAGGGGGGAAGGCGGCGGTGCGATGTCGGGGGTCACAGGCACAGCATGCTCACGCTGGCCAGGGAGCCGCCGATGAGACCGCCCACGAGGACATCTGAGGGGTAGTGCAGGCCGAGGACCAGACGCGATGTCGCCACCAGACAGGCAAAGGGCACCAGGAACCAGCCCAGTTCGGGATGCGCCGCGAGTACGAGCCAGGTGAAGGCGACCGCATGCATGGTGTGTCCACTGGGGAAGCTGAAGCGGTCGAGCGGTTCGGTGGTGCGATGGATCGCGCTGTCGGAACAGGGCCTGGGGCGATGGGTCACCCGTTTGAGGACCTTGTAGAGCAGCAGCGCGACCAGCCCGGTTACGAGCATGATGCACACCAGGCGCCACTCCCGCAGGCCGTAGACCAGCGGCAGCAGCGCCATGAGCGTGTACCAGAATGCACCGTCGCCGAGGCGCGAGATCGCGCCGAAGAAGACGCTGGCCCAGCGACGCCGGTTGAGGCGGTTGATCCACTGGCACCAGTGCTGTTCCCATTCTGCGGGCTGGCTGATCATGCGCATGGCCGGGCCCTCCGCTCGCGTCTGGCGTCGATGCAGCCGGTGAGCAGGTGCAGGAAGCGGTCGGTGATCGCGTCCCAGGTGAGGTGGGCCACCGACTGTGATGAACCGGCGGCGAGCCCCCGGCGCAGAGCGCCGTCGCTAGCGAGCTCGACCACCGCGGCGATGAAGGCGTCGGCGTCGGCAACCGGGATCGGGCGGCCGTTGCTGCGCGCATCGAGCACCAGCGCGGCGGCGGCGTAGTCGAATGCGACCACCGGCACGCCGCAGGCCAGGGCCTCGGTGACCACGTTGCCGAAGGTCTCGGTCAGGCTAGCGAAGGCGAAGCAGTCACAGCTGGCGTAGTGTGAGGCGAGTTCGGCGTCACGGCGCACGCCGGCGCAGATGCAGCCCTCGATTTCGCGGTAGCGCCCGGCTTCCGGTCCGTCGCCGACCAACAGCAGCCTGGCGGCAGGGTTGGCCGCGCGCACGGCGGTGAAAGCACGACAGACCAGATCGAGGTTCTTCTCTGCGGCCAAGCGGCCGACGTAGCCGATCACCGGGTCGTCTGGGCCGACACCCCAGCTGGCGCGCAGCTGGGGATTGCGGCGCGCGGGGTTGAAGATCGCGGTGTCGATCCCCCGGGCGAGCACGGTCGCGTTGGCGATGCCCTGTGAGCGCAGCTCCTGTGCCTGGGTCACGGTCGGGACCATGGTGCAGCGGGTGCGATTGTGGAAGTGGCGTAGATAGGAGAGGATCGCCGGGCCCAGAGGGGCCACGCCGTAATGGCCGCTGTATTGATGGAAGTTGGTATGGAAGCTGGAACTGACCGGAATGCCGAGATCAGCTGCAGCGAGCAGGGCCGAGAGCCCCAGTGGACCCTCGGTGGCGACGTGGACGATGTCCGGCGGGCTGCGCCGCCAGCGGCTGAGCAGGGCGGTGCGACGCGGGTAGCCCATCTGCAGATCGCGGTAGCCGAGCAACGGAAAGCCGGGCAGCAGGATCTGGCTGTGCTGGCCGTTGGTCGGCCGGCGGCGGGGTTCGTCCTGCTTGGGTCGGACCACCTGGACCCGATGACCGCGGGCTTCGACACCGTCGGTCAGCCGCTTGAGGGTCATCGCCACTCCGTTGATCTCTGGCGGATAGGTCTCCGTCACCAGGGCGATCTGCAAAGATGCCGGGGCGGTGGTGGTGGAGGTCGACGGGCTCTGGATGTCCAACACGCTGGCAGTCTAGGCCGGGAAATGCAAGGCGATGTGATTGATGGGTGAATTTCCGCTAAATACGACTGTAAGCGCCCGCTGGCGTCGGGCCTGCCTGCATGTTGATCTTTTCCGGGTGTTTCCCAGATATTTACTGTGGTCTGAAACGCGTGCGCGCATAGTGGCCGCTTCGACGTGGAGTCGTGAGACCATATCCATCACTGGAGTTGCGATGAGGCAGCCGCCCACCACTCAGCCCCACTTCTTCACCTGGCGCCGCTTCCGCGTCTCGCTGGCCGATTCCCAGAACGATCGTGAACAGGTCATGCGGCTGCGCTACGAGGTGTTCCGTCAGGAATGGCAGGGCCAGGGCGCTGATGGCGAGAGCGATGCCGACGCCTTCGACCCGCGCTGCGAACATCTGATGATCCGCGACAGCGTCGGCGGCGAGTTGATCGGCACCTACCGCTTCAACCCCGGTTCTGCGGCGAGCGATTTCTACACCGCGACCGAATTCGTACTCGGCGACTTCGCGTGTCTGCCCGGTGCGCTGGTCGAGTTGGGCCGGGCCTGTTTGCGTAAGGACTGGCGCAACAACATGGCGATGATCGCCCTGGGGCGGGCCATCGCCTGGTACGCGAACACCCGCGGCGTGGACTGGTTCTTCGGCTGTTCGAGCCTTATGGCGCCAACCGCCCACGACGCGGCCCTGCTGGCTTGTTGGTTCGCTGATCACGGCCATATCCTCGAGCGCGCCCAGCCGGTGCGCCCGGTGCCCGCCAAACGGCTGCCCGGATTCAGCGAGGCGGTGGCGGCGATCGACAGCTGGGGTCCGGCGCACGAAGCGCGGGTCCAGGAATTGATGGCCCCCTTGCTGCGCTTCTATCTCGCCGCGGGGGCCAAGGTCGCCTTCGAGCCGAGCTACGACCCCGAGTTCGGGTGCGTCGACTTCTTCACCGCGCTCGATTGGAAGGGTGCCAACGCGGCCTTCGTCCGGCGGTACTGCTGAGCGATGCTGCTCTACGTCTTGCGCTGCTGCGCGGTCGGCTGGACAGTCGTAAGTTATCTCATCCCTTCGCTGTTGCGCCGGCCGATCCGCAGCGAGGACATCCACCGCTCCAGTCGCTACTGCCGGCAGATGGCGCGGATCATGGGTTGGCGGGTCCGGCGCCATGGCGCCGGGCACGAGTTCGGCCAGCCCGGGTTGTACGTGGTCAACCACTTGAGCTACATCGATCCGCTGGTGCTCATGGCAATGGCGCCGCTGTGTTTCGTCACCTCGACCGAGACCGAGCGCAACCGCTTCCTCGGTAGCGTCGCCCGGCGTGGCGGCTGCCTGTTCACCGACCGGCGCAGCGCACGGGCGGCGCGCGAACACGCTGGCATGCTCGCGCGCGAACTGCAGCGTCGCCCGGTGGTGGTATTTCCCGAGGCCACCTCGACCAACGGCGAGCGGGTCCTGCCGTTCAAGTCGGCCTTCTTCCAGAGCGCGGTCGATGCCGCGTGCATCGTGCGGCCGGTGTGCATCCGCTACAGCGAGGTCGGTGGCCGGCCCTTCGGGTTGCGCACGCGTGACCGGGTCTGCTGGTACGGTGACATGCGTTTCGTGCCCCACCTGGTGCGGCTGATCGGCGTCAAGCGGCTGGACATCGACATCCATCTGCTGCCGGGCATGCAGCCCCAGGCCGGCATCGATCGCAAGGCCCTGGCGCATCAGGTCCACCGCCAGATCGACCGCCGGTACCGCAGCGGGCGTCCGGCTGCGTAGGTCGCTGGTTCGCCGGTCTGGCCGTGCTGTGGATCTTCAGATCGCAGCGCCGCTGTCGTCACTCGCCGGCTGCGCTGGCGTTTTCGGCTGCCCTGCGGGCCATTGTCGCCGAAAAGCGTTCCTCTGTCGGCCGGTCGCCCAGCGAAGCCTGGCTGGGCTCGGGGAGCTGCGGATGGGCACTGTCGGCCCGATGCGAAAACGCCCCGGGCCTTTTGGCTCCGGGGCGGTCGGTCGTCTGCGCGTGATGCCGGTGTTCAGTTGGCGGAGGCGGCGATGTAGCTGACCACGGTCGCGCGCTCGGCGCCACGCACGGTCATGCCCAGCGGCCCCGCGCCGACGAAGGTGACCGACTTGGCCGGCTCGCCGTTGGCCTTGAACTCGGCCTCGGCCTCGCTGCCGGGCTCGAAGACCCAGATGCGGCCGTCGACGATGTGGGTATTGAAGCCGGGTTCGGTCGCGGCCCAGGAGTAGACGGTCTCCCGGCTGTCGCTACGCAGGCTCATGCCCATCGGGCCGGTGCCGATGGAGGTGTAGTTCTTGCCGATCTCGCCGTTGGCGAGGAATTCCTGATGGGCTTGCGAGCCCTCGGCGAGGACCCAGATACGCTCGTCTACCAGTTCGGTGTGGTAACCGGGCTTGGCGGTCAGCCAGGCGGCGACGTGGTCCTTGCTCTCACTGCGGACGGTGGCGCCGAGCGGGCCGACGCCGATGGCGGTGTAGCACTTGCCGGGCTCGCCGTGTTCGAGGTAGCGCTGGTGGTCCTCGCTGCCTTCGCGGAAGACCCAGACCCGGCCTTCCTTGACTTCGGTGTGGAAACCGGGCTTGGCGGCGAGGTAGTCCACGACCACGTCCTTGTCGATGGCGCGGATGCTCTTGCCGCCGGGACCGACGCCGATCATGGTCACGCTCTTGGCCGGTTCGCCGACCGAGAGGAAGGTGGCTTCGTGCTCGCTGTTCTCGTGGAAGACCCACAGCCGGCCGTCGCGCTCATAGACCGAGAAGCCGGGCTTGGCACAGGTCAGGCTCGCGCCGTCTGTCCCGCCAGCCTGGCGGTCTTCGCCACCGTTGCCGGTACAGGCGCCGAGAATGAGGATACAGGCGGCCAGCAGACCGGAGAGGGGGGGTATGCGCATGGGGGTCGACCTTTCTCGCAGGGGCGTGGAGTACCGGGTTCGATCGCGCCCGCCCGACGCCACGGGGGGCCGTTCCGGCCGGGTGGATGGAGGTGTCGCGAAGCCTAGCGCAGAGCGTAAAGCGAATGTGAACGAGGGGAGAAATTGCGATGAACCGGCATGCCCGGTCGTCGCGGATATCGATCTTGACTCTGCCCGGAGGTCCCCTATCACTTGCCCCTCCGCGCGAGCGTGGCAACTGGTTATCCGCATCGTCTGCACCGGTAGCTCAATTGGATAGAGCACCTGACTACGGATCAGGAGGTTGGGGGTTCGAATCCTCCCCGGTGTGCCACAGAAGCCCCCGCAGGCCAAGCGCTTGCGGGGGCTTCGCCTTTTGTGCGCGCTTTTTGCAGAGGGGGCGCTGCCCCCTCGCGGCTTCGCCGCACACCCCCACGCGCCTCTGTCGTCACTCGCCAGCTTCGCTGGCGTTTTCGGCGGCCCTGCGGGCCATTTTCGCCGAAAAGCGTTCCTCTGTCGGCCGGTCGCCCAGCCAGGCCTGGCTGGGCTCCTTTTTGCAGAGGGGGCGCTGCCCCCTCGCGGCTTCGCCGCACACCCCCTCGCGGCTTCGCCGCACACCCCCACGCGCCTCTGTCGTCACTCGCCAGCT
>CAZTGE010000085.1:0-17531 GCA_964612995.1 uncultured candidatus Brocadiaceae bacterium | reverse complement strand
AGATCGTCGCTGGCGGCTGCGACCAGCGGTGCAGCCGAGACCACGGTCATCGCAGCCAGTACAAGCAGCCCCTGAAGACGAGGCCAGCGACCAGAAGCGGCGAGAACGGAGAGGCGAGACATCGAGCGAGGCACTCCTTGCATTGCACGCCGGGGTGGACACCGGCCGCGCCACACAGCTCATAGCGCTGCGACGAGGCACGTCCTAACACCGACGCGGTAACGGTCAACATCAATTCGGATGAAGATACGATCAGGCTGGCTGCGTGGCGATTTACCCTTGCGTTGCATGGGCGGCACGACGGTTATTTTGGATCGTGGCCTCACGCTGCTGATGCAGCCGATGCGACCACGCACAGAACCCAATCGACCTGGCGCGAAACATCGAGGCTCCTCTCAAAGGGAGCGCTTCGCTCCCTTCGGTTCCCCGGTCGTCGCCTTTGCGCGCCGAGATCGCGCGCAAGGCGCCCAGCAGGACCATCGCCGTAGGTCGGGGCAAGCGCGGGGCCCTGCGCACCACGCAGGGCGACTCAAAGCTCGCCCCGAGAGTACCGATCACCAGGTCGGCATGCCTTGCGTCGCCTCCACCTGCCTCTCAACCGCCCGCCCGGCTCTCCTTGGTGCTTTGGCCATAGAGACTCAGGTGGAGGCGAGGCATGGCCCTCATTTGCGAGCTTTGAGCGGCCCTGCCGCACCACGCCATCCCATGGTTGCACCCGGGCCGCCGCGTCCATCATCACGCCTTCCCCTCGTCGCACGCCAGAGCCGCGCGACGGCCAGGAGAAGGAGGATCACCAGCGGATGAGCACGGGGGGCGAAGCAGCAGGGCCGGAGAGTCCCGACAGCGTCGGCTGGACCACCGCCCGGAGCGTGCCGTTGGCCGGTGCGCAGCATCCCTTCCCGCTCGAGGCCGGCGGCCAGCTGGAGCAGGTCGTGGTCGAGTACGAGACCTACGGCGAGCCCAACGCCGACGCGAGCAACGCGATCCTGGTCTGTCACGCGCTCTCGGGCGATGCCCACGCCGCCGGTTGGGATCGCGATGCAGAGGCCACCGGCCGTTCCTGGCGTCTGCGCAAGCCCGGCTGGTGGGATGCGATGATCGGCCCGGGCAAGCCGATCGACACCCGACGCTGGTTCGTGATCTGCGCCAACGTCCTCGGTTCCTGCTACGGCACCACCGGCCCCTCGTCGATCGACCCGGCAACGGGTCGCCCCTACGGTCTGTCCTTTCCCGCGGTGATGGTCGAGGACTGGGTCCGGCTCCAGGCCCGCTTGCTCGACCACCTCGGTATCGAACGGTTGCACGCGGTGGTCGGCGGCAGCCTCGGCGGACAGCAGGCGCTCGAATGGACGCTGGCCCATCCCGAGCGTGTCGACCGGGCCCTGGTGCTCGCCGCGGCGCCCCGGCTGAGCACCCAGGGCCTGGCCTTCAATGCCGTGGGCCGCTACAGCATCCTGCATGACGAGGGCTTCCGCGACGGCGCCTACTACGATGGCGAGGGCCCCGATTGCGGTCTGGCCGCGGCCCGGATGCTGGCCCACATCACCTACCTCTCCGAGGAGGGCATGCACCGCAAGTTCGGCCGCCGGCTGCAGGACAAGGACGCGCCGGAGTTCGGCTTCGGGGTCGAGTTCGCGGTCGAGAGCTATCTCCAGTACCAGGGCCGCTCCTTCACCGAGCGCTTCGACGCCAACAGCTATCTCTACATCACCCGGGCAATGGACTACTACGACGCCGCGCGTCGCTGGGGCAACGGCGACCTGCGTGCGGCATGCGAGCGGATCGACAGCGCGGTCATGGCGGTCTCCTTCTCCACCGACTGGCTCTACACCCCGGCCCAGATCAAGCAGTTCGTCGGCGCGATGTGCGCCTGCGGCAAGACGGTGACCTACGCCGATGTCGCCTCCCCCTACGGCCACGACGCCTTCCTGGTCGAGACCGAGGCCGTCGGCCAGCTGCTGCGCGCCTACCTCGAATCGCGGAGGGCCGGATCATGAAGGACAAAGCCGCCGCCGCAGAGATCGCGCACATCACCGCCTTCCTCGCCGAGCGCTTCGCCGAACAGGGCGTGAGCGTGGAATCGCTGCGCCAGGCCGTCCTGGTCGCCAACGACCAGACCGAGGCCATCCCCTACCGCTGGCAGGACGAGCTGATCATGCAGTTCGTCCCGCCCAATGCGCGCGTGCTCGACCTCGGCTGCGGTTCAGGCGAGCTGCTCGAGCGCCTGGTGCGCGAACGCGGGGTCACGCCCCAGGGCGTGGAGATCGACGCGATGGAGGTCGTCGCCTGCATCGAACGCGGGGTGCCGGTGCTCCAGGCCGATATCGATGAGGGCCTCAAGCAGTTCCCCGACGCGACCTTCGACGTGGTCGTGCTCGAGGAGACCCTGCAGACCCTGCGCCGCCCCGACCGCCTGCTCGAGGAGATGCTGCGCGTCGGCCGCCACGGCGTGGTCACCTTCCCCAATTTCGCCCACTGGCGGGTGCGCCTCGATCTGGTGCTCCACGGGCATATGCCGGTGACCCGCCAGCTCCCGCACAGCTGGTACGACACTCCAAATATCCACCTCTGTTCGATCAACGACTTCCTGGTCTGGGTCCACGAGGCCGGCGCGGCGATCGAGGCCGGCCACGTGCTGGTCGAGGGCGCGGTGCGCCCCTACGCCCCCGGAGACAACCTGCACGCCTCCGAAGCGCTGTTCATCGTCAGCCGTTGACGCACAGCGTGGCCGCACGTCGACGCGTATCAGGGCAGAGCGACGCGTTTGCGCCACAGCCATTCCGCCCCGAGCACCAACGCGATGAGCAGCAGCACCGCATGGGTGTCCCACAACGCGGTCGAGCTGCGCTCGCGCACCGTGCGCGGCTCGACCCCGGCGAGCAGGTCCGCGACCACCGCGTCGATCCCGGCCACCGGCGCCGCTCGCCCATCACCGGCCGCGGCGATCTTCTGCAGGTTGGCCAGATCAGCGGCCAGCTCGACCATCTCGTTGCTGCGCCGCGGGCGCACCAGCAGATCGCGGACCTCCTCCATTCCGGCGAAGCCCGGGTGTGGCACACCCACCCGTAGACGGTAGCGGCCCACGTCCAGGTCGGCGAAGCGGTGGCGGAACAGGTCCGCGACCCCCGCGATTGGCTGCATGCCCAGCCCCGGGTGCATCAGCGCGTCTCCGGCTTCAGCGGGATCAAGCCGTTCGAGCGCGACGCGGGGCGGAAGCGGGCTCGGCCGCCCGTCGGCCAGGCGCGCGCGCGCGCGCACCTCCACTGGCTCGCCCGGAGCCACCAATACGCGATCCACCGCCACCCGCAGGCGCTGCGTGGTTCCGCGCAGGCGCGCGCCCAGGCCCCAGCGCAGAACCTGATGCCAGAAGGTCCGATGCACGCGGCCGCCGATACGCGACCGCCAGCGCCAGGTCTCCTCGACCCCGAGGTAGAACACCCGCCCACCACCGACGCGCTGTTGCACAGCTGCCGGCAGCGCGTCCGGACCGGCGCTGCGCAGCAGGACGCGCGCCGCCAGCTTGGCGCGCACGCTCGGCGCGATCCAGGTCATCGGCGGCAGCGCGGGAAACAGGCGCTGGTTGAGCGCCGGGTCGTCGAGCACACCAGTGATCGGGCTCGATTCGCCCGCCGGCCCGAGCTCGAGGCCGATGCGCGCGCGCCGCCCACCCGCCGCGCCACCCCGACCGGTGAGCACCACCGGCAGCAGGTCGGCGATACGGCCGAGCGAGTAGGACCCGGGCAGGGCCCGCGGTCCAGCGAGAAACACCAGGCACCCGCCGCGCCGCTCGACGAAATGCGCGAGGCGCTCCTGGTCGCCGGCGCGCAGCTCGTCGGGGCGCAGATCGCCGAACACGATCACGTCGAAACGATCGAGTTCGGCCTGGGTCGCCGGCAACAGCGCATATTCGCGCCGCGGCAGACGCACCGCCCGGAAGCGGCGCTCCAGCTCCACCCGTTCGTCGCGCGCGAACAGGTTGGCGAGGTAGCGGCTCTCCCAGCGCGGTTTGTGATCGACCAGCAGGATCCGCAGCGGATCGCGCGCGATCACCACTGCCTTGCGTGCGTGATTGTTGGCCGTCGTGGCCTCGGCCTCGACCCGCGACCCCGACGCGGACCGCCAGGCCGCGAGATCGGCATCGAAGGGGATCAGCCGGCGCCCGGGAATCGGTCGCTCGAGGCTGGCATCGGGCAGCTGCCAATCGACCGCTACGATGTCGGCCCCGCTGCTCTCCTTGTGCAGGACCTCGAAATAGTAGGGCTCGCCGCCGCTGAGCCGGATCGGCTCCGAGCGCCCCTGCTCGCGACTCGCGTCTTCGGCTTCCGCGCCTGGGTCCTGTCCGACCGCCGCGATCAGCGTGCGACCCTGTGGATCGGCGTCGGTGCCCAGCCACAGCTGCGCGGCGTCGTCACCATGCAGCCAGAAGCGGTAGGTCCCGGTCTCCGGCGGCAGGATCCAGCCACGCAGGCGCTGGCCGTACTGATCGCCCCACTGGGCTGGCGCGCGGGCGGCGGTGATGTGCTGCTGCAGGTCCGGCGCATCCTCGACAAAACGCTCGCTGCGGGTGAGCCCGGCGATCGTGGCCCCGTCGAGCCCCTTCCACACCTGGCGCTGCAGGGCCCCGACCGGCGGCTCGCGACGCTCGCTCGGGGGTGCGAGCGGTTGCAGCTCGACACGGTAGTTGACCACCCCCGGCTCGCCGACGGCGAACTCGAAGCGTTCCTGCTGCCAGCCCGGCGAGCCACGCACCTGTCGCTCGAGCTGCAGACCGTCCTCGCCGGTGAGCACCAGCGCGAAGGGCTGCTCGCCGAGCCCGGCGATGCGGAAACGTACATCGAAGCGCACCTGCTCGCCGGCCGAGACCCGGTCGGGGCCGAGGATCGCGCCGATCACCGCGTCGCGCGGTACCGCCGGATCGCCGACCAGCACCGCGCCGGTGCGGATCCCGCGTGCGGCGAGCGAGCGCACCGCTGGCAAGGGGTCGCCGCCGGCGGTGCTGCGACCATCGCTTATGATCAGCACCCCGGCGTCTTGCCCCCGGCGGGCGCTGCGCGCGAGCGCGCGCAAGGGGCCGGCGAAGTCGGTGGCCTCGATCAGTGCGCCCGGATCCACGTCCACCAACGCGTCAGTACCGATACGCCGCAGCGAGGGCGCGAGCGCCATCACCCGCACCACGCAGCGTTCGCGCAACCGGGGCAACAGGCTGTGGTCCAGAATCATTCCCGCTCGCTCACGCCGGGAGCTGCGCTCGAGTCGCGCAAGCGCCCGTGCGAGCGCAGAACCGGATTCAGCGCCGTTGACGAGTGCCGCGTCGGCCTGGGTCTGGGCCTGGCGACAGCGACGCAGCAGCGCACGCCCGCGCGCACGCCACCGATCCCACTCCGCGGCAAGCGCGGCGTGCGCCGCGACCGCCTCGGGTTCGAGCGAGCGCGCGAGCAGGTCGGCGGCTGCTTCGAGCCCGGCGACGATCTCCGGCCGCCCGACCATCCGCCGCGCACAGCGGGCCAGGGCAACGCGGTGCGCGGCCAGACGTTCATCACTGACCAGCGAGTCATCGGCTCCGGGCACCCCCGAACCGAAGCGGGCCAGGATCTGCGGCAGGTCGGCGAGTACCGCACCGAGCACGTCGGCCGCATCGCGTGCTATGGTGTCGCGCGCTGCACTCGCGAGCAGACCGGTCGCCTGGGCCAGATCGAGACGCTGCCCCGGATCCAGCGCCTCGTCGCGCACGGCCATGGAGCGCGAGGAGTCGACCAGCACGCTCAGCCGTGGCTTGCGCGTGTGCACGGCGATGCGGGTCGATACCGGCTCGAGCAGCAGGCCGAGCAGCAGCAGGCCGGCGCCGACGCGCAGGCTCGCGAGCCCGATGCGCGTCGCACGCGAGCACTGCGCCAGTTCCTCGCGGTAGACCCGCAGTAGCAGCCACGTCAGGGTCACGGCCAACGGTACCACGAGCCAGAACGGCAAGCCGACGAAAGCCAGTTCGCGTGCTCCCATCAGGACGGCTCCCGCCCGAGAGCCACCCCGCGCTCGGCCCGGGTGGTGCGGCGCACCAGCAGCAGTTCCGCGATCAGCAGCAGCAGTGCCACCACCACCATCTGCCGCCAGAGTTCGTGGTGTTCGCGCGCCCCGGCTGCGAACAGCGCTCGCAGGCGCTCGGGGTTGGTTACCGTCACCGGCGCGACCGGCGCGAGCAATCGATGCAGGCGCTGCCAGCCCAACGGGGCCAGACCCCCCTCGCGCGGATCGACCGCCACCGCGTAGTGGATCGCCTCCAGACCATCGCGCACGGTGTAGACTCCGGCCCGCTCGAGCGGTCGGGTTGCGAACACCGGCTTGCCACGCCAGGCCGTCGCCGTGACCGGCAGGTCGCGGCCAGCGTCGTCGACCACGCTCACCACGCGCTCATCGCTGGCGCCGGGATGGGCCAGGGCCTGCCCGGGAACCAGATTGCGCGGCGGAAACACACGACCCCCCAGATGCGCCACCGTCCCCCGGATCAGCGGCGCAAAGGCCGGCTGCAGCGCGAGGTCTGACCAGCTCGGGTCGGCGCTGGTACTCAGCATCATCACCGCCCCCAGGCCGCGCCGGCGTTCGACCAGCAGCGAACTGCCATCGCTGAGCGCCAGCAGCACCTGGAGCTCGCCCGGCGGCACCGCCGCGGTGTCGAGGCGCAGGTACCGGCGCACCCGGGTATCCTGCCAGGCCGCTTGCGGGGTGCCGATGAAGGCCCGCAGAGCCCGATGCGAGCCTGCGACGGTACGTGGGAACAGGGCCGAGCTCGACGTGACCGGTTCCGCGATCGGTGCGGGCAGGAAACCATCGCCGCCGCGAGCCCAGCTGCGATTGGCCACCCCGGCGTCGGTCTCCGGACCGACGGTCAGCAGGATGCCGCCGCCAGCGACCAGATGACGCTCGAGTGCGGCGACCGCCTCAGCCTCGAGTGCGGGCACATCGCCGAGCACGACCACGCGGTAAGGCGTGAGATCGTGGCCGGCGAGCTCGGTCACCGCGATCCGCCGCGGGGCAAACAGCCCGGGCTCCTCCGGCTCGGGCGCCAGGGCCGCGGCGACAAAGGCCAGGCTGCCGCCGAGCCCCGGGCCCTGGTGGCCCTCGACCAACAGCACCGCCTCGCGTTCGGCCACTTCGAGCGCGAGCAGTCGCCGGTCGTCATCGGGCAGATCATCGCGTGCCCCCAGCAGGATCGCCTCGACCACGTGGCTGCCCGGCTGCGCGAAGGCGTGCGTGAATACCGCCTCCTGCTCCTGCCCGGGTTTGAGCCGGATCGCACGCTCGGCGACGATCCGCCCGTCGACCCGCAACTGGATCCGGGTGTCGGCCCGCACCCGGCGGCCATGGTGGAACACCGCCACGCGCAAGGCGATCGGCGTTGCCGGCGGAATCAGCGCCCGCTGGCTGTCGAGCGCGGCGATGCCGAGGTTCTCCTCGCCCGCGCGCGCCGGCGGGGTGCAGACGAACAGGCGCGGATAGCCGCGGGTACCCGCCTCGCGTGCACCGGGCGTACGCAGGCGTGAACACAGTTCACTCCACAACGCGCGGTCCTCGGCCTGCCATCCGGCTGCCGCGCCGTCGGTGAGCAGCACCAGCTCGACCGCCGGGTTGAGGTGCCGCGATATCTGCGCGCTGCCGGCGGCGAGCAACTCGGGGATGTCAGCCGTTGTCTGGCTCGCGTGCAGCCCCGCGACCAGCGCCCGCGCGCTGTCAAGGTCGAACAATGGGTCGCCGGGCGGATCGGCCAGGCCCGACGCTGTGAGCACGCTGACCTCGTCGCCCGGTTCGAGGCTGTCGAGGTAGGCCTGGGCCAGGGCCTTGACCGCCTCCATCCGCGGTTGACCGCGACCTACGGCCGTCGAGAGCGAGTCATCGATCAACAGGATCGCCGCGGTGCGCCCGTTGCGCACGATCCGCTCCTCCGGTGCCGGGCCGGAGACCAGCGCCGGGCGACAGAGCGCGAGCGCGATCAGGGCCAGGATCAGGCAGCGCAAGCCCAGCAACAACCAGCGTTCGAGCGCCAGGCGCCGGCGGCTGGTGGCCAGCAGGATCTCCAGGAAACGCATCGCGCCCCACTGCACCCGATGCGCCCGACGACGATGCAGCAGGTGGATCACCAACGGCAGCAGGGCCACCGCCAGACCGCCGAGCAGACCGGGGTTGAGCAGAATCACCGCCGCCTCCGGGCGCCGCCCCCCTGCCCCTCGAGCGCGCGCACCAGCACCAGCACCGGATCCTCGTCGGTGCGACAGGGATGCAGCGCGATCCCGGCCGCGTGACAGCCGGCAGCGAGCGCGCGCCGATGCGCATCGAGCGCCTCGCGGTAGCGCCGTCCGATCCGGTCGGCATCGAGCTTGCGCCGTGGCTCGCGTTCCAGGCCGGTGAACTCCACCGTGCCGGTGAAAGGGAACTCCGCTTCGGCCGGATCGAGCAGCTGGAACACGCGCACATCCTGGCGGCGATGGCGCAGGTGCTTGAGCGATTCGACCAACCGCCGCGGATCGGTGATGCAGTCACTGATCAGGATCACCAGTCCGCGGCGGCGCAGGCGTTCGGCCAGATCGTCGAGCACGTCGGCAAGATCGGTTTCGCCGCCGGCGGTGTTGGCCTCGAGGCGTTCGAGCAGGCCGAGCAGATGCGCCATCGATGCCGCCGGCGGCACGAACTCGCGCACCGCCGTGTCGCAACAGGCCAGGCCGACCGCATCGCCCTGGCGCACCATCAGCACGCCGAGCGCGGCGGCGAGGATCCGCGCGTAGTCGAGCTTGCTGCGCTCGAGCGAGCCATAGGCCATCGATCCGGAGTAGTCGACCACCAGCGCCGCGCGCAGGCGCGTCTCCTCCTCGTAGACCTTGACATCGAGGCGATCGGTCCGGGCCCAGACGGTCCAATCGAGGTGACGCAGGTCATCGCCAGGCTGATAGGGGCGATGACCGGCGAACTCGACCGACAAGCCACGGTGGATGCTGGAGTGCTGGCCGGTCAGCAGGCTCTCGACCGCGTGGCGCGCGGCCACCGCCACCCGCCCCAGCCGCTCGAGTACCTCCTGCTGCACGGTCGGCAACAGCGGCATCAGCCGTCTCTCTCGCGCGCGAGATGGGCGATGATGCGCTCGATCAGCAGGTCGGGATCGAGCCCGGCAGCCTGAGCGGCGAAGGTCGTCACCACCCGGTGCCGCAGTACCGGTGCCGCGAGCGCGTCGATGTCGTCGGTGGTGACATGGAACCGGCCGCGCAGCAGGGCTCGGGCTTTGCCCCCGATGATCAGCATCTGTCCGGCACGTGGCCCTGCACCCCACTGGAGGTAGCGCGTGGCCTCTGGAACCTCGGCCACCCCCGGTCGGGTCGCGCGGACCAGGTCGACCGCGCGCTCGTAGACCGGTCCGGCCACCGGCACCCGGCGCACCAGGTCCTGCAGCTCGACCAGCTCCTCGCCATCGAACAACCGATCGAGCTCCGGGTGCAGATCGCCGGTGGTCCGCCGCAGGATCTCGATCTCGTCTGCCTGCTCAGGGTAGTCGAGCAGGATCATGAACATGAAGCGGTCGAGCTGGGCCTCGGGCAGGGGGTAGGTGCCTTCCTGCTCGATCGGGTTCTGCGTCGCGAGCACGAAGAAGGGATCGGGCAGTTCGTAGGCGTGGCCGCGCGCGGTGACGCGGCGTTCCTGCATCGCCTCGAGCAGGGCCGCCTGGGTCTTGGGCGGCGCGCGGTTGATCTCGTCGGCGAGCAGCAGATTGCCGAACAGCGGACCGGGCATGAACTCGTACTGGCGCCGTCCGGTCTGCGGATCCTCCTGGATGATGTCAGTGCCGGTGATGTCGCTCGGCATCAGGTCGGGGGTGAACTGGATGCGGCTGAACTGCAGATCCAACACCCGACCGAGGGTCTGGACCATCGCCGTCTTGGCCAGTCCGGGCACGCCCTGGAGCAGGCAATGGCCGCGGCAGAGGATGGCCAGCACCATCTGCTCGAGCGCGTCCTCCTGGCCGACGATGACCTTGTGCACCTCGCCGAGCAGCCGTTCGCGGGCGGCGACCAGACGGGCGACCAGCTCGCCCTCGCGCTCCGATTGCGGTACGGTCGCTCCCGATTCCCCCATGGCGCCCTTCCCCCTGCCCGGCAATGGGCCTGTGCATCGGCTGTGACCCCGCCACGTGGGCGGGTCTGGTCGTCAGCTTGCACCTGGCAACGAGATCGCAACGCTACGCGTACCACCACCGTGCCGGGCGATATCGACATCTGGATGACCCGGGCCCGCGACCACGACGATCGCGCGGCCTTCACGCGTGTGGTCGAGGCCTCACACCACCTGTTGCGCGCGACCATCCTCCGCGACACCGCCAATATCGAGTTGGCCGACGAGATCGCGCAGGAATCCCTCGTCCGCGCCTGGACCAAGCGGCACCAATACCGCCCCGGCACCAGTCCGCGTGCCTGGCTGCTGGCCATCGCCCGGTCCCAGGTCATGGAGCACCACCGACGGCAGAATCGCGACCGACGGCATCTCAAGGACCTGATCCACCGCGAGCTCTTGCGCCATCGCGATACCGGCGGCGACGACACCAAGCAGGAACGCCTCGCCGCCCTGCAGCACTGCGTGGCCGAGATCAGCGACGACAACCGCGAGCTGCTCTCGTTGGTGCACGGCCGCGGTCTGAGCACCGAGGAGGCGGCCGACGAGCTGGGCATCAAGCCGCCGGCCTGTCGCCAGCGCCTCAGTCGCCTGCAGCGCGCGCTACGGCGTTGCGCCGAAGGGCGTCTGCGCGATCAGGGCCTGGGCACGTGAGCAGCTACGACACCGACGACCTCCAGCAACTGGCCACCGGATTCGCTCTCGGCGAACTCGACGACGCCGACCTGCAGCGCCTCTACGACCTGCTCCGCGCACGACAGGACTCCGGCCGCGAGGCCGCGCTAGTGGTCTGGCAGACCCTGGCGACCACGCTCGACCTGCGCACCGCGTTCGGTGCGCCCTTCCCCGAAGCGGTCGAACTGGCGCTGCGCGAACGCGAGCCGGCACCCACGCACGGCGCCGATACCCCACCACAGCGCGGATTCCTCGAACGCTTCCTCGGCGTGTTCGGCGTCGAACGCCCGCGCCTGGATCAGGTCGACGCCCCACCGCCGCACCCCCGTCGCGCCTGGCGCTCGCTGCACCTGCTGGTGGTGATGGCAGTGCTGCTGGGGGCTGCGGTGATGCTCTGGCGCAGCCTCACCGCAGCCGAACCGGCAGTGGTGGTCGCCACGGCGCAGGGGCGCTGCGAAGCCGAGGACGGCGCCGCGCTGCAGGCGGGGCAGAGTGTCGACCAGCGCCAGATCGCCCTCGGCGACGGCGCCCGCCTCGCCCTGCGCTGGCGCACCGGCAACCAGGCGATCATCGATGGCCCGGCCACCGCCGCCCCCCTGAGCGCCGGGCTGTCCCTGCCGCGCGGAAACGCCAGGCTCGCTCTCAACACGGCTTTCACGCTCGGCCTGCCCGACGCCCGCCTCGCCTGTGCGCCGGGTAGCCGGCTCGCGGTCACGGTGGCCGACGGGCGCAGCGTGGCCGGGCTCGCGGCCGGGTCGGCGCAGCTGATCGCCGGTGGCCAGACGCACGAACTCGCCCCCGGACAGGCCAGCGATGGTGCGACGGTCTTCCCCTGGATCCGCGCCGGTGGCGCCGACGAGCTGCAAGACGGTGCGCTGCCGCCGGCCTGGCGCGCGGCCACGGTCTGGGAGCTGCGATTCACCGCCGCCGCGGCCGGGCCGGGGGACGCGGTCCTGCTGCAGACCGATGAGGGCGTCTGGCTGCGCATCACTGCCGGGCTGGTCGAACTGCGGGCGACTCCCGACGCCCCCCCGCCCGTGGGGCTGCCCCTCCCTGGTCCGCCGCGTCTGGCCCATACCTACCGTCTGGTGCGCCGCGGCCCCGGAGCGCCACAGCTGGAGCTCGATGGCCGTCGGCTCGAACCACGGCTGCTCGGCGAGCACCCGCCACTGCGCGTCGTCGTCCAGGGCGCAGCGACACTCACCGGACTGGCCTTCATCAGCGGGCCCGGCGTTTCCACGACCGCGCAGGAGCAGCCATGAAGCTGGTGGTGGGCATCGGCAACCCCGGACCGGAATACGCCCAGACCAGGCACAACTGCGGGTTCATGACCTGCGACCTGCTGGCCGCAGATCACGGAGTTACCTTCGCCCGCCATCGCAAGTGGAAGAGCCAGCTGGCCGAACTGCGCCTGGCCGGCGAGAAGGTGCTGCTGCTCAAGCCGCAGACCTATGTCAACCGCAGCGGCGAACCCGTCCTCGCCGCGCTCGCCTTCCACAAGCTGCCACCGGAACAGCTGCTGGTGGTCACCGACGACATCAACCTGCCATTGGGCACGCTGCGCCTGCGCGCGAGCGGCAGCGCGGGCGGTCACAACGGGTTGCGTGACATCGAAGCGCGTATCGGCCGCGGCTATCCGCGGCTGCGCCTGGGCATCGGGCACGAGAACGCCGACCGCGTGGCCCACGTCCTCGGCCGCTTCGCCCCCGAGGAGCAACCTGTCGTCGATGCGATGCTCGCACGTGCGGCCCAGAGCGTGAGCGCCTGGCTCGGAGCGGGGCTCGAACCGGCCATGCGTTTCAACGGCCCGCCACCCCGGAGCGCAGACGCTCCCAGCGGGGGAGAACACGCCGGCACGGACCCGAGCGCGAGCAGCCCCGGTTCCTGCTCCACCGACACCACCGACACCGGCGGCACCGGGGCCAGCCACGGATGAACCCAGACAGCACCGTGCGCACCCCCGGCAGGGTGCCACGCACCGCGTCCACCATGACTCGATCGCGACTTGTCCGTGAGAGCCTCGCGACACACAGTGTCACTCGATCCCCGTCGCACCCGGGTCCCGGTCCTCTGCCGCCCCTACGCCGCGGAATCTGAATCCGGAGATGCCATGATAACCCCCCGTATCGTCCTGCTGTCCTGCCTGATCGGCCTCGCCGCGCTCAGCGCGGCCGACGGCCCCACCAGTGGCAAGGACTTCCGCACCGAGGACGACGACCTCGCTTCGTTGCCGGATTACGCGTTCGCCGACCGACTGGCCAACACCGGTGGGATGACCATCCCGCTTGAGGTGCCGGCCGACTGTCAGGCATCGATCGGCCTGTATACCCCTTCGGGGCGGCTGGTGCGCATCCTCGGCCAGGCCCTGCGCCTGCAGGCTGGCACCCTGCATCTGCGCTGGGACGGCCTCGACCTGTTCGGCAATCTGGTCCCCGCCGGCACCGAGCTCGAACTGCGGCTGGTCCACACACCGGGCCTGCGGGCCTACTATCAGTTCACCGTCGGTCACGGCAACCCGGAGCAGCCCTGGGGCGGCAGCTACACCGTCGACGGCCAGACCCGTTGCGGCGGTTGGCTCGGCGACCATTCGGCCCCGAACAGCGCCGTGGCCATCGGCGACCGGGTCTGGCTCGGCTGCAGCCTCGCCGAGCACGGCGACAACCTCATCGCGGTCGACGGCGCCGGACACAAGCTCTGGGGCGGCAATCTCGCCGGGTGGAGCGGCGCTGACGAACTCGACAGCGACGGCACGCACCTCTACGCGCTCCACCGCCGCGGTTCGGGTGTCGAGAAGTTCGCCGTCGCCAATCTGTCCCGCAGGCTCGAAAGCCTGTATGAGATCAAGCGCGACACCGACAAGATCTACTCGGTGGGTGCCAGCAGCGACACCGTCTACCTCGCCTGCCGCAACCATCAGCTCGATATCGATCCCTTCCGCTATCCCGGCGCCCGTATCCATCACGCCAAGTGCACCCCGCAGGTGCTCGACGGCTCGCGGCCGACCGAGTTCCACATCTCCAAGATGCAGGGCTTCAGCCTGACCTTCCAGGGCGGCGGCCATCCCCAGGCCGGGATACGGCCGGTGGTCAAGGGCGACCAGGCCTGGATCGTCGCGGTGTTCCGCGACCCGGTCGAATTCGGCAGCATCGTGCTCGCCGGCGCGAAGAACATCGGCAGCGTCGAGGTCTTCGCCCTCGCGCCCGGGGCGCGTTACAACGAGCTCGACCACAACCCGCTCAACGAATCGGGCACCAGTTCCGACATCACCGATGTCGCGGCCGGACTCGGTGACGATGGTGGCCGCGACGACCCGCTGGCCGTCGATGACCTCGACCTGGGCACCCTCGACCTGTCCGACGACTGGCAGCCGGTGGGCTCGGGCGACCTCGATCGCCCCTTCAACCTGATCATGGCCCAGAAGCGCATGCTCGACACCCGGGCCCTGCTGCTGCGCTGCCGCCGGCCCGAGAGCGTCGCCAAGGGCGATGACTGGAAGAGCGGCATCAAGCTCATCCGGCTGGTCAAGGAGCGCTTCGGCATCCTGCCGCTGCACGACGAACTGCACGCGAGCCACGTCTCCGAGCTCACCGACCGCTGGCCCGACAACCGACGGCGGATCGGCTGGGACCTGCGCACCAGCGAGCAGATCGGCAATCAGGAGCCACTGATCCTGGTCGCCCGATGGAACGAACCGCAGGTCGCCGACGCCATGGCCCTGCACAACTGCACCAACCCCAGGGCCTTCATCGACGCCTACATCGGCGATCCGGGCTCCACGCCCGACCCGCACGATGAGAGCCAGTGGGAATACGTCGGCCGCTACCGCGCCGGCCGAGACAAAAAGCTGGGCGCCTTCTCCGCCACCAAGGAGGCCAACACCGCGTTCGCACTGTTCGACCGCCGGATCACCAGCACCGCCTTCCGCCTGCGCATCGACAAGGGCTACCAGACCGGCAAGTACACCCAACTGCTCGGCGGACGCGGCGGCGAGGGCCAGGACAACCCCTTCCGCAGCGACTGCGACGCCATCGCCCTGCTGCGCAAGAGCGGCGAGCGCCCCGTGCCGCCGGAGACGGTGCTCAAGCGCTATGCCGCCGCCGACGGCAGCTTCCGTGACGCCCATCTGGTGCCCCAACGGCTCGACAGCATCACCTGCGCCCCCGATGGCACCGTCTACGCCCTGGCCGACGACCGCGCGCTGGTCCGCTGCACCGTTTCTGCTGGCGACGTACAGGTCGAGGAACTCGCCAGGCCCGGCTTCAAGCAACCGCGCGGGCTCGAGGTCACCGACGACCACGTGATCGTCGGCGACCGCGAGCGCGAGGCGGTGTTCATCTGCGACCGCAAGGGCACGGTGCTGCGCACCATCGGCGGGCAGGACGACCACCCGCGCCGCCCCGGCCCCTGGCGGCCGGATCGGGTGCGCAATCCGGTCGGCCTGACCGTGGCCAGCACCGGCGAGCTATGGGTCGCGGAATCCTTCTTCGCCCCCAAACGCGTATCGCGTTTCACCCTCGATGGCGAGTTTGTGGCTGAGCACCTCGGCCCGCCGATGTATGGCGGCGGCGGCAAGCTCGACCCCGATTTGAAGCACTTCTACTACCGCTCCATGGCCTTCGAACTCGACTACGAGGCGGGCACCAGCCGGCTGGCGGGCAAGAACACCACCTACCTCGATCCGGCTTCGCCGGCGCCCGAGAACAGCTCCTTCTCCTTCACCGCCATCGACTCGCCGGTCTATCACGACGGCCGCCGCTACATCGTCGGCAACTCGACCGGGCACATGGTCATCTCTCAGCTCGACGAACCCAGCGGGCAATGGACGCCGCGCGTGATCATGGGCCGCGGCCACGAGTCGAGGATCCTCGAGAAGGAGGTGTGGCGCCGCCACTTCGCCAAGATCGACTGGCGCGACAAGATCTTCATCTGGTGCGATGCCAACGACGACGGTGACTACCAGATCGACGAGGTCGAGATCGTCGCCGACGCCGACTGGACCCACGGCGAACACGCGCCGGTCGGCGGCAGCTTCGGCCCGGGCCTGGCCCTGTGGACCAAGACCGCACGCATCAAACCCCACCGCTTCACTGCTGCCGGCACCCCGATCTACCGCTTCGCCGACTGGCGCCCCTACAGCTACACCGCTCCGCTCTACCACCGCAACTACACCCTCGGCGGCAAGACCAGCGCCAAGCCCCAGTTCAAGGGCTTCACCGCGGTCAGCCCGTCGGGCAAGCGGATCATGGAGGGCCAGCCCTACACCGTTCTGCCGGACGGCTCCATCCTCGGTGGCAGCCCCGCAAACGGGCCGAGCGACTACGCCCCCCCGATCGACGGCACCGTTCTCAACCAGCCCTTCGGCTTCGCCGGCTGCGTCGCGACCGATTCGCAGGTCGGCGAGATCGCGATGGTCCATTCCAACAACGGCTACTGGTACGCCTGGGGCGTCGACTACGGCATGATCGTCGCCACCATCTTCGACGGCTCCGAAGGCGGCTGGGGCAGCGACCTGCGGGCAGAGCGCGGAGTCGAGACCACCCACCGCCGTTTCGGCTGGGAAGCCTGGGGCGCCGACTTCGTCAAGGGCCACGATGGCAACTACTACACCTCTGCCGGCAAGGGTTTCCACAGCATCAACCGCATCGACGGCCTGGACGCGATCGCGGTCCAGCGGCAGGACGTCCGCGTCGACCAGGCTGCGATGACACGCAACACCGCCTTGCGCGAGCTGCTCAAGGCGCGGGTGGCCGCACGACAGATCAAGCCGCCTGGCGCAACGGTCCAAGCGCTCGAGAAGCGGGTGCGCGACTTCGAATTCGACGGCGCCGTCGACGAATGGGGCAAGACCATCGACTGGCATCGCATCGGCCCGGAAGCCAACCGTAGCTGGTTCGACGTGGCCCAGGACGAACAGGGTCTGGTGGTGGCGATCACCGCGCACGGCCGGCTCGGCAACAGCGCCGACGACATCCGCGAGGCCTACCGCTCGGGCTTCTTCTTCGACCTGGTGATCCGCCCCGATGGCTCGAACCGCAACCCCTACACCGTCTCCGGCGATCGCCGCATCATCTGCGCCAAGATCGGCGACGAATGGCAGGCGCTGCTCTATCGCTACGCCGGTGAGGCCACCGCCATCGACAGCCCCTATGCCGAGGTCCGCCTGGCGGAGATCCGCCCGCTCGACGATGCGGATCTCGACCTCGCGGTGATCGAAAACCCACTGGGCATCTCCGCCGACAGCCTCGATATGACCGTCA
This sequence comes from uncultured candidatus Brocadiaceae bacterium, assembly GCA_964612995.1. GTDB lineage: Bacteria > Planctomycetota > UBA11346 > UBA11346 > UBA11346 > SLQH01. The sequence goes on along the minus strand of CAZTGE010000085.1, from coordinate 456 downwards.
GCGAGGAATCCGACCTGATGTCCGAAATGATCGGCGAGCCGATGAACGAAGAGGAAGCGGTCCCATCGGGGATGGAACCCTGGTCGGCAGAAATCCGGATCCCGTGGAAGCTGCTCGGCCGCAATGATGCCATCGGTGTCCGCTTCGACTGCGGCATCCACCACGCCGCCAAGGAGCGTGAAGGAGTCGGCGCGGCTCACTACTGGAACAATCCCTGCACCGCGACCCTCGGCGATCCGGCGCTCGCGATCCAGATCGAGCCGCTGTCCACCGGCATACTGGTCGCACCCGAGAGACGCTGAGCCGCGACCCTGCGTCCGACATGCCGCGCCCCCGCGTGCCCGTGCCGCGGGGGCGCGGCATGTCGGATCGTAACTACTCAGGGGCTTCGCCCCTACGGTCCTCACTGCGTGAGGACCTACCCCTCTGGCTTTGTCGTGGTTCGCCTGAATCTGC
>CAZTGE010000084.1:0-17608 GCA_964612995.1 uncultured candidatus Brocadiaceae bacterium | reverse complement strand
AGGCATGCCGACCTGGGGATCGGCGCTCCCGGGGCGAGCTTTGAGTCGCCCTGGGCCGGGCGACCGGCCGACCGAGGAGCGGTTTTCTGCGAAGATGGCGCGTAGCGCCGCAGAAAACGCCAGCGCAGCTGGCGAGCGCCGACCGAGGCGCGTGGGGGGCGGAGCCGGTATCGCGAAGCGATAGCAGGCCCCGGTGGGGCCTGCGGCCGGCAGAGCGCGACGAGCGGCAGCGAGGAAGCTGGGGTGCGCCGCAGGCGCGAGGGGGCAGCGCCCCCTGCACCCGCGTAGACGCGCGCTCCCATCTCCTGCTGGTGGGGGGCGGTGTCGCGGTCGGCGATCGGCCTGGAGCAGCGGGGCGATATGTTGCCTGATCCCCGGGCGCCGGGGCGCAACCGCCGTCGCAGCGCCATCCTCCTGGCACTGACGCTGGCGGCGACGTTCGGTTTGCGCAGGCTCGGAGCCGGCTGGATGGCCACCGTGCTGGTCGCGGGGCTGCGCTTGCGCTCCACGGGCCGCTGGCCCCACTGGGGCCAGCTATCGCCCGCGGCGATACCCGCTTCGCCCACCACTCGGCGCCAGACCCCATCGCGCACGATGGGGCCCCGAAAAAGGGCGAGGTAACCACTCATGCCCGTTGGGCCTGAGTGGTTACGCGCACTTTTTCCGAGCAATGGAATGGGGGCGTAGCGGGGGCGACTGCGCGCAGCGCAGAGCGAGCCCCCGCGCACAAAGAGCCGCGCGAGCGCCGACCGCTACAATGCCCCTTGGGCTGCGGGCGGAGCCTGCGCTATGGGGATGAAGCGCGGGATTGCGAAGTTGTTGACCCGATCGCGACATGAACGGAGCTGGAGGTGGTGCCGGCGTGCGTGCAGCGCCTCGGGCAGAAATGCATGAATGAACGCGGATTGTTGCGTTATCGCAAACAGGTGAAGGGGCCTTTCCCGCCGCCAGACCGCGCTTGGCGTGGACATCCCCGCCGGGTATCCTTGACCATATGGCCACATGCCCGGGCGGACGCTACTTGGTCACTGCTGCGCTGCAGCTGTTGGAGGTCCTGCCGGACTCGCCGTGGGACTTCCGCAAGATCATCACGATGATGGATGCGATCGATCGCGACGCGGCGGTCGAACCGGGCATGGTCGAGTTGGTCGATCTCACCGGGGTCGAGCTCGATCTGGACATGGAAGAGCTCGATACCATTGGTGTCATGCAGAAGGACAACATGCGGCGCCGTGGGTTCCGGCGCGCAGCGGTGGTGGTCGATGATGAGGAACATCAGGTGCTGATCGAACTGGTGATCGCCCTGGGGCGCTTCGGCTCCGGGACCGCGAGGGTGTTCTGCCAGCGTTCGGCAGCCATGGCCTGGCTGCTGCGCGAGGAGGACGCAACCGCGGCTCAAGCCGGTCAGGATGCGGCCGGACACCAGTTCAGCGACGTGTCCTGAGGTGGTCTCAGCGACAATGGGGGCAGCTGTCGCCCGGGGGACCGGGGTCTGCCGCTTGCGTGGGCGCCCCGGGCTGGGCCTGATCCGTCTGCGCCCTGCCATCGACGGGATCCGTGTCGATAGCCTCGGCGTGCTTCGCTTCCGCGTTGCAGCACGCGGCATGGCCTGACCACCGAGGGATGAAGGCGCCGAGCAGGACCAGGGTCACGGCGACGCCGGCGACATGTTGCAGCGGGGAGACGCCGTGGCCCATGTACTCGCTCGCGGCGTCGAGCTCGATGACGGTGCCGAGGGCGTCGAGGGCGAGGCCGAAGCCCACCGCGACCGCGGTGACCGCAGCGAGGTAGATCACCACCGACCGGGTGCCGAGCAGTTTGCGCACCGCCATCACTGTCGCGGCGTTGGTCGCGGGGCCGGCGAGCAGGAATACCAGGGCGCTGCCGGGAGCCACGCCCTTGGCGATCAAGGCGGCGGCAATGGGCACCGAGGAGGCGCTGCAGACGTAGAGCGGGATGCCGGCGAGCAGCATCACCAGCTTGGGGCTGAGACCGGTGCCGCCCCAGGTGGCGAGCACGCTCTGGGGGACGAGGGCGGCGATGATACCCGCTATGAGGATGCCGATCGCCATCTCGCGCCCGATCTCGCGCGGTACGTCGATGCCCGCGGCCTTGAGTACGCGCAGCAGCCAGGGGCCCGTGTGCGGCTCCTCGGCGATCGCCGGGGGAGTGGCAGTGGCCACCGCTTCGGCCGCGGGGCACAGGGCAGCGTCCGTCGCCTCGGCCTGTTGTTCGCTACAGCGGGAACTCACGTTCTGCACGGGCTGGTGAGTGGCCACCGCGACCTCATGGACCAGCAATCCGCCGATCATGGCGGCGACCAGCGCCGCCACCGGGCTGAACAGGGCGAACCAGGGGCCGATCAGCACCGCGCAGAGCACGATGCTGTCGACGCTGGTCTGTGGCGTGGCGATGAGGAAGGACATGCTCGCCGCCGCGCTGGCGCCGCGCCGGCGCAAGCCGGCGACGAGGGGCACGATGCCACAGGAGCATACCGGCAGCGGGATGCCGATGGCCGCGGCCTTGACGTTGGCCCACAGGCCGGTGCCCCCCATGTGGCGCCTGACCCAGCTGACCGGCAGGAACACGGACATGAACCCGGCGATGAGCAGGCCCAGCAGCAACCAGGGGGCCATCATCGCCACGGTGGCCCAGATATCGACGAGTGCATCGCGCACCGGATCGCTCCCTCCGCTGCGCACACGGCGCAGCACTCATTGTGGTAAGACGCGTGCGGGCTCACGTTTGTTTGGACCCGGCCTGCGGGGCGAGTGCTTCGCGCTCATTCCGACGGCGAGAGCGCGGGCAGGTGGACGATCACCGTGGTCCCGGATGGCTCGTCGGGTCGCGCTGCGGTCTGCGATTCCACGCTGACGTCGCCGCCGTAGGCCTCGACGAACTTGCGGACCAACGGCAGGCCGAAGCCGGTGCCGGTTTCGCCGTCGGTGCCCGGGCGGCTGGTTGCGGCGGCGAGGATGAACAGCTCGCCCATCAGTGCGTCGGGGATGCCCACGCCGTGGTCGATCACCCGCAGCTCCACCGTATCATCGTTGCAGGTGGTGGTGACCTCGACCGCCGCACCGTGGCGGCTGAACTTGATCGCGTTGGTCAGCAGGTTGGCGATCACCGATGAGGTCAGCGAGGTGCGCTCGGCGCGCACCGCGATCTGTGGATCGACCGCGACGCGGATGTCGATGTGCTTGACCCGCGCCCGGGGGCCGACCAGCACCAGGGCGTCGTCGATGGCCTCGCGCAGGACCACCGGCTCGAGCTGGAGCGAGTGCTCCTCGAGACCGCGCAGCGAGCGTACCAGATCGATGATCCGTCGCGCGTGGGTGGTGGCGAGGTCGAACACCGGCAGCAGGTCCTCGAGCTGCGTGTGGTCCGCCTGCAGCAGCTCCAGGGCTCCGCTGAGGCTGGAGAGCGGGTTGGCCAGGTCGTGGCACAGGACATGGAGCAGTTCGCGTTGGCGTGCGCTCTCCTCGCTCAGCTGTTCCTGTTTGGTCGCGAGGTCGCGGTTGCTCGCGGCGAGATCGGCGGTGCGGTGCTCGACGGTCTGCTCGAGCTGGCTGTTGAGTGCGGCGAGCCGGTCCTGCACTTCATGGCCGGCGCGGTGGAGCCGATAGAGACGGCGGGCCAGGGATACGGCCATGCCGAGCACGAGGATGAGCATGCCGACGAAGTGCAGGCCGCGCGGCAGATCCAGACCGAGGTGCTGGTCGGCGATCTCGACCAGGGCGGTGAGCGCGAACAGGCCCAGCGCCACGGCCATCAACACGCTGTCGGGCTGGCGCCGACGCAGTTCGCGGCCGATCAGGAACAGGGTGACGCAGGCGAGCAGCACGATCACGGCGTCGTTGACCACCCGATCGAAGCAGGTCCAGGCCCAGGCCGGGATCGCGAGCAGGATCGCGGCGTGGAACGCCGGGTACCACAGCAGCCAGTCGGCCAGCCGTCGCAGGCGCGGTGAGGGATCGGTGATCATGCCGTGGCAGAGGAAGCGGAGGAAGAGCACCGGCGCGGTGGCATAGAGCACGTGACGGGTGAACTCCCGCAGCGCGAGCGGCAGCGGCAGGTTCATCGCCCACCACACGTCGAGCAGGGCGAGCAGCCCCATGAGTACGGTGGCCAGAGCGAAGGAGCCGAGCCCGGCCAGGCGACGGTTGGCCTGCCACAGCACCAACAGGAACAGCCCGATGCCGAGCAGGATCCAACCGATGGCCAGGATCGGCAGGGTGGCACCCTGGGCGTAGCGCTGCAGCTGGGCGTAGGAACCGATGGCCAGGATCTTGCCCTGGGGGCCGTGACGGCCCGGATCGGTATTGCGAATCCGCAGCGCCACCGTCACCACGCCGCCTGGTCGCAGTGCGTCGGCGGGGATCGGATAGAGCCGCGGTCGGCGATGGGGCGCGAGACCATCGCCACGGACCTGACCGGTGGCGCCGACGCGCCGGCCGTCGATCCAGGCGCTGTCCGCCGCCTGGACCGGCCCGAGATACAGCCCCAACGGCGCATCGGGCAAGCGCGCGGGCAGCTGCAGACGATGACGGTACCAGCGCCGCAGCCCGGTGCGTCGCGGTTCGAGGGGCACCGACCCGGGCAGGCTGATGCCGTGCCAGTCGGCCTCGGCACCGGGCGGCTGATCGTAGTCATCACGGTCCTGGCAGATCTCCCAGGATCCATGCAACAGGATCAGCTCACCGGTCGGCGGCGGTTGCGCGCTGAGTACGAGCCACAGACCCACCGCCAGGACCAGGACCGGAATGGGCAACAGCAGCAGCAGCCAACGCGGTGGACGGGGTTCGGGGGGCAATGGCATGGCTGGTGACATGGTAGCCCCCCCGCGCGAACCTCCAAGTGTCTCCAGTGCAGTACAATCCGACTGCCCGGCCCTCGCCTCAGGGCTTGACGGGTCCCTCACGGCGCCGAAACCGCCCATACGCAGCGGTTTTCTGCGAAAATGGCGCGTAGCGCCGCAGAAAACGCCAGCGCAGCTGGCGAGCGACGACGAGGCGCGAGGGGGCAGCGCCCCCTCTGACAGCACGCCTCAGGGTTCGCGGAAGTACTCCTGGATCGCGCGCATGATCGCGCTGCCCACCGGCGGACAGCCGGAGACGAATACGCCGCGTTCGCGATGGCGCGCGGTGCAGTTGCCGACGCACAGCGTGCCTTCGGGCACCGTGTCATGCCCCTTGCCGATCGCGATGGTCACCGTGCTCTGTTCGGGGAAGTAGTCGAACAGCTCGTCGCCGTAGCGTTTGAGGAACAGCATCAGCGTCGACTGACAGGCGCTGCAGGAGCGGCAGTCGAGGATCTCGATGTTGTCGAATTCGATCGAGGGGTTGGCCGGCGAGGTCGCGAAGGGCGTGATCAGCTCGCGCCAGGATCCGGGATGCACGTCGATCGCGTCGAGGTCGATCGTGCCCAGACCGTCGGCGGCGCCGAGGCGCAGGTGGGGGATGTCGGCCGGATCGAGCCCCATCAGCGCGCAGGCGACGGCGTCGGCGGCGTAGGGATCGGCGCCGGCGAGCACCAGGTCGCAGCGCTTGGGTGTGCCCGCGCTCGGGCCCAGGCCCTCCATGCCGACGGTGCCGTCGATCAATGCGAAGTGCGGGCGCAGGATGTGCGCCATGTCGTTGATCGCGAGGTCGAGCGGCTTGTCGTTCAGCCCGCTGACCGGGTCGAGCATGTGCAGCGAGACCTTGCTGCGCCGCCAGAGGCAGCCTTTCATGTTCTTGATCGCCAGCGTCACGCCGGTGTGCATGTGGGTCTTCATCACCGGGATCGAGACCACCAGATCGTGATCGCTGACATCGGCGCAGACGCGGAACCGGCGCATGGCCACCCCGGCGGGGTTTTCGTGCTCGATGCAGGGCCGTTGGTCCATGTCGATCAGCGGGCAGCCACGCTCGGCTGCGACTGCGGCGATGCCGCTGTGCTGCAGGGCCTGCATGGTGTCGACGCCGATGATCGGGCTCTCGCCGACGCTGATGATGGCGCCGGCGGCGGTGAAGGCGTCGATCGCCGCCGCGACCACTCGGGGATCGGTGGTCACGCCGTCGCCGGGGGCGGCGGCGCGACCGACGTTGGGCTTGAGCAGCACCCGGCGCCCGGCCGCGGCGCCGAGATCGAAGCGATCGAGCACGGCGCGGGCGTTGGCATATGGGTCGGGACCGCAGGTCACGGCGACGCGCGGGGGCGCATCGGGCTCGATGAAGGGGTTGGCGGTCGGGTCGTCCATGCGGCAAGTGTGGATCAGCCGGAGGGGGCGCAAGCCCGGTCGGCGTGGATCAGGACGCCGGTGGGCGTCGGCGCAGTGCGAGCCGCAGGCGCTCCATTTCGTCGAGCAGGTCGAGGACCACGCCGATCCCGGCGAGGTTGACGCCGAGGTCGTGCTGCAGCCGCGCCGCACACCGGATCCGGCTGAGTGTTCGCAGGCGGAAACGCCAATCGGCGCGCGAGCGGCCTTCGGGCTCGACGATACCGTAGTGCACCAGCTCGACCATCCAGTCCTCGTCGACATGGATGATGCGACAGACCTCGTGCAGGTCGAGCGCCCGGTTCTCGTTCCAGTATTCGCCGCCGTTCTCACCGCCGTTCATCGTCGTCCCTCCCAGCGCGCGCGCGGATCGAACTGCGTCGCTGCGGCCAGGGCCTGCCAGTGCTTCTGGCTCTCGGCGTCGGGGGCCGGGGGCATGGTGACGTGCAGTTCGACGATCTGGTTGCCCGCCGGATCGCCCGGCAGGCCCTGGCCGCGCAGGCGCAACCGGGCACCGTTGGCGCTGCCAGGCGGGATGCGCAAGCGGGCCTCTCCGCCGAGGGTCGGGACGGTGATCGTCGTGCCGAGTGCCGCTTCCCACGGCGCCACCGGCAGAGCGAGGTGGATGTCACGGCCCTCGGGCACGAAGTAGGGGTGGGGGATCAGGCCGACCTCGAGGTAGAGGTCGCCCGCCTCGCCGCCGGGGCCGGGATCGCCCTGGCCGCGCAGGCGGATGTGCTCGCCCGCGGTGATCCCCTTGGGGATGGTCACGCCGAGCGTTCGCGTGCGGGCGGTGATCCGGCCCTGGGCATCGCGGACCGGCTGGTCGAGCTGGATGGTCTTTTTCGCGCCGTGGAAGCTCTCCTCCAGCGCCACGGCGAGCCGGGCGTGGCGGTCGCGGCCGCGGCGTGGTCCGGCCTGCTGGGCCCGGCCGAAGCCGCCCATGCCGCCCATGCCGCCCATGCCGCCCATGCCAGCGGCGCCGGCGCCACCCGCGCCACCGCCACCGAACAGGCTCTCGAAGAAGTCGCTGAAGGCCTCGGCGCCGCCGCCCCCGGCGAAGCCGGCGCCACCCGCGCCAGCTTGCGCGGTCCACTCCGGCGGCAGGTCCCAGCGGTCGCCGCCGTGCCACCCGCGCTTGCGCAAGGCGTCGTATTCCTTGCGCTTCCCGGCGTCGCCGAGGACCTCGTAGGCTTCGGTGACGTCGGTGAATCTGCGCTCGGCGTCGGCTTCCTTGTTGATGTCGGGGTGGTAGCGCCGGGCCAGCTTGCGATAGGCCTTCTTGATCGCGTCTGGCTCGGCGTCCTCCGGCACGCCCAGGATCTCATAGTAGTCTTTGAACTCGGTGCTCATGACGGCGTCGCTCGTGGCTCCTGCGTTCGGCGATGATGGCGCCTCCCGCGTCATCATCGCCGCCACAGGTGTTCTATGACAAGGCCCTCAAAAAGCAAAAAGCGCCCGTCCGCAGCGTCCGGAACCCAGCCAGGGGCTGGGCGACCGAGGCGCGTGGGGGTCTGCGCGTGAGAGCGCGAGGGGGCAGCGCCCCCTTTCCAGGCACTCCTCGCGCCATCACGCCTGTTCATCACTGAAGAGGTCTCTCACGGAGTCACGGAGACACGGAGATGGGTGAGAGCGATATTGCAGCCGTGAACGATCTATCGCCCGATGCGCGCATGCACGCATCGGGCGACAGATTTCAGAGGGGCAGCGCCCCCTCTGCAAACCGGAGCCCAGCCAGACCTGGCTGGGCGACCGGCCGACAGAGGAGCGCTTTTCGGCGAAAATGGCCCGCAGGGCCGCCGAGAACGCCAGCTTCGTGTTCAGCTCAGGCCGGAGACCCGGCCGCGGTCGTCGACACGGATGCGCGCGGCCGCCGGTTCGGCCGGTAGACCGGGCATGGTCATGATGTTGCCGGCGATCGCGACCACGAAGCCGGCGCCGGCGCAGAGCCGCAATTCGTTGATGTTCAGGCGGAAGCGGCGCGGGCGGCCGCGCAGGCGGCTGTTGTCGGAGAGCGAGCGCGAGGTCTTGGCGATGCAGACCGGCAGCCGGTCGAAGCCGCTCTGGGCCAGGAGCTGAAGGTCGGTGACCGCGGCGCGGTCGTAATCGACACCGCTGGCGCCGTAGATCGTTTTGGCCACCCGTTCGATCTTGTGGTCGATGGACTGGTCGAGTTCGTAGGTGAAGCTCAGTCCGCGGCGTGCGCGGCCGACGGCGCGCAGCACCGCACCGGCGAGTTCGGTGGCGCCAGCGCCACCATGATCGAAGTGCTGCGAAGGCACGGCCTCGACCTTCTTCGCGGCGCAGAAATCGACGATCGCCTGGATCCCCGCGGCGGTGTCGTCGGGGAATCGCGGGATCGCGACCACCGGGCGCAAACCGTAGGTGCGCACGTTGTCGATGTGCTTGGCCAGATTCTGCAGACCGCCGTCATCCTGGTTCCGGGAGTGGTAGGTCACCGCCTTCTGCGTTGCCACGATCACCGCCGCGCGCGGTGCGAGCCCGGCGCTGCGGCACTTGATGTTGACGAACTTCTCGGCACCGAGGTCGCTGCCGAAGCCGGCCTCGGTGACGACGTAATCGGCGAGCTTGAGCGCCATGCGGGTGGCAATGGCGCTGTTGGTGCCCTGGGCGATGGAGGCGAAGGGTCCGGCGTGGACGAAGGCGGGGGTGCCCTCGAGGGTCTGGACCAGATTGGGGTGGATCGCGTCGCGCAGCAGCACCTGCATCGCGCCTTCGGCCTTGAGGTCGCGCGCGCGCACCGCCTTGCCCTTGTGGGTGAAGCCGACCACCGTCTCGGCCAGGCGATCGCCGAGGTCGCGGTAGTCGCGGGCCATGCAGAGCATCGCCATGACTTCGGAGGCGGGGGTGATGGTGAAGCCGTCACGGCGCGGCACGCCGTGGCGTACGCCCCCGAGGCCGACGAAGATCTCGCGCAGCGCGCGGTCGTTGAGGTCGATGACCCGGCGCCAGACGATGCGCCGCGGATCGATGTCCAGTGCGTTGCCCCACTGCAGGTGGTTGTCGATCATGCAGGCGAGCAGGTTGTTGGCCTTGGAGACAGAGTACATGTCGCCGACGAAATGCAGGTTGATGTCCTCGGCCGGATACAGCTGGGCGCGGCCGGCACCGGTGCCGCCGCCCTTGACGCCGAAGTAGGGGCCGAGCGAGGGCTCGCGCAGGCAGACTGCGCTGCGATGGCCGAGCCGGCGCAGCGCATCGGCCAGGCCGATCGAACAGGTGGTCTTGCCCTCGCCGGTGGGCGTGGGGGTCATCGCGGTGACCAGGATCAGTTCGCCGTCGGGCTGGTCGGCACGGGCGGTGAGCTCGTTGATCGGTATTTTCGCGATGTGGTGGCCGTGGGGCAGGATGCAATCGGGATCGAGGCCGAGTTCACGGGCGACCTGCTGGATCCGGACGGGCTGATGGGGCTGGGTGGGCATGGTGGGGGGTTCCAGGTGGGACTATTTACGCAGCCGCTTGTTCAGCGCCTGGCGTGAGACGCCGAGCATCGCCGCCGCTGCGCTCTGATTGCCGCCGCAGCGGGCGATCGCTTCACCGACGAGGGCGCCCTGGACCTCTTTGAGACTGGGCAGGTGTTCGCCGAAGGTGACGCCGGTGGACCCGGCCGGTGGGGTGCTCGCGCGTTCGCGCGCGATGGTCGCGGTGCCCGACTCGCTGCGGACGGCGGCGCGGAAGGTGTCGAGCGAGAGGATGCCGCCGCGGTGTCGGCTGACCGCGTCGTAGATCAGCGCTTCGAGCTCGCGCACGTTGCCGGGGAAGGAGTAGGCGCCGAGCAGGTCGTAGATCTCAGGCGGCGGGGTCGGCACCGGGCGATCGAGATCGGCGCTGGCGCTGACGAGAAAGTGCCGCAGCAGCACGCTCAGGTCTTCGCGGCGTTCGCGCAGCGGCGGGATCTCGACGTGGTGTGCGCGCAGGCGGTAGAACAGATCCTTGCGGAACTCGCCAGCGGCCTGGCGTTGCTGCAGGTCCTGGTGGGTCGCACACACGATGCGGGCCCGCGAACGCTTGGCGACGTCGGAGCCGAGGGGGAAATACTCGTGTTCCTGCAGCAGGCGCAGGAGCTTGACCTGCGAGGCGATCGCCAGATCGCCGATCTCGTCGAGGAACAGGGTGCCGTCGCCAGCGGCTTCGATCAGCCCGGCGCGGCGGCCCTCGGCGCCGGTGAATGCGCCCTTGCGATGGCCGAAGAGCGTGTCGGCGAACAGCTGGTCGTCGAGTCCGGCGACGTTGACCGCGACGAATTCGCCCGGCCGGGCGCTGGCATCGTGCACCGCCCGGGCCAGCAGCTCCTTGCCGGTACCGGTCTCGCCGGTGATCAGCACCGGCTGCGAGGAGGGCGCCACCGCCTCGATGTAACGGAACACGCCCAGCAGTGCGGGTGAGGCGGTGAGGATGCGCTCGAACACTTCGGGATGCGAGAGATCGCGTTTGACCATCGCTTCGCGCAGGACCCGGTTCTCGCGCGAGAGCTCCATGGTCTCGCGTACCCGGCGCAGGCTGGAGATCAGGCGCTGTTCGTCGACCGGTTTGACGAGATAGTCGAGCGCGCCGAGGCGCATGCAGTGGACCGCGGTCGCGACCAGGTCGACGCCGGTGACCACCACCACCGGCACCTCCGGGTGGTGGGTGCGGATGTGCTCGAGCACCTCTTCGCCAGAGAGCTGCGGCATGGTCAGGTCGAGCACGACGCAGTCCGGCTGCTCCTCGCGCAGCAGCTCCAGCGCCAGGCGCGGGTCCTGGATCCGGCGCACGGGGCCGAGGCCGTGGGCCTGGAGTGTCAGTGCCATGCCCTGGAGCGCGTCGGGTTCGTCGTCGACCAGGAACAGCGGCGCGGCCATGCTCTCAGCGCCCATCGGCGTCTCCAGCGATCGCCGTCGGCAGGATGATCGTCGCCGTGGTCCCTTCCTCGTGGCGCGAGGCGATCTCGAGCCGACCGCCGTGCTCCTCGACGATAGTCGTGCTGACCCACAGGCCGAGGCCGGTGCCTTCGCCCTGCTTGGTGGTGTAGAACGGCTCGGTGATCCGGGCGAGCACCTCCTGGCTCATGCCGCTGCCGCGATCGCGCACGCGCAGGCAGACCGTTCCCGCTGCCGGGTCGTGATCGGTCTCGAGCCGGATGCAGCCGCGACAGGTGACGCAGGCCTGGCAGGCGTTGCGCAGCAGGTTGACGACCACTTGTTCGAGCCGCCGCGGGCTGCCGTGTACCGGAGGCAGGGGCTCGGTCAACGCGAGGGTGAAACCACAGGCCATCTGATCGATCGAGCGGCGGATCTGGTCTGCGGCACGGCGGGCGACCGCGTTGAGATCGACCCCAGCGACATGGTCGGTGCTGGCCGGTCGGCCGTAGGCCAGCAGGTCGCGGACGATGGTTCCGATGCGCCCCGAGGCGCTGGCGATGTCGTCGACCATGCCGGGCAGGGCCTCGCGCATCTGCGAGTACTCGATGCCGCCGAGGAGGAAGTCGCCGTTCTCCTCGCAGTACTCGTCGAGGATCGGCAGGATGTCACGCCAGGCCTGACCCAGCCGCGAGAGGTTCATCGCGACCACGTTGTTCGGGTTGTTGATCTCATGGGCCACGCCCGAGACCAGGGTGCCGAGCGCGGCCATCTTCTCGGCCTGGGCCAGAGCCTGCTTCTGCGCCTCGGCCTGGGCTTCGGCATCGCGCAGCGGGGTCTCGTCTTCGACCATCGCGATCATCAGCAGCGGCAGGCCCTCGTCGTCGATGACCGGGGTGTAGGTGGTGTTGCCCCACAGCGTGCTGCCGTCGTGGCAGCGGTAGCGCTTGCTCACGCGCAGGGGGCCGCGCGGGTCGTTCCACAGCCCGTCGAGGATCTCACGCGTGACCGCGCGGTCCTCGGGGTGGTCGAGCAGTGGCATCGTCTCGGACTCGAGCTGCTCGCGGGTGTAGCCGGTGAGGGTGCAGAGCGAACGATTGGCCGCGAGGATGGCGTGGCGGTTGTCGGAGAGGGTGATGCCGATCGGCGCGTGGTCGAAGAGCAGACGGAAGCGCTGGCGGCACTCGCCGCAACCGCGATAGGTCGCAGCGAACAGGGTGATCACCTCGCGGTAGGTCGCCTCGTCGGGACAACAGGCGCGCAATCGGGCCTTTGCGGTCGGATCCATGGCGCGTCAGGCTATGGCTCTCCGCGCGGTGGTCCACGCCCGGCCGCGGCACCGGCCCAGGGCCGAGGCCGGCAGAGCGCGACGAGCGGCAGCGAGGAAGCTGGGGTGCGCCGAAGGCGCGAGGGGGCAGCGCCCCCTCTGATAGGATCCTCTCAGTTGACGGGTCCTTCACAGCGCCAGAACTGTACATCCGCAGCGTCCGGAGCCCAGCCAGGCTTGGTTGGGCGACCGGCCGACAGAGGAACGGTTTTCGGCGAAAATGGCCCGCAGGGCCGCCGAAAACGCCAGCGCAGCTGGCGAGTGACGACAGAGGCGCGAGGGGGTGTGCGCGTGAGAGCGCGAGGGGGCAGCGCCCCCTCTGATAGGAGCCCCCTCAGTTGACCGCCGGCCCGAAGCGGTGGGTCCACTCGCGCTTGAACAGTTTGCGTGCCTGATGGATGCGCCAGCGGGTGGTCTGGTAGTCGACGCCGATGTCGCGGGCGATGGCGTCGGCACGCTGGCCGTCGAGTTCGCGCTTCTGCAGCAGGCGGCGATATTTGGCCGGTAGTGCGGCGAGGACCTGGCGCACCCGCCTGGTGGTCTCGTCGGCCTCCATCTCACGGCCGTGGTTGACGGTGGCCGAGGGGGTGAACTCGCTGCTGACCACCTCGTGGCGACGCCGGCGCATGTGGTCGATGGCGAGGTTGTGGACGATGCGCAGGAACCAGGCCCGGAAAGGCTTGTGCGGATCATAGCTGTTCATGCTGCGCATGAGGCGGATGAAGGCCTCCTGTACGATATCGCGCGCGGTCTGGTCGTCGTTGAGCAGGCGACGGGCGGCCCAGTAGGCGTCATCGTAATAGGCGCGGTGCAGTTCTTCGAATGCGGCTTCGTCGCCGTTGCGATAGCGGTCGAGCATCGCGCCTTCGGCGGTGGCAGGAGCGGGAACGGCATGGGGCTCGGAGATGGCGTAGGGAGGCATGGTGCGGTCCTTTCCGGTTCCGGAGAAGAGAGGGGGGTATCAGGACCTTGCGTCGAGCGTACCAATCGTTGATCCCGGCTTAACCATCGTGAACACAATGATTTAGAGCTGGCTGCGTCGTTCGCGCCACGGCCCGAGGCCGTCAACCCAGGTTGACGTCTGGCGCCGTCATGTGACAAGCTGTTTGCACACAGCGACTTGCGACTGTCGCGCCGGGTTGACGACAACCAGGGTTGACGGGGTCACCGCATTGCCTGAATTGCGAGATACGCGACATGCGAGCGGGGGTTTGGCGCTGGTTGGCCTGACTGCCAGGCGGCAAGCGAACGCAAACGCGCCAAAGTGCCGGCTCGTAGCCAGCGCATCGGCCCGAGGCGCGAGCGCTGAGCACCCGGCCATCAGGATCGCCCTATGGATCGCCCTTCCCAGCTTGCTCCTGCGCCCGGCGCGTCGGCACCGTTGGCGTCAGTACGCGAGCGGATCGCGGACATCGGCCTGGCGCGATCGCTCTCGACGGGCGATGTGACCGTCATCGCCTTCGTGACCCGCTGGTGCCGCGCCTGCAAGGTGCAGACACGCTGCCTCGCCGGACTCGGGCTGCGGCCTGGAGCGGGTGCGGGTCTGCGCTGCATCGATGTCGCGGCGGACCCGCTCGCCGCACGCCGGTGGCGGGTGGCGGCGGTGCCGACCTTGGTGGTCTGTGTCCACGGTCGCGAGGTGGCGCGGCAGGTCGGTCTGCGTGGGGTGGCCGAGCTCCGCTGTTTCCTCGCCCGCAGTCTCGCCTGTGCCCTGCCGGCACAATCATGAGCGTTCGGGCCTCGTCCGGGCCCGCCGGCGCGTAGTATCGACAGCGGACGCGGACGAACAGGAATGCGATGCCGGAACTGCCTGAAGTCGAGACCGTGGCCCGGGGCCTGGAGGGTGCGTTGGGCGGACGCCGTATCGACGAGGTGCTGGTGCACGCCCCCGCCCTGCGCCACCGTCTCGACCGCGCGGCGTTGCGGACGATGCTCGTCGGGCGGCGGGTGCGCGGGGTCGAGCGGCGGGGCAAGGCGATCATTCTCGCAGCCGGGGCCGAGCATCGTGCATTGATCCACCTGGGTATGAGCGGCTCGTTCCGGGTCTGTCCGCGTACCGCCGAACGCTCTCGGCACGAACATGTCGAGCTGGTGACTGGCGCCACCGCCTGCCGCTATGAAGACCCGCGTCGCTTCGGCATGTTCCTGCCGTTGTTTCCCGGCGGACCGGCGGCGGACTTCCTCGAGCGGCTCGGTCCCGAGCCGCTCGGTCCGGCATTCACCGTCGACCATCTGGTCGCGGCGTTGGCAGGTCGCCGGCGCGCGGTGAAGGAGCTGCTGCTCGACCAGGCGGTGGTCGCCGGGCTGGGCAACATCTACGTGGTGGAGATCCTCCACCGGGCGCGGGTCGGCCCCTGGCGCGCTGGTGCGGCCTGCGATCGTGCCGCCTGCCGCCGCATCGTCCGCGCCACCCGGAGCGTGTTGCGGGAGGCGATCCGCTGCGGCGGGACCACACTGGTCGATCATCACGCACTCGACGGTTCGATCGGCCGGTTTGCGCGCGCGCTACGGGTCTACAAACGTGAAGGCGCTTGCTGCTCCCGCTGTGGAGCTAGGATAGTGCGCGCGACCCAGGGAGGGCGTTCCACCTACAGCTGTCCGGGTTGCCAGGACTGATCGCTGCGTCGCAGAGGCGGCGTGCGGGTCCGATGCGCTGGGCGCTCGCGGTCAAGGCGCCATCAGGAGACGGCATATGGACGCGGCCTCGCCGCCGGGCTGGACCCCCGACATCGCCACCGGCATCGAGTGGCAGGACCAGGATCACCAAGAGCTCTTGGGCGCGCTGGCCCGGCTGGAGACGGCGATCGCGAACAACGATCAGGGGGCGGTGATCGACGAGATCCTCGCCTTCATCGACGAATACGGCAAGACCCACTTCGGCCACGAGGAACACTGCATGGAGGCTTCGGCCTTCCCCGGGATCGAGGAGCATCTGGCGCAACACGATGCCTTCATGGAGATGGTGGTCGATTACGAACAGCGGCGTAAACTCGACCGCTCCCAGAGCAAGCTGATCCTGTCCGATGACCTGGCGATGGAACTGCGCGACTGGCTGGTCGAGCACATCCAGGATCTGGATCATGATCTCGCGGGCCATCTGAAGGCGACCGGCTGCACCGATTGAGCCGGGTCGGCCTCGCCGGGCAGTGCTTGCTGTGCGGCTGGATGCCTGCCCCTGCGCGCGTCGGAAGCTCACGGGCGCGGGGTGAGCTGCGTGCCCTACGCCGCGCCGCTGCAGCCGGGCTGCGTTCAGAGCTCCTGCGCCTGCTCGCCGGATGCGGTCTGCTTGCGCGCAAACACCCGCACCGCGTGCGTGTTGCTGTCGAGCACGTACACCCGTTCGCCGTCGGTCGCCACCGCGCGTACCGCGTCACGCTTGCGCAGCAGGTCGGGGCCGGCCACCACGTTGATCAGCTCGCCACGCAGGTCGATGAACTTGACCCGGCTGAAGCCCTTCTCGCCGGTGAGGATGGTTTCGCCATCCACGGCGAGGGCGACCGGGTTGTGGCAACCGCAGAAGCCATGGATGTTGTCGGCTTGTTTGCCGATCAGATTCGCGAGCTGGCCGTCGGGGGTGTAGGCCTCGATCCGTCGTTTGCCCGGGTTGACCACATACAGCGTGGCCCCCGGTCCGGCGGCGATGGGGAATTGCCGTTCTGGCAGAACGAAGTGCTCGCCGCTGTCGCCCTTGGGCACATTGCCGGTCACGGCGCCGTCTGCGACCTGCAGCACCACGCGGTTCTTGGCATCGGCGAGATACATCCGCCCCCCGACCATCGCGATGCTGCCGACGAAGGCCTCGCCCGGCAGCGTGATCACATCGGTGGAGGTGCCGCTGGCGGGATCGACACGCACGACTCGCGCGCCGAGGCCGACCAGCAGCGCGTCGCCATCGCGCGCCAGAGCGGTAGGATCGCCCGCGAGTTCGATGCTGGCGACGGTCGCGCCCTCGCTGTTCAGGCTGCGGATCGAGCGGTCGCCGGCGACATGGATCAGGCCGTCTTCGCCCAGGGCCATGCCCATCGGTCGCTCCATCCCGGTTGGGAAGGCGGCGGTCTGGGTGTACTGGATCAGCGCCGGATCGATCTGTTCAATATTCTGGGTCGAATAGGGCTTGTCGAAATCACGGTAGAAGGAGCCACGGTAGACGAGGTAGCCGATGATCGCAGCGATCAGGATGGTGACCACGGTGGCCATCGCGACACCGCCGCGACGGGGCGATGGAGGGGCAGGGTACATGGTGCAGGGCATGAGCGGGCTCCTGTCGGCAGACAATGGAATGGGACCGTCCGGCAAGACGCTGGCAAACGGAAAAGGCATCTGGAGCGTAACATGTCAAAGAAGACGCACCTCTCAAAAGCCAAAAGCGTTCGTCCGGAGCCCGGCCTGGCCGGGCCGGGCCTGGCCGGGCGACTGGCCGACAGAAGCCGCGAGGGGGCAGTGCCCTTCTGAAGGACAAATCAAAGAAACCGGCGTTTGCCGGGGAGAAACCATGCTCAAACGATCATCGCTCCTGTCGCTCCTGATCATCACCGGATGCGGCAGCCAACAACCGCCACGCCCGGCCGCAGGCTCCGCCGCCGGGGCGCCCGACCAGCCAGCCGCGCCCCCCAGCGCGACGCCGGCCGGAGAGACCGCCCCAGCCGAAGCCGATGGGGGGGCGGTTGAGCTGCCCCGCCCGCCGGAGATCCCCGAGGATGCCGAAGTGCGTCGTTTCGCGGGCAACTGGTACGCGGCCTTCGACGAAGACCTCAGCTGGCAGGCCTGCAAACAGCGTTGCGAGGAGATGGGCGGCCATCTGGCGGTGGTCACCTCGGCCGAGGAACAGGCCTTCATCACCGAGCTGGCCGACGGGCGGTATCTCTACCTGGGCGCGACCGACGAGGACGAGGAGGGGTCCTGGGTCTGGATCACTGGCGAGAGCTGGGACTACACCTCGTGGTTCGACGGCCAGCCCAACAATTACGGTGGCAGCGAGAACTACCTTGCGACTTACGACGGCGGTGACTGGGTCGATGTCGACGCCGCGGGTGACGACTTCTGGATGCCCACCGGTTTCATCTGCGAGTGGGAGGCCGACCCGGCCGGCGAGCCGTGAGGTTTTTTGCGGCGTTGCCCCCTCGCGGCTTCGCCGCGTACCCCCACGCGCCTCTGTCGTCGCTC
>CAZTGE010000083.1:0-17660 GCA_964612995.1 uncultured candidatus Brocadiaceae bacterium | reverse complement strand
CGGCTTCGCCGCGTACCCCCACGGCCTCTGTCGTCACTCGCCAGCTGCGCTGGCGTTCTCGGCGGGCCTGCGGCCCATTTTCGCCGAGAAGCGTTCCTCGGTCGGCCGGTCGCCCAGCCAGGCCTGGCTGGGCTCCGGTTTACAGAGGGGGCGCTGCCCCCTCGCGGCTTCGCCGCGTACCCCCACGGCCTCTGTCGTCACTCGCCAGCTGCGCTGGCGTTCTCGGCGGGCCTGCGGCCCATTTTCGCCGAGAAGCGTTCCTCGGTCGGCCGGTCGCCCAGCCAGGCCTGGCTGGGCTCCGGTTTACAGAGGGGGCGCTGCCCCCTCGCGGCTTCGCCGCGTACCCCCACGGCCTCTGTCGTCACTCGCCAGCTGCGCTGGCGATTATGGCCGTAGGCTTGCGGAAAACGCGGCGACGTCGCTGATGAAGACGCGCGCTTCGAGCCGCCTGCAGAGCAGTCGGCCCACCGGTGGTTGACTCCCCCGGACTGCGTGAAGACTGCTCAGCGCGCGCTGCGCCGGTCACCTGTCCCCCGCCTCCTGGAGAGAACCCGCACCATGTTCACCCGCGACGATGCCCTGGAATACCATGCCCGCGAGCGCCGGGGGAAGATCGCGGTGGTTCCGACCAAGCCCTGTGCGACGCAGAAGGACCTCTCGCTGGCCTATTCGCCGGGGGTGGCCGAACCCTGCCGTGCGATCCACGCCGATCCCGAGACCGCCTACACCTACACCGCGCGCGGCAACCTGGTCGCGGTGGTCAGCAACGGCACCGCGGTGCTCGGGCTGGGTGATATCGGGCCCCTGGCCTCAAAGCCGGTGATGGAGGGCAAGGGCGTCCTGTTCAAGCGCTTCGCCGACATCGACGTGTTCGACATCGAGCTCGCCGAGACCGACCCCGAGCGGTTCTGCACGATCGTCGAGGCGCTCGAGCCGACCTTCGGCGGCATCAACCTCGAGGACATCAAGGCGCCGGAGTGCTTCGTGATCGAGGAGCGACTCAAGGCGTCGATGGACATCCCGGTGTTCCACGACGACCAGCACGGCACCGCGATCATCAGCGGCGCGGCGTTGATCAACGCCGCCGAGCTGCAGGGCAAGCGGCTCGACGAGTTGTCGGTGGTGTTCTCCGGTGCCGGAGCCTCGGCCATCAGCTGCGCACGGCATTACGTCGCCCTCGGCGTGCGCCGCGAGAACATCCTGATGGTCGACTCGCGCGGAGTGATCCATACGGGGCGCGAAGCGGGCATGAACCCCTACAAGGCCGAATTCGCCAACGCCACCGATCGCCGGACCCTGGCCGAGGCGCTCGACGGCGCCGACGTGTTCGCCGGGCTGTCCACCGGTGGGCTGGTCGACGCCGCGATGGTGCGCAGCATGGCCGTGCGGCCGATCATCTTCGCGATGGCCAACCCCGATCCGGAGATCGGCTACGAGGAGGCCAAAGCGGCGAGGCCGGATGCGATCATGGCCACCGGACGCAGCGATTTCCCCAATCAGGTCAACAACGTCCTCGGCTTCCCCTTCATCTTCCGCGGCGCGCTCGACACCCGCTCCAGCGCCATCAACGAGGCGATGAAGATCGCCGCCACCCGCAGCCTGGCCGAGCTCGCGCGCCGCGACGACGTGCCGCAGGTGGTGCTCGACGCCTACGGCCTCAATGATCTGCGCTTCGGGCCCGACTCGATCATCCCCAAGCCGATGGATCCTCGGGTGCTGGTCGAGGAGAGTCTGGCGGTCGCCTCGGCAGCGATGGAGACCGGCGTTGCGCGCGCGCCGATCGCCGACATGAATGCCTACCGCGCCCACCTCCACGCGATGGCCACCGCAGTCCAGGCGGTCTGAGCCGGCCCGGCCGAGAATGACGGTTTCACCCGCAGCCAGCTGCGGCAGGATGGCGGCATGCGCACGCTCGATCCCGAGACCGTGGCCGGGGCCGTGGCCGAGCTCTGCCGCACCGCCGCCTGCGACCTGCCGGCGGACGTGGTCGCGGCCCTGCACGCGACCCGCGCGAACGAGCGCAACCCACGCGCGCGCGACATCCTGCAGCAGTGCATCGACAACGCCCGCATCGCTGCGGACAAGCGCCTGCCCATCTGCCAGGACACCGGTTTCGCCGTGGTCTTCGCCGAGTTGGGCTGCGGGGTGGCGATCGAATCTCCGGGGCTGAGCGCGGCGATCACCACGGGCATCCGCCGCGGCTACTGCGAGGGCTACCTGCGCAAGTCGATCGTCGACGACCCCCTCTTCGCCCGCGCCAACACCGGCGACAACTGCCCCCCGGTGATCCATATCAGCAGCGTGCCGGGGGACCACCTGACTCTGACCCTGGCCCCGAAAGGTGGCGGTAGCGAGAACATGAGTCAGCTGGTGATGCTCAAGCCAGCCGATGGCCGTGACGGGGTGCTCGAAGCTGTGGTCGAGGCGGTGATTGCGGCCGACGGCAATCCCTGCCCGCCAACGGTGGTCGGCGTCGGGGTCGGGGGCACCGCGGAAACAGCCATGATCCTGGGCAAGCGCGCTTTGTTGCGCCCGATCGGCCAGCCGCATCCCGATCCGGCCTACGCCGAGCTCGAGGGCGAGATCCTCGAGCAGATCAACGCCAGCGGCATCGGCCCCCAGGGCCTCGGCGGCGATTCCACCGCGCTGGCGGTCCACCTGGAGCACCATCCCTGCCACATCGCTTCGCTGCCGGTGGCGGTCTGTCTCAACTGCCACGCCGCTCGCCACGCGCAGGTGCGCCTGTGAGCGACGCCGAGCCGACCGTCACCTTGCGCGCACCGCTGACAGCCGAGGCGGTGGACACGCTGCGCGCCGGAACCCGCGTGCGCATCAGCGGGACGATCTACACCGCCCGCGACGCGGCCCACAAACGCCTCTGCGCCGCGCTCGCGGCGGGCGAAGCCCTGCCGGTCGACCTCACGGGGCAGCTGCTCTACTACGTCGGACCCTCGCCGGCTCCACCCGGCCGGATCATCGGCAGCGCCGGGCCGACCACCAGCGCGCGGATGGATCCCTACACCCCGGAACTGATCGCGCGCAGCGGCCTGCGAGCGATGGTCGGCAAGGGGCCGCGCGGACCCGCGGTGATCGACGCCATGCGCGCACACGGCTGCGTCTACCTCGCCGCGACCGGCGGCGCCGCGGCGCTGCTCGCCGAATGCATCGATTACGCCGACGTGGTCGCCTACGAGGACCTCGGGCCCGAGGCGATCCACCGCCTGGAGGTCAACGATTTCCCGGCCATCGTGGCCATCGACAGCAGCGGCAACTCGCTCTACCGCGCCACCGGCTGAGCCGTGGCCGACACGGCGCGACTCACGCGCAGCGTGAGTGCCAGATCAGATCCGCCCCGGATGCCCCCACGCGGCCCAGGAGCCGAGCAGGTCGCTAGCGAGCATCATGCGGTTGTCCCCGCCGTAATCGAAGGCCACCGCCATCGCGAAATGCAGGCCCATCGGCACGCGACCGAAGATCCGCCGGCCGAGCACGTCGCCACAGGCCCGGTTGTGGGCCATGGGGACGAGATAGCCGGGATCCCGGGGGCAAAACGGTGTCGGCTCGCCCCCGCGCAGGTGGGCCAGGGCGTTGATCGCGGCGTAGCGCCCTTCCTGACGCGAGAACTGCACGCTCATGCGCAGTTCGCTGCCGGCATGGGTGAAGGCCGCGAGATCGCCGGCGGCGAAGACCTCGGGCCGGCCGAGGCGCAGATGTGCGTCGACCCGCAGACGTCGGCCCGGTCCGCGCTCGACCTCGAGCCCGTCGACGCAGGCACCCGGGTGGACCCCGGCCGACCAGGCCAGCAGGGCGTCCGGATAGCGGGTTCCGTCGGTCAAGGCGAGACCGCGGCCATCGGCCGCGTCGACCGTGGTCTCGCCACGGAAAGCGATGCCGAGGCGATCGATATGCGCGGCGATATATCGCCGGATGACCGGGGGGAGGGTCGCGCATGGTTCAGGCGCGAGGTCGACCAGCTCGATCCGACGCTCGATCCCGCAGGCGCGGGCCCGGCGACGGGCGGCGGTGGCCAGTTCGACGCCGGTGTAGCCCCCGCCGCAGACCACCAGCGGCCTGGCCGGATCGCGATCGAGCGCACGGGTCAGCTCCACGGCGTGCGCAGTGCTGCGAAAGGGATACGCGTGGGCGATGGCATCCTCGTTGCCATAATAATTGGTCACCGCGCCGGTGGCGAGGATCAGCGCGTCGTAGGCGTGCTTGCCGCCGCGGCCGATCACCGTGCGTGTGTCGGGGTCGATGGCGACCACCTCGTCGCACACGAAGCCGTAGCCGCCATGCCGGGCTGCGCGGGCCAGATCGCAGCGCAGCCCGGCCGGGCGGACGTTGCGCGCCGGGATCTCGGGCAGCACCGGCAGCGCCTCGCTCGCGCTGCGCCGATCGATCAACACACAGTTGCAGACGTCGGATCCGTGCCGGCCGAGATACCGCGCCGCGGCCAGACCGGCGTAGCCGCCGCCACAGACGAGGACCCGCTTCACCGCTCGGCCGACGCCGAGGCTCCCGCCGCCGAGCTGCCGGAGCACAGCGGGCAGGGCAGGTGGTAGCGGCCGGCGCCGGTGAACACCAGCGCAAGGAAGACCAAAGCCATCTCGGCCGCGTGCAGGGTGTTGGTGGCCGGATCGCCGACGCGCAGATGCATCAGCGTCGCCACCAGCATAGTCGCGCACATGAACGCGGCCGCTGGGCGCACCATCAGGCCGATGATCAGCAGCAGACCGCCGAGAGCCATGCTGATCGCAGCCATGAACCCCCAGAAGGCCGGGGCGAAACTGATGCCCAGCGAACCCATCGCCTGCCCGAGGCCGGCCCACTCCCCGGGCCCGCCGATCAGCTTGGGAATCCCGTAGAACATGAATGCGGCGCCGATGCCCACGCGCAGGATCAGCAGGCCGATGTTGACGGACATGGGACCAGACATGGCTCCTCCTCTCACAGGACCGCCATCGTTGCAACAAACCTCATCGAGCCTGGGCCTGCATTTGACGGCCATGGCCAGGATAGCGCCGCGCAGTCACCGTTACACCATGGTTTGATCCCGACACCGCAGCGGCCAATGCTTCTACGTCGCACAGCCTCGCCTGCTTGACGCCATCGTGAAGCAGAGACGCGCCCATCCGCAGGCCGGCCCGCGAGTACCGCGTACCCCCGGCGCCAGTATAAGGCGGACCCGGCCGCTCAGTAGGTCTTGGTGTCGATGAAGCCCTCGAGCTTCCGGCTGCGGATCGGGTGCTGCAGCTTCTTGATCGCCTTGGCCTCGATCTGGCGGACGCGCTCGCGGGTGACGTTGAAGCGGCGACCGACCTCTTCGAGGGTATAGGTGTAACCGTCGCCGATGCCGTAGCGCAGGCAGATGATCTCGCGCTCGCGGTCGGTGAGGGTGTCGAGCACCTCGGTGATCTTCTCCTTGAGCACTTCGTTCGAGGAGATGTTGGCCGGATTCTCGACCGACTTGTCCTCGAGGAAGTCGCCGAAGTAGCAGTCGTCGCTGTCACCGATGGGGCGATCGAGCGAGATCGGATGCTTGGAGACCTTGATGATCCGCTTGCACTCCGCGACCGATATGCCAGCGCGGTCGGCGACCTCTTCGATAGTCGCCTCGCGGCCGGTGTCCTGGAGGATGTCCTTCTGGATCTTCCGCAGCTTGCCCATGGTCTCGATCATGTGCACCGGGATCCGGATGGTTCGGGCCTGATCGGCGATGGCGCGGGTGATCCCCTGACGGATCCACCAGGTGGCGTAGGTCGAGAACTTGTAGCCGCGTTTGTACTCGTACTTCTCGACCGCCTTCATCAGTCCGGCGTTGCCTTCCTGGATCAGGTCGAGGAAGGAGAGGCCGCGATTGCGGTATTTCTTGGCGATAGAGACCACCAGACGCAGGTTGCCGCAGGAGAGCTTCTGCTTCGCATCCTCGTACAAGCGGAAACGCTTGGACACCGCATAGCAACGATCGATGAAATACGGGATCGGCTCGCCGATCTCGACCGCGATCTCGCGCAGCCGCTCCTGCTTCTCGGCGACCATCGGTTTGGACGACCGGTTCTGCATCACCTCGCGGCGCAGGCGGAGGATCCGGCGGCGCACGTCGAGCATCTCGTCTTTGACCTGGATCACGGTCTTCGCGTCGAGCTCCATCTCGTCGCAGAGGCGGAAGGAGCGCTTGAGGCGGTTGCCGAGCACCTGGTACTCACGATGGCCCCCCTCACCGTCGACCAGCTGGATGATCAGGTCCTGGATGTGCTCGTTGAGCTGGTAGAGGCTGGCGAGATGGCTCTCGGCCCGATCGAGGTAGTCGTCACGCGAGGGCGAGGAGCCATGGCTCTTCGCGTTCTTCTCCTGGAGTTCCTTGATCTCCTTCTGCTCCTCGATCCAGGCGATGCCGCGACGCACGGCGAAGGGCATGGTCATGACCTTGCGCCGGAAGCCCTCGCGGTAGATCTCGATCCGTCGCGCGAGTTCGATCTCTTCATCGCGCGTGAGCAGCGGGATCTCGCCCATCTGGGAGAGGTACATCCGCACCGGGTCGTCGATCTTCTCCGACAACTCGGTGTCGCCCTGGGTGACCTGCAGCGCCTGGAGGATGCTGGTCTCGGTCTCGGCCGGCGCGGCGGCCTCCTCTTCGTCAGATTCCGCGTCGACTTCGGCGAAGGGGTTCTTCTCGTCACCGGCCTTGGTGGTGGTGGTGGTGGCGGCGTCCACGTCTTCTGGCAGCTCCTCGACCAGTTCGAGACCCTTGCTCTCGAGCTGTTCCAGGATCATGTCGAGCTGTTCGGGCTCGTTGGCCACGTCGGGCAACAAGGCATTGAGCTGGTCATAGGTGACCATGCCCTTGCCTTCGGCTTGCTTGACCAGATTCTTGACGGTTTCTTCAATGCTCAGGATGGTGGCGCCGGCGTCGGCTGCCTTCTGATCGGCCATACGTTCCCTGTGCTCCTTGCCTGGATGCCTCGCACTGTGGGGAGGAGATGGAGTGTCCGCCCCGTACCATCAGAGGACGGCGAAACACAATTATACTGTCGCCGCGATCTGCGCAAGTGCTTTATACACTGCGCAAATCCCTGCGACAACAGGGTTTGGACTCGATCGCGCCGCGCTCCTCACAGCCCCAACCACTGCCAGCAGCGACAGAGGAGCGCTTTCCGGCGACAATGGCGCGAAGCGCCGCCGGAAACGCCAGCAAAGCTGGCGAGCGACGACAGAGGCGCGTGGGGGGTACGCCCCAAAGGCGCGTGGGGGTACGCGCCGAAGGCGCGAGGGGGTACGCGCCGAAGGCGCGAGGGGGCAGCGCCCCCTCTGCAAAAAACGCCCCCTCTGCAGAAAGGAGCCCGGCCACGCCGGGCGACCGGCCGACAGAGGAGCGTTTCTCGGCGAAAATGGGCCGCAGGCCCGCCGAGAACGCCAGCGCAGCTGGCGAGCGACGACAGAGGCGCGTGGGGGTACGCGCCGAAGGCGCGAGGGGGCAGCGCCCCCTCTGCAAAAAGCGCCCCCTCTGCAGAAAGCGCCCCCTCTGCAAAAAACCTCAATCGAGACCGTCCACGCGGGCGTTACGACGGAGGTTGCGCTCGAGCGCCTCACGGAACAGGCGCTGCGCCTCCTCGCTGTCGTCGCGGCCCTGACGCAGGACGTGGCGCAGCCGGCGCGTTCCTTGACGCTCGATCTCGGTACGCAGGGTCGCCACCGCCTCGGCGAGCACCGCGCGTGGGTCGCCGACCTCCTCCATGGTGTTGAGCCGGTGGACCGTGCGCGCGAGCACGGGCTCGCGCACCGCCGGCTCGCACAGGCTCAACGAGGACGGATCGGCATCGGGCTGGCACACGATGTACTCGATCAGGGTGCGCCATGGCAACGGGAACAGGGCCGGCTCACAGCCGAGCTCGTCGAAGGCCTCGGCGCGCAGTTCGGGATACCGCACCAGGCAACGCAGGGCGTCGGCGACCGGCGGCGCCAACGACGGCTCCTCGTCACCGGCGCGAGCACGCTCGCGCTCACGCCCGGATGATCGCCGCCCCCCCTCCTCGAGGCGGGTCTGCAGGCGCGTGGCATCGAGCCCGAGGTAATCGGCCACCTCCTGGATGTACCCCAGGCGCAGGTCGCGATCCTCGATCCCGCGCAGATGATCGAGCAGACGGTCAGCCACCGCCAGCTGCCCACGCGGGTCGAGCTCGTGCGGACGCGGCGCGAGCTCCTCGAGCAGGAACTGCATCTCGGGCCGGGCCTGCCGCAGCACCTCGGCGAGGGCCTGGCGGCCCTCCTCGCCGCCGGCGCCGAGCAGCTCGGCCGGATCGGCGCCGGAGGGCAGCAGCGCCACGCGGCAGGGCACGCCGCAGCCGAGCATCAGCCCGGCTGTCTTGATGCTGGTCGCCCGTCCCGCCGCGTCGCCATCGAACAACAGGAAGATCCGCCCCTCGCCGGCGATGGTCCCCAGCTGGCGCGCATGGCGTTCGGTCAATGCGGTGCCGAGTACCGCCACGCACTCGCCGGTCTGCGCCTGGGCCGCGGCCATCACGTCGGTCGGGCCCTCCATCACGATCAGCCGACCGGCCTGACGGCAGATCCGCCGCGCGCGGTGCAGGTTGAAAACCACATCGCCCTTGCTGAACAAAGGGGTCTCGGTGCTGTTGATGTACTTGCCGACCGAGCGGCCAGCCTCCTTGGCCGCACGCTGTGCCGCCGGCAGCAGCCGGCCCGAGAAGGCCACCGGATGGCCGAAGCGGTCGCAGATGGGGAAGATCAGCCGCTCGAAGAATCGGTCGGCCCAGCGCCCCTGCCGCTCAACCGCCAGGTCGAGCTCGCACAGGTCGTCGATCGCGATCCCGGCCCGCGCGGCAGCGGCGACCAGCCGCCCGCGGCCAGGCGCCCAGCCGAGACGGAACTCGCGGCACACGGCCGGATCGAGTCCGCGCTCGGCGAGATAGGCCCGGGCCTCGGCGCCGGATTCGTGATCCCAGAGCATGCGCTCGTAGAACGCACTCGCCCGTTCCATCACCTCGGACAGACGCTGGCGGCGGCCGCGGCGCAGATGCTGTTTGCCGCGGTCCTCGTATTCAAGCTGGATCCCCGCCCGACGCGCGAGCAGCTCGACCGCGTCGACGAACTCGAGGTTCTCCTTCTCGCGGATCAGGCTGATGACATCGCCATGGGCGCCGCAGCCGTAACAGTGGTAGTGCTGGTCGTCGGGGTAGACGTAGAACGACGGAGTGCGCTCCTGATGGAAGGGGCACAGCCCGCGGAACTGGCCGCCGGCACGCTGGAGCGTGGTGTAGTCGCCGAGCACGTCGACCAGATCGACCGACTCGCGCACCCGCCGCAGCTGCTCTTCCCCGATGAAGCCACCCATGCCAGGCCAGTGTCGCCCCGGCAGGAGCCGCGCAAGGCAACATGGCGCGTCCTTGGCTCCGACCCTACAGGGGCAAGCTGGCGGCCGCCTCACGGGCGCGCACCGCCGCATCGATGGCCGGCGGCAGGCGCTGCGGCCGGCCATCGCGATCGACACAGGCCACCGAGACCCGGCCCTCGGCGGCGAGGGTGTCCGCGGATGCGATCCGGGTGGTGAACTCCAAACGCGATCGGCTGCAGGCGCGTATGGTCGTCGACAGGGTCAGTTCGTCATCGAAGCGCACGCTGCGACGATAGCGCAGACCAACCTCGATCACGGCCAGCAGGTAGCCGGCCTCCTCGCAGTCGCGGTAGGAATGCCCGAGTTCGCGCAGCGCCTCGATCCGCGCCTCCTCCAACCAGGGCACATAGGAGGCATGATGGGCGATACCCATGCAGTCGGTTTCGGCGTAGCGGACACGCACGCGATGTATGAAGTGCATACATGGCAGTCGAACACCCTACCTGCGCGAAGCAATCGCGGGAATGGGCGCGATGCAACCACCTGCGCAACGCGGCCACATGCACTGTGGCCGCGTTGCGGCGAAACCCCTCTGGAACCAAGCCCGGGCCGAACCTGGTTGCCAAGCCCCCCATCGGGGGATCTAATCGGAGGAGAACGATGCTGAACATCCTGTGCCAGGTCTGTCACAAGCGACCGGCCACCAGCCATCTGCTGCAGGTGCCGGTCGGCTCGCACGCGGCCCTGGAGCTGCACATCTGTCGCAGCTGCCAGGCCGCACAAGGGATCGACGTGCGCAGCGATCCGCCAGATCTGATCCAGCTCTTGCCGGGCATCGCCGCCAAGGCCGGCGCCGGCGGCAAGGTGATCGCCACCAAGGCCGCAGCACCCGGCGAGCCGGCACCGGCCCGGCCGCAGGAAGCCACCTGCCCCGGTTGCGGCCTTGGCTGGAGCGGCTTCATCGAACACAACAAGTTCGGCTGCGCCCACTGCATCCAGGCCTTCGCCGAACAGCTGGCCCGACCGATCGAGGATCTGCACGGTCAGGCCGTGCACGTCGGTCGGCTGCCGGCCAACGCCGCACCGGCCACTGGTGAGGATCTGCTCAACCGCCGACTGCATCTCGAACAGGTCCTGGCCAAGGCGGTGGCCGACGAGGCCTACGAACGCGCCGCCGCCATCCGCGACCAGATCCGCGAACTCGACGAGCCCGACTCATGAGCGACGATATCCGCGACCTGCTCACCCGCCCCTGCGGTTGGCTCGACAGCACCGCCATCGCCGACCGTGCGGTGATCAGCAGCCGGGTGCGCCTGGCCCGCAATCTGGCCGACCACCGCTTCCGCCGCAAGCTGGGCAAGGACGACCAACGAATGCTGGTCCGCTCGCTGCTACCGGTGATCGCCGAGGCCACCGGTTGGGCCGACGCGCTGCAGATCGACCTCGAATCGCTGCCGCAACAGCAGCGCCAGGCCCTGAGCGAACGCCAACTGATCAGCCGGGAACTGGCCTACAGCCGCAGCCCTGGCGGCGCGGTGCTGCGCGCCGACCAGCGCGCCTGCATCATGATCAACGAGGAGGACCACCTGCGACTGCAGGTCATCGGACCGGGCCTCGACATCACCGGCGTACTCAACAGCGCGATCGAACTCGACCAACGGCTCGAGACCCGCCTGCGCTGGGCCACCGACAGCACCTACGGCTACCTCACCGCCTGCCCGACCAACCTCGGCACCGGCCTGCGCATCAGCGCGATGACCCATCTGCCGGCACTCGCCGCCGCCGACCGGCTCAAACAGGCGCTGAGCGCCTGCAAGCACCTGCATATGGCCGTACGGGGGTTGTTCGGCGAAGGGTCGGAATCCGCCGGCGACCTCTATCAGATCAGCAACCAGCGCACCCTCGGCCTGACCGAAGAGGATCTGGCCGGCCAGCTCGAAGAGACCGTAGGCACCCTCTGCCGTTACGAGCACATGGCGCGCGAGGCGCTGCTCAGCCACGACCGCATCCGGCTCGAGGACGGCGTGTTCCGCGCCTGGGGCCTGCTGACCCAGGCGCGCTCGCTGACCAGCTCGGAGCTGATCGAGCAGCTCAGCTGGCTGCGTCTGGGCATGGACGCTGGCCTGCTGACCTTCGCCGACTGGGACGCCGTCGACCGCCTGTTGGTCTTCGCCCAGCCGGCCCACATGGAAATCGCCGACCGCGGCGCGCGCGACGCCCGCAGCCGCGACCGTCTGCGCGCCACCCTCGTCCGCTCTGCGCTGCAGGCGGCCTGAACGCGCCGGGCGCGGGCCCGGGCCCCTCGGCACAGGGCGACTCAAAGCTCGCCCCGGGAGCGCCGATCCCCAGGTCGGCATGCCTTGCGTCGCCTCCACCTGCGTCAAACCGCCCGGCTCTCTTTGTTGCTTGGGTCATAGTGACGCAGGTGGAGGCGAGGCATGGCCCTCATGTGCGAGCTTTGAGTCGCCCGGCCCTTCGGCATGGTCCGTGCATAGACTCCCGATGCAAATCTGGTAAACCAGTCGTCCCGACAAACGTCATCCGGGCGCAACCCACTGTTCGACAGGCGGCTACTCATGTTCGACAAATTCACCGACCGCGCACGCAAGATCATCGCTCTGGCCCAGAAGGAGGCCGAGCGCTTCAAGCACGACTATATCGGCACCGAACACATCCTGCTCGGCCTGGTCAAGGAGGGCTCGGGCGTGGCGGTGACCGCGCTGAACAACCTCAATGTGGACGTGGACAAGGTCCGCAAGGAGGTCGAGAAGCTGGTGGTCTCCCACGAGAAGGACGGCCCCTCGACCCCCCTGCCGTTCACCCCGCAGGCCAAGAAGGTGCTCGAGCTCGCGGCCGAGGAGGCCCGGGCCCTGGGGCATCCCTACATCGGGACCGAACACATCCTGCTCGGTTTGCTGCGTGAGAACGAGAGCATGGCCGCCCAGGTGCTGATCAATCTCGATCTCAAGCTCGAAGACGTCCGCGCCGAGATCCTCGACCTGCTCGGGGCCACCGACCCCACCGGTTTCATCGGTGCCTCCCCCGCTGGCGAGAAGGGTTCCGAGAAGATCCGTTCCTCGACCAAGAAGGTCAGCGAGGAGAGCGCCACCCCCGCGCTCGACGCCTTCGGCCGCGACCTGACCCAGGCCGCCGAGGCCGGCGAGCTCGACCCGGTGATCGGCCGGCACAAGGAGATCGAACGCCTGTGGCAGATCCTCTGCCGCCGGACCAAGAACAACCCCGTGCTGCTCGGCGAACCCGGCGTCGGCAAGACCGCGATCGTCGAGGGCATGGCCCAGTCGATCGTGTCCAAGGACGTGCCCGACCTGCTGGCCAACAAGCGGATCATCAGCCTCGATCTCGCGAGCATGGTCGCCGGAACCAAGTACCGCGGCCAGTTCGAGGAGCGCATCAAGGCGGTGATGAAGGAGGTCAAGCAGGCCAAGAACATCATCCTGTTCATCGACGAGCTGCACACCCTCGTCGGCGCCGGCGGCGCCGAGGGCGCCATCGACGCGTCCAACGTGCTCAAGCCGGCGCTCTCGCGCGGGGTGATCCAGTGCATCGGCGCAACCACCCTCGACGAGTACCGCAAGCACATCGAGAAAGACGGGGCGCTCGAACGTCGCTTCCAATCGATCATCGTCGACCCGCCGCGGGTCGACGACGCGCTGGAGATCCTCAAGGGCCTGCGCGACAACTACGAGGCCCACCACCGGGTGAAGTACCAGGACGCAGCGCTACGCGCCGCGGTCATGCTCTCCGACCGCTTCCTCTCCGGCCGCTTCCTGCCCGACAAGGCGATCGACGTGATCGACGAGGCCGGCGCGCGCCAGCGGCTCAAGGCCACGGCCCGTGCGCCTCAGAGCAAGGACCTCGAACGCGAGATCAAGGAACTCGAACGCCAGAAGTCCGAGGCGGTGCTCAACCAGAACTACGAGGAGGCGGCGGAATACCGTGACCGCGCCGAGCGCAAGAAGGCGGAGCTCGCCGAGCTGCGCCGGCATTTCGAGGAGCAGACGCGCAAACTCTGTGGCGTGGTCGACGAGGACCAGATCCGCGACGTGATCAGCAAGATGACCGGCATCCCGATGCAGCGGCTGGACCAGGACGAGGCCCGCCGCCTGCTCAAGCTCGAGGAGCATCTGCACAAGCGGGTCATCAGCCAGGACGAGGCCATCGGCACCCTCGCCCGCGCCATCCGCCGCAGCCGCGCCGGGCTCAAGGACCCCAAGCGTCCGGTGGGCTCGTTCGTCTTCGTCGGCCCCACCGGCGTCGGCAAGACGCTGCTGTGCAAGGCCTTGGCCGAGTTCATGTTCGGCGAGGAAGAGGCCCTGATCCAGGTCGACATGTCCGAATTCATGGAGAAGCACAACGCCAGCCTGCTGGTCGGCGCGCCTCCCGGTTACGTCGGCTACGAAGAGGGCGGCCAGCTGACCGAGAAGGTCCGGCGTCGCCCCTACAGCGTGATCCTGCTCGACGAGATCGAGAAGGCCCACCAGGACATCTTCAACATGCTGCTGCAGATCATGGAAGAGGGGCACATCTCCGACAATTTCGGTCGGCAGATCGACTTCCGCAACACCATCCTGGTGATGACCTCGAATGTCGGCGCCGAGACAGCCGGCGAGGCGGGCACGCTCGGCTTCGAGACCTCGCTGACCGACGACTACGCCCACCATTCCAGCTCGGCCGCCTACAAGCGCGCGCTCGAGGACTACTTCAAGCCGGAGTTCCTCAACCGCCTCGACGATGTGGTCGTGTTCCGCCCGCTCGAGCACGCCGACCTGCGCGAGGTGCTCCACCTCGAATTCGCCACCGTGGCCAAGCGGGTCCAGCAACAGGGGCTGCAGGTCACCCTCTCGGACGCGGCGATCGAATTCCTGCTCGAAGAGGGCTACAATCCCCGCTTCGGCGCGCGGCCCATCCGCCGGACCATCGAGGGCCGGGTCGAGGTCCCCCTGTCCGAGGCCCTGTTGCGCGGCGAGTTCGAGACCGGCAGCACGCTCGAGGTCTGCATCGAGGACAACCAGGTCGTCTTCCGCAACCTCGGCGATTCCAGCGCGACCGAGAAGCTCGAGGCGGGCATGGCCGCACCGGACGGCGCGGACGAAGCCGAGGAGACCAGCCCCGACGCCACCGCGGCCAGCGGTCGGCGCAAGACCGAGACCGACACCGACGAATAGCATTTGACGCCCCCGCTCGGGCCCATAGATTCCCGCCCCGCGCCGGGCGGAACACCCTGCCCGAGCGGGCCCGCCGACGCGAGACCGTTCGCGTCATCCGGGTCACCAGCCTGGGTCGTTAGCTCAGTTGGCAGAGCAGCGGATTCTTAATCCGCGGGTCGGAGGTTCGAGCCCTCCACGACCCACCAGACAGGCCCCTGCAGGCCACACGCCTGCAGGGGCCACTTCTTGTCCGACGCAAACGGCGAACGCCAGGCGGCGCGGCGCGCGAAATGGCGCACCGCTGCCTCGCCCCGCCAGCGCATGGTGCATCGCTGCAGCACCCGTCTCAAGCGCTGCCACATCCCGTGCGCTTTGACCTTGCCACGCCCCCCGCGCTGCGCTTATGCTCTGTGGCTGTCGCCGTCGCGACGCTGCAAGTCATTGATGTATCAAGGGGATACCTTTTGGCGCAGATCCAGTGCGAACACAGTGGGCGACGCTATCAGGTGGTCGAGGAGCCGAATGCCGAGCGTGGCTACCGGGTGGTTCCCGGCTACATGGATCGCAGCGACAACCGGGTACTGGTCACCCTGCTGCCCCTCGCGCACAGCGATGACCTGTCCCGCCTGATCGAGGGCTGCCAGCCGCTGTTCGCAGTCCACGGTGAGCTGCTCGGCGACCTGATCGATGTCGGCTCCTGTGCAGGCGGTGCGGTGCTGATCCATCGCGAGCCGGGCGGAATCAACCTCGGACGCGCGATCCGGGCCAAGAAGCTGCGCATCACCGATGAACTGGCAAGCTCGCTACTCGACGACTGCTGCGCCGCGCTCGCGCCCCTGGCCGCGGCCGAGCTGCCCCATGGCGATCTGCGGCTCTCGCGTTTCTGGCTCACTGCGCAGAAACGCATCGCGGTCACCCTGCACCTGCCGGCGGTGGTCGACGAGCTCTGTCCACCTCTGATACGCGGCGTGGAAGCGGTGGCGCACGCCGGGCACGAACGGCTGGACACCCCACCGGCCCTGCCGACGCTGGCGACCGACATCTATGCCCTCGGCGCCTGCCTGTTCGAATTGCTCTGTGGCGAAACCCTGGCCACCGGCGTGGACGCCGCCGCCGCGGCCCGCGCCGTGCTCGGGGACGAACTGCACGTGCACCGACGCCTGGGCGAGACCACGCAGCCGCTGATCGATGTGGTCACCTGCTGCCTGGCTCCGGACCCAGCCCATCGTTACGAGTCGCTCGCCGCGCTCCGCAGCGACCTCGACGCCGCCCGGGCCGGGCATCAGGCCGCAGAGGCCAAGCGGATCAGCGACCGGCTCGCACCGGTCAGCGGCTCGAGCGCCAAATCGGTGCAGACCCGTTCGGAGCTGTTCGACGTCAACGACATCGAGGAGTACGTGCGCAAGCATCAGGCCGAGAAGACCGCCACCGCCGCGATCCCGGCCAAGTCGCCCACCTCGGCGCGCGAGAAGATCCTTCGCGACATCCTCACCAGCAAAGACGGCATGTGCGCCTGGATCGTGATCGGGCCCGACGCCTGCTTCCCGCGCGAAGTGCTCGAATCACTCCTGGGCGAGGCCGGGATCACCCACGGCTGGAGTGACGGCGGCATGCGCGAGGCCTCGGCCCCGAGCGACCGCCCGCGCAAGATCATCCTCGCCGAAGGCACACCGCCGCGACCGGGCGTGCCCGGCACCACCGTGCTCAACGGCCCGATCGAAGCCCTGAGCAACCCGGTGCAGATCGTGGTCAGCGACGACGGCATGTGGGCCACCGCCTACACCCCGCCGTGCGAACCGGTACCGCGCCATCATGTCCAGCGCGCCCTGGGCGAAGCCGGCCTGAGCATGGGCCTCGACAGCGCGGCGCTGCAGCAGCTCTGTGAGATGGGCAGCGAGACCGGACAGACGGTGATCGCGCGCGGCATACCGGTGCGCGAGCCGATCACCGCGACCTTCCGCCTGCTGGTCGGCGACGCGGGACCGGGCGGCGACAGTGCCGACTCCGGGCCGATCAGCGTCGACAACGGAACCAAGCTCGCACTCTGGGATACCGGCGAACCAGGCCGGCCAGGCATGGACGTGCGCGGTCAGGCGATCCCCTTCACCCCCCGCAGCACCCCGGATCCGTTCGATTACGCGGGCGAGGGCACCCGTCTCGGCCGCTACCAGAACGATGTCTATCTCTGCGCCGAGATCAGCGGCGCGGTCCAGGTGATGGAAGACGCGACCATCCGCGTGGTGCCCGAGCGCGCCCACCATCGCGACCTGGGTTCCGACGAGCCGATCGACACCCAGGAAGTTCTGGTGATCCACGGCGACGTGCTCGACGGCGCGCGCATCCGCGCCGGCTCGGATTGTCATATCCTCGGCGATGTCGGCGATGCAGCGCTCGAGATCGCCGGCAACCTGCGGGTCTCCGGCACCATTGCCGCGGGCACGGCCGACATCACCGTCGCGCGCGCCTTGAGTGCGCGCGCGATCACCGGGCGCAAACTCGTCTGCGGCGAACTGGATGTCAGCCAGTGCCTCACCAACAGCGATCTGGTCTGCACCGGCGACGCCCGCATCGCCACGATCGCCGGCGGCAGCCTCACCGCTGCGGGTGAGATCGCCGCCGGCGAGGCTGGTGACGATGCCGGGACCCGCACCCTGCTGTGGGCCGGACATCACATCCCCAACGCGGTCAAGCGCGACATGGCCCGGCTCGACGAACACCGCATCCGCACCGAACGACGGCGGCTCTCGGCCGAACGCCAACGTTTCACCGGCGACCTCCAACGCCAGAAGCTGCGCGCCGACATGTACAGCGTCGCTGGATACATGCGCGAAGAGGCCAAGCTCGACATGGTCCGACGCCTCAAATGGCTCAGCGCACGCTCGAGCCAGCTCGACGCCGAGATGGAGGAATCGCGCCATGTGCTGCTGGCCAGACGCCAGGACACCGCCGAACTCGACGAGACGACCGAGAATACCAAGGCCTGCATCACGATCGAACGGCTGGTACACCCCGGCGTCGAACTGCGGGTGGCGCATTACGCCGGCACGGTGATCGAGCGGGAGGAACAGGGACTGCGCTTCGGCGGCGTCTAGCCCGGATCCCTCATGGGGGATCGTCGCGAAAAGACGTAGCGTGCTGTC
>CAZTGE010000082.1:0-17708 GCA_964612995.1 uncultured candidatus Brocadiaceae bacterium | reverse complement strand
GCCCCCCTTACGCAAGGCCAGCTGCGTATCCGCCGGAAAACCCTGCCGCGGCTCCGGAACGGGGCCGGATCGCGCCGTGTTGCGTGCTCAGTGGGAGGTGTCGATATCCCACTCGTCCTCGTCCACGTCCACGTCCTCGTCCCGGACCGGCCTGAGCTCTCCGCAGTCGGGTGGCGGGATCAGGTGGCCCGCCGCGCACGAACCGATCGTGCCGGTGGCCTTGTCGATGTCGAAATGCAGGGCATGTCCGTGATAATCGGGAGGACTGGCACTGACATGCCAGGCGTCTTCCGTGTCCCGGATGTTCACCTGCATGTGGGTGACGAGATCGCGCAGGCCGGCGCGCACGTCGCCAGCGTAGTCGAAATCACCGTGTTCGCGCAAGGAGGCGTCGATGGCCGCGATCTCGTCGGGCGTGTAGCGCCGTCCGCGGCCCGGCTGCGGGAGATCGGGCCACATGATTCCCGAGCAGGTCGCTCGTGCCAGATCGAACCAGCAGCACATCGAGATCCCGCGGCCGTGGTGGTCGCGACAGTAGACCAGGGCATCGCCGTCGATCAGCCGGGTCTCCCGCTGGTGCGCGGATGCCGACGGTGGGATACCGCTGTGCGTATCGCGTGCGGCCTGCCACCGCTCCAGGGCCGCCAGCCCGCCGGTGAGGTCGAGGATGCACAGCTGCTGACCATAGGGCGGGTCGAGCCACCATTCGCGCTCGGAGCGCAGGATCCGATCGATCTGCGCCAGTTGGGCATCGTCGAGCTGCGGGCCGTCGGGCAGCACCGGCCAGCCCCGGGTGGCCCGCTCGGTCTCACGATCGTATTCCAGCTCGTAGCACAGCCGTGGAGGGGTGCGCATGGTGCAGCCGATCCCCCCACGCCTGGATCTGCCGGCAGATTCAGGCGAACCACGACAAAGCCAGGAGGGGCAGGTCCTCACGCAGTGAGGACCGTAGAGGCGAAGCCCCTGAGTAGTTACAGCAGGTCTTCGTGCTGATCCCGTTCAGGCGGCAGACCGCTTCGACCCTGCCGGTCTCGTCAACGACGACCGATGCAGGCGGTGGAATGGAAGAATGTGTCACGACCGCGGTCCTGGAGCATTCGTACAGCGCCAGAGGGAGACATCATCATGCCGGACTCCGATCAGACCGCGACAGCTGCCCGCCATCCACTGCGCACCGCCGTGCTGCTCTGTTTCGCGCTGGCCACGGTGCCGGCTGCCGAGCTCGCCGAGCACCTGACGCGATGGCTCGATGGCGAGCCGCCGCCCGCCATCGAGGCCGAGGACGGATGGTGGTACCTGGGGGCCGAACTCGAGGCCTACGCCAAACCGGCGCCCACTGAGCGCAAGGGCGGGCCTGTCGCCGGTATCGCGCATTATCAGCGGCTGCTCGCCGCGCACGGGATCGGACTCGTGGTCATGCCGGTGCCGGGCAAAGTCGCCAGCCACCCCGATCCGCTCCTCGGCGAAGGCGCTCGGCGCTCGGCGAGCATGGATGCGGTATTCGCGGCCCTGCGCAAGGAAGGCGTGCGCGTGCTCGATCTACGCGAAGGCTTCGCCGCGCTACGCGATGCCGGCGTTGCCACCCATTGCCGGCAGGATTCGCACTGGAGTCCGCGCGGGCTCGAGGCCGCGGCCGAGCAGCTGGCCGCCCGCGTGGTCGAATCTCCCTGGCATCCCGACTCTGCTGCACCAGACGCGGTTCAGCGCGAAGGCATCACGCTCGAGGCGCTGGGCGACCTGCCGCCGCTGATCGATGCCGCGCCCGAGCCCGAGATCCTGCAACCCGAACGCATCATTCCCGCCGGAACCGCGGCCGTCGACGACGCGAGCCCAGTGGTGCTGGTGGGCGACAGCCACGCCCTGGTCTTCCACCAGCCCATCGCCGGCGGTATCCAGAGCAACGGCTGCGGCCTCGCCGACCACCTCCTGGCCCATACCGGCCTCGGCGTCGATCTCGTCGCCAACCAGGGCAGTGGCGTCAACGCGCCATGGATCAGTCTCGCCCGCCGTCGTGGCGAACGGGCCAATCTCGCAGGCAAGCGTCTCGTGATCTGGTGCTTCGCTGCTCGCGACCTCCTCGACCCCGACGTCGAGTGGAAGCAGATCCCCGTCATCCGCTGAACAGTCAGCACCCGCAACGCCCCACCGATGATCTTCAGCAGCCACCTCTTCCTCTTCGCCTTCCTGCCGCTCTGCGTAGCAGCCTACGCGCTCGTGCCACGACGGGGGCGCTCGGCCATGCTCGCGCTGCTGAGCTACGTGTTCTACGGCTGGGCCCACCCACCCTGGGTGATCCTGATGTTGGTGAGCACGGTGCTCGACTTCACCTGCGGACTGGTGATCGTCCGACGCGCGCGGCTCGAAGCGCAGGGGCGCAACTATCCGCTGCTCGGCAAGGGCACCCGGCGCGACCGGATCCAGAAGCTGGCCTTGGCCAGCTCGGTGATCGGCAACCTGGCTGTCCTGGGCTTTTTCAAGTACTTCGATTTCACGGCAGAGAGCATCAACCACGTCGCAGAAGCCTTCGGCGGCGACGGTGCGCTGCCGTTGCTTTACGTCGCGCTACCGGTGGGCATCAGCTTCTACACCTTCCAGACCATGAGCTATACCATCGACATCTACCGCGGTGACGGCCGTGCGCTGCGCAACCCGCTCGACTTCGCCTGCTACGTGGCGATGTTTCCGCAGCTGGTGGCCGGCCCCATTGTGCGCTACCACGATGTCGATCGCCAGTTGGTGGAGCGCTCGCACACCTGGGAGAAGACCGCTCGCGGTTGCACCCTCTTCGCCTGCGGCTTCGCCAAGAAGGTCTTGCTGGCCAACCCCATGGGCACCATCGCCGACGCCGCTTTCACCGCCGATGGACTACACACGATCGACGCCTGGTACGGAGTGGTGGCCTACGCCTTCCAGATCTACTTCGATTTCTCCGGCTACTCGGACATGGCGATCGGGCTGGGCCTGATGTTCGGCTTCGTCTTCATCAAGAACTTCGACAGCCCCTATCACGCCGACAGCATCACCGACCTCTGGCGACGCTGGCACATCTCCCTTTCGACCTGGCTGCGGGATTACCTCTACATCCCCCTCGGCGGCAACCGCGGCAGCACGTGGCGCACCTACGGCAACCTGGCGACGGTGATGTTGCTCGGTGGTCTCTGGCACGGCGCAGCTTGGACCTTCGTGATCTGGGGCGCGATCCATGGCGCCATGCTCGCCTTCGAGCGGGCGCAGGGCAAAGATGGCGCCTACCGCCGGCTACCTCGACCGCTGCGCATCACGATCACCTTCGCAGTGGTCTGTCTGGCCTGGATCTTTTTCCGGGCCGAATCGCTGACCCAGGCCGGCGATTATCTCGCCAGCTGCCTGTTCCTGCGCGGCACTGCTCCCGGTGCCGATCTGGTCGCGCCTTTGCTCTACACTCCTTATCAGATGGTGATATTCGCAGCCTGCATCCTGGTCACCTGGGGCGCGCCGCAGAGCTGGGACTTCACGCGCACCCTCACGCCACAGCGGGTAGCCTGGATCGCCGCGCTCTTCGTGCTCGGCGTCTCAGCCCTGTGGACGCAAACCGAGAACCCATTCCTGTATTTCCAGTTCTGAGGCCTCATGGAGCACATCTCGTCGCATATGATGATACCCAAGTGTCCGCAGATCCCATGCGAGGAGGCCGTTGTCATCGCCACCGGCCAGCGGCCATGCGATCCGCACCGGAGCCGCCCGGTGGGTCGGCGACTCGGGATCGGCAAGGAATGGTCACCCACTCAGGGAGTCACCCCCAGCGGTGAGAAGGTGCTTCCATGAGCGCTGGCGGCGAGGACGGGGACCGTTTCCGGGATGGCGGACCCGGTGACGACATCGACCCGGATGTGCCGCCGTCGGCCGATGCGGACGAACACGCGCCGGCGCCCGACGAGGGGCACGACCCCAGCGGCTCGGCGCGGTTGCGGGCGCGGCATCGGCATCCCGCCGAGTTCCACGAGGACTGGCAGCGCGAGCTCGCCGAGACAACGGTCTCCCCACGGCTGGCCAAGGCGACGGTACTGCTCTTCGCCGCCCTGTGCCTGGCGCCGGTGCTCGCGCATCTCGGCGCCGACCTCGCGGAAAGCCGAATGCCGGCTGTGCTGCACGCCTGGGGCTCCTTCGCTGGCGTGCTCGCCGAAGTGCCCGACATCGACACCGAGGGGCACGGCCAGGCCGCGGTCGAACGCAGCCTGAAAGACGGCGATCCTTTGCGTGACCTGCTGCGCCCGCACGCACAGGCCGCGATCACCGGCTGGGGCGGTTTCGGCAACCATCGGGCCATCGTCGGACGGGACAACTGGCTCTTCTACGAGCCGGGCCTCGTCTTCCTCACCGGGCGCGGACTCCTCGACCAGACCCGGCTCGAGCAGGCGCGCGGCGCCATGATCGCGGCCGGCGGTGACCCCGAGCTCGTCCGCGCCGATCCCCGGCCGGCCATCCTCGCTTTCCACCAGGCCTGCGCCGCGGCTGGCGTCGAGCTGTTGGTGGTTCCCATTCCCGACAAGGCCCAGCTGCAACCGGCCCAGCTCACGCGCCGGGCCGCCGGCGGGGAGTGGCCGAGGGCAGTGGCCAGCAATCCCGATTACGCGGCCCTGATCGAGGATCTGCAGGCGGCCGGTGTCGCGATCTACGATCCGACCCCCAGGCTGATCGAACGCGACGCGATCCGCTTCCTGCGACACGATACCCACTGGACGCCCGCATGGCAGCAGACGGTCGCCGCGGCCATCGCCGAGCGCGTGCGCGAACTCGCCCCCGGTCTCCCCGCCAAACGCGAGTGGACGGCCCGCCCTGGCGAGGTCGCCCGTGTCGGCGACCTCGTGGACATGCTCGCCCTCCCCGCCGACCAGACCCTCTACCGGCCGCAGACGGTCACCATCCGCCGCATCCTCGATGCCGATGGCGCTCCGTATCGCGGCGTCGCAGACGCCCCGGTCCTGTTGCTCGGCGACAGCTTCAGCAATATCTATCAGGTTGCCGAGATGGGCTGGGGCGAAGGCGCCGGCCTCGCCGCCCAGCTCGCCTACGAGTTGGAGACCGACGTCGACGCCATCGCCCGCAATGGCGGGGGGGCCACCGCGCCGCGCCAGGCCCTGGCACGGCGAGAACGGCCCTGGGCCGGCAAGCACGTGATCGTCTGGGCCTTCGCGGCGCGCGAGTTCATGCACGGCGACTGGCGGGTAGTGCCGATCCACAGCGATGAGGCGGAGACCGCAGTCGGGGGCGACGAGGCGCTGGAAGGGATCGACGCCACCGTGG
Organism: uncultured candidatus Brocadiaceae bacterium; assembly: GCA_964612995.1. Taxonomy (GTDB): domain Bacteria; phylum Planctomycetota; class UBA11346; order UBA11346; family UBA11346; genus SLQH01. The sequence goes on along the minus strand of CAZTGE010000082.1, from coordinate 12,425 downwards.
TACTGGAGATGGGGTCGCCGCCGGTGGACCCGTCTTCAACGCCCTACACGAATGCGCTGATCTATCTCACCGCGCGGGTGGTCGAGCAACGTGGCGAACGGCTCGGCGATCGGGTGCTGCTGGCAGCGCCGTTGGTGCGCCGCCGCAAGCTGCAAGCTGCGGCCGAATGGACGGCGGGTGAGCGCCTGCGCGTGGTATTGAGCGAATCCCTTCCCGAATCGGCGACGACCTGGGAGGTCGTCGACCAGACGGAGGAATACAGTCTGACGCCCCACTGGGTGGTGACGGCCGAGGAGGCGGAATAGCGTCGGGCGTCTCGTTCGCACCACACGTGTGGCACATGAACGTTCTGCCGACAGAGAGGCTGGATCAGACCCGGTTGGCGCCGAGCTGGCCACCGGGTTCGGGGGCACAGGCCCATCTCGGATGCGCGGAGCGAGCGATCCCGGCGCCGGCGACACGAACGACTGACGCAAGCACTCAGGCCCATCGGGCATGAGTGGTTACCAGCCATATTCGGAGTCCCATCGTACGCGATGGGGTCTGGCGTCGAGTAGTGATGGGCGGATACGTTTCGGCGCAGCCGATCCGCCCACGCTTGAATCTGCAGGCAGATTCAAGCGAACCACGACAAAGCCAGGAGGGTAGGGGCGAAGCCGCTGAGTCTTACCGACTGACATTGTTTCGCAGCACTGTCCTTGCATGTGCGGGTCACACGTCCGCCGCCTTCCCGTTCGGTGGATGATGGCAGGCAGGAAGCGGGCCATCTGGGCCAATGGAACGAAGGGATCGTAAATCATGCTGCATGTGAACGTGGTGTCCTGGCTCGCCTTGCTGGTGGTGCTGCTGGCCAACAACGCGAATGCGTCTGTCGAGCCTGGCATGCGATTGGGCGATCAGGATGTCGCCCGGGACCGATTCGTGGTCTACGTCATGATCGGCAACTCCAACATGCAGGGCGCGCGCGGCACGCCAGATCGCGAGCCCCATCCCCGGGCTTGGACGTGGGATTTCACGAAGCGTCGGTGGGCGCCAGCGAAGGCGCCGCTGGGCAAGCGACCGCGCGAAGGCAGCCCGGCAATGCCGTTTCTCAAACAGATGGTCGAGCGCTTCCCCGACCACCACTTCGGGGTGATCAAATACGCGGACAGTCTTGTCAGCTTCTACCAGCCCTGGGAGACCCATTTCGACGAGCTCGTACGTGTGGTCAACGATCAGCGAGACCACGTCACGCTCGGTGGAGTGATGACCATGTTCGGCGCCAACGAGGTACGCAAAGGCATGGGCACCGAGGAATTCGTCGAACGACTCGTGTCGATGGCGCACGGCTTCCGCATAGCCTTCGATCGCCCCGAGCTGCCGGTGTTCTTCACGCGCCCACCGCGCGAATTGAGCGATAAGCACAATCGGATTATGGCGACGTCCATCGACCAGGCTATCGAGCGGATCGACCACAGCGCCAAGATCGGCAACGAGAGCGAACATCTGGATCTGGTTCACTACCACGACGAAGGCTATCTGTTGTGGGCCGAACTCGCCGCCGAGCTGATCCAGGAACAGAGCCTCCTACCACGACCCCCGGCACTGCCGGACGTGCCCGACGCAGGCGAACGCGGCACCGCGGTGATGATCACCGTCTGCGAGAACATGACGGCCAATGAAGCCGCGGTCCGCGATCGCCTGGTCCGGCTCGGCTTCGGCGTGCGGCAGGTGGACGAACGCTCAGGCACCCCCGGACATCTCGAGGACGCCGCTCTGGTGGTCGTCAGCGCCGATGCACGGGAGCGCGATACCGCCCAGCTCGTGCGCCGTCACGCCACCGCACCGATCCTGTCGGCCCACCCCTACCTCGCCCGGATCGGCCTGGGAAAGGAGCGCGGTTTCGGTGCAGAACCGATCACGCAGGTCATCGCACCGCCCGAAGCGCGGCTGCCCTGGCAGGGAAGCACGTCGATCAGCAGGCGCCCCTTCACGCCGCACGTGAATCCACTGCCCGCGGGCGCGACCGGTTTCGCCCGTCATCCAGACACCACCGACTCCTGGGTGGCCTACGGCATGGATTTCGACATCAGTGACGAGGACCACGATCTGCCTCGTTCGCGGCGGGCGCACCTCGGCATCGGCTTCGACGGTGCGGCGCTGTTCAACGAGCAGGGCTGGGCACTGTTCGACCACGTGGTCGAATGGCTGATGATGGGAGACGCCGTATCCGAAGCGCCGGTGCAGGTCCCTCGAAACACCACCTGGCCGACGAATATCGACGAAGTGGTCGTACTGTGGGATGGCATGCAGGAAGGGAATCGGGTGCGCCCCGTGGAAGGCGCCCGCCAGCCCCTGCAGGTCCAGCCGAGCGGCAATACCTGGCCGGGGCGCTACGGCGAGATGCATATGAAACGTCGCAGCAAGATCGTGATCGGTGCACCGGCCGGCGAGGCCTTGGCGCAGGCCATCGCGCAGATGGGCGAACTAACGCTCGAGATCGTCTTCACGCCCGGCGAACACATCTCGAAAGGGGGCTGGATCTTCCGCTGGGCGGAACGCAAGGATGAAGCCCAGTTGGGCCTGCGGCAGGAGGGCCGCTGGCTGCTGTTGCAGCTCGGGATGAAGCAGCAGGTGAAGCTGGGGCCCGTGCAGAGCACGCGACCGCACCACGTCGTCGTGACGCTGGCCAGATCCACCGGCGCCATCCAAGCCTGGATTGATGGCCAGCCACAACACATCATCGAGACCATCAAGCCGAGGCGCTTTGAATGGCAGGGGTCACCGCTGATCCTCGGCGGTCGGGAATGGTCGGGGACCCTGTCGGCCCTGGCCTTGGCGCACCAGGCGGTGACCCCCGAGCAGGCGGAGAGGCATCACGCGCTGTGGGCCGGGCGGCTCGACAAGCGCCAGGATCCACCGGACATCCGGATCCGCGCGAAGCTCCTGGAGATTCCAGAGATCGACGAGAAGCCCGAGCTCTATCCCAATCTGCTCGTCGAAGGCCTGTATGAGGTAGAGCAGGTGCTCGAGGGCGAATTGGAAGCAGAGCGCATCATCGTCAGACACTGGGCGACGCTCCATGGTCAGTGGATGAGGGAGTACCGCCAGCTGCGCGAAGGCGACGTGGTCGAGCTCGACCTGTCGCCCCTGCAAGCGAATCCCCAGCTCGAGGACGAGCAGGTATTCAATCTCGATGAGTTCACCCTGCCGGTATATTACGACCCCCGCCCCGACGACCGATGAACGGCGGTCCGTGGCGACACGGATGAGGAGTGGCGCCGCTGAAGATCGCAAGGGGCAAGGCGGATGGGCGGTTCTGGCCCTCTGAAGAGGTCGGCAACCACTCATGCCCGATGGGCCTGAGTGGTTGCCGCTTGCCTATGTCTGCGAACTGCTGTTCGTACGCGGCAATCGCCACCTGCGCTGCTTCGACTGCGCCGCCGCTGAGGCGCTGCGCCAGGCCCGACGCACTCAGAGCCCGGCGGGCAGACGCGGGGGGTCGGGCAGACAGTCGACGAGGAACCGGCCCGCGGCGGTGGCGTCTTGCAGCAGGCGCTGGGCCTCGTCATCAAGCGGAGCATCGATCAGTGCGGCGAGCGGAGCGCGGGGCGAGGCCGCGACCGGCCTCCGGGTCACGACCAGGGCCTCTGCCGCAGGCTCTGCAGCCGCTCGCTGCGGCCTCGGCGCCGGCGCCGGATCGTGGAGCGCGCGGCCGAGCGCCAGCACCATGACGGCCGCGGCCGCAGCTGAGGCCAGGATCAGGTGCATCACCGGGCGGTGGGCGCGCGGCGGTGGCGCGTCGAGCGCCGCGAGCGTGCGCGCGGCCAGGTCGTCGGGCGGACGCGGGCAGAGCGCATCGGCACCGGCACGCAGCCCGGCCACGACTGCCAGTTGCCGCTGCCAGACCACGCCGCAAGTCGGACAGGCAGCGAGGTGGCGGGCCAGCTCCGCCGGCGGTTCGCCGCCATCGACTGCCGCGTCGATCTGGCGGCGAGCCTCGGCGCATTCACGATCCAGGGTCTGCTCGGTGCTCATGCTCGGTCCCTCCTACTGCCACCCGATCTGTTCGGGCGGTATCTCCTGGGCCAGTTTGCGCCGCGCTCGATGCAGCAGCACCTTGGCGTTGCCGTGCGAAACACCCAGCACCACCGCGATCCCGGCCAGGTCGCACTCCTCGCCGTAACGCAGCCACAGGGCCTGATACTGGGCGGCGGGCAACAGCTCGCGCGCCCGGTGCCACAGGGCTGCGGCGGTCTCGCGCAGGTCGTCGAAACCGCGGCGGTCCTCCAATTCGCACTCGATCACCGCTGCTCTACGACGCCGGTCGCGCAGATGGTTGAGCGCACGCCGCCGGCCGATGGTGAACAGCCAGGTGGTGAAGGCGTAACGCGCATCGTAGCGGTCGAGGTGGCGGAAGGCACGCAGGAAGGTCTCCTGGACCAGATCGTCCGCGTCGTGGACTCCCAGCCCCATGCCGCAGAAAAACCGATGGAGGCGTGCGCTGTGGGCCCGGACCAGTTCCGCGAACGCGCTCCGGTCGCCTGCGCGAGCGGCCCGGGCCAGGGCCTTGCTGTCGACGGCAAGGGACGATGCGGGGAGATCGGCAGCGCCCTCTGACATGGTTTCCCCGGCAGAAGGATCCTTCCCCGCACGCTCTCCGCGTCGGCCCGCAGCACGGGCCTCGCGCGCCCCCGTCGCACCGTGCCCGGGCCGACGGCCCATTGTCTTGGAAGACCACCGCTCGGTCGGACACTCGCCCCCCTGTGCAGCGCTTCGACCTGAGTCCACCAGCGGACTGTTACGGGACCTGTCTGGCATGACCTCTACTCGACCGGGTCGTCGGCCGTGTCGCCATCCGGCGCTTCTCTGCCCGGCGGTTCACTGTCGCTCGGACGGTCGCCATCGCTCGCCGGGGCGCTCGGTGGCAGACTCTGGCGCAGCATGCGCAACACCATGGGGAAGGGCAGCTCGATCCGCAGGCTGACTGCGGCGCCGTCGCGCGAGAGGTCGGCGCGCCCGGCGAGATCGGCGAGCTGGGGATGCTCGTTGGCACCGAGTGCGGCCAGGGCCTTGAGCCCCTGCGCGATCTGGATCACCTGCTGTGCCAGTTCCGGGCTGACCGCGGTCAGGGTCGCCTTGCCGACCAGGGCGTCATCGGTCTGATGCAGCCGCAGCGCGATGGTCTTGACATGGCGTAGCATGCGGGCGTTGGGCGTGCCGGCGACCAGCTCCTGGACCCCGCGGGCCTGGGCGATCATCACCAACGGGGCGTCGCCGGCCTCGGGCAGCGTCCCGGCATCGGCCGCACTGGGGCTGGCGCCGGACGCGACCGAGACGGCGAGGCGAACGTGGTCGAGTCGCTGGCCGAACACCAACAGATCGTCGCGCAGGAAGCAGGCGTAATTCGATGGATCGCCGGATTCCGGATCGGGCGCGAGCCGGTGGATCACCGCCGTATCGACCTCGGTCGTGGTATGGCCATCGCCGGCGCGGGCGAGGATCTCAAGGCGTTCGCGGTCGAAACTACCACTGAGGTACAGCAGCGCATCGCGCTCTTCGGCCGTGGACCCGCACAACACCACGGTACGCAGATCGCGCAGCGGTGCGAACCCGGTCATGGCGTCGAGCGCCGCGAGCTTGGGCGCGACATCCGGCCATTTGGCGAACTGCTGTACAACCTCGCCGAGCTGGCCGCGCGTGAGTTCGGATACCTCGAGCCGGACCAACCACCTGGCCTCGGCGGGAATCCAGTCACCGGGACCGGTGGCCGCGCCCAGGGCGGCAGCGCAGAAGAGGCAAGGCAGGAGCAGCAGTGGTCGGAGCATGGGAGCCTCCTCGGGGGCAGGGTGAGCGGTACATATGTCTACCCCACGGCGTAGAGAGCGGTTACACGCCGACGGGATCACGCGTTGGCCGCAGCGCGCCAGTGACAGGCCACTTCGGCAGAGAAGGCCACCAGCAGCACCCGCTCGATCCCCCGCTCGGCGCACGGCCAGTCGCGGATGCTCGCCACGCTGAGCCGACAGGCCGCCTCGATCGGATAGCCGTAGACGCCGCAGCTGATGGCCGGGAAGGCGATGCTCCGCACGCCGTGTCCGGCGGCCAGGGCGAGGCTGTTGCGGTAGCAGGAGGCGAGCAAAGCCGATTCGCCAGCCTCACCGCCGCGCCAGACCGGCCCGACCGCATGGATGATCCAGCGGGCCGGTAGCGCGAAACCGGGGGTGATGCGTGCCTCGCCGGTCGGGCAAGCGCCGATCGCGCGACAGGAGCGCGACAGCTCCGGACCGGCGGCACGGTGGATCGCGCCGTCGACCCCGCCGCCGCCGGCGAGCCGGCTGTTGGCCGCATTGACGATCGCATCCACCGCGCAGGCCGTGATGTCGCCCTCCACCGTCTCAATGCTGGTCATGGCACCTCCCGTACGGCGATCATCGTCGGGTGTGGGCCAGGACACAAGGCCAGCCGACGCGCTGGCGGGCCGGCAGCAGCGGGGGCCCAGGCGGCAGAAGTCGCTGGCGCGAGGACACGTAGGTGGCCGAGCCGGTGACCCGAGACAGCCGCGGCGGCTGCGACCGACCGCTTCCGCACCGGTCGGGGATGGCTGCGGGCGCTTGCCATGGCCCACCGGAGCCGGTAGAAGTGGCATATGCGTAACTTCCGCCCGCACCCGACCTTGCTCATCGGCCTGGCGCTGACCTTCGCCTTCGCCGGCTGCGGCAACCAACGTGAACTTATGTACAAGGAGGTCGAGGTCGGCGAGCTGGAGACGCAGATCTCCGACCTCCAGGGCGAACTCGCGACCAAGGACGCCCGGATCGCCGAGCTCGAGGCCAAGCCCCCGGTGGTCATCGAGGAGCCACGCGATGACCTCAGCGACGAGCTCGCCGCCTACGGCGCCGAGGTGACCTGGCGCAACGGCGAGCTGATCATCGCCATCGACAACCAGATCCTGTTCAAGTCCGGCTCGAACGACCTCAGCCCGACCGCGCGCCGGACCCTCGACAAGGTCTCGGACGTGATCAAGGACCGCTACGCCGGGCATTACGTCCGCGTCAACGGCCACACCGACAATCAGCCCATCGTGCGCACCCGCAACAAGTGGGAGGACAACTGGCACCTCGCCGGTGCCCGCGCCCGCAAGGTGCTCCACTATCTGATCGAGCGCGAAGGCATTCCCGAGCGCTACCTCGGCTTCGCCGGCTACGCCGATCAACGCCCCCGCGCGACCAACGACACCAACGCCGGCCGGGCCCGCAACCGCCGCGTCGAGATCATCGTCCTGCCCAAGCGTCCCCAGGCCAGAGGCTGACCCCCCGCTGAGGTCATGCTGCGCGTTACGCCCGGGCCATCGCCCGGGCGTAAGCATAGCGCGGGCGCCGCCCGCACCCCAAGGGGCATTGTAGCGGTCGGCGCCCGCGCGGCTTTTTGTTCGCGGGGGCTCGCTCTGCGCTGCGCGCAGTCGCCCCCCGCTACGCCCCCCCAGGGCTCGGTACACAGGGCGCCGAGCCTACAGCAGGCCGGGGCTCGCCATCGCCAAGACCGCATCGCACACCAGCGCAAGAGTGGGCCCACGCGGCGCAGGCACGCCGATCTCCACCGGTGCAGCCGGGCCATCAGCTACGCCGCGAACTGGGCTCCAGCGCCTCCTGCAGCTCAGGGAATGATGCCCGCGGCGGTGACCAGATTGCGGATGTCGTTGTCGAGCAGCTCGGCGCTGATAGCAAAGAAGGGCGCGGGCTCGTTGAACAGGTCGTCGCCACCGGCGTGGATGCTGACGCGACGCCAGACCCGCCATTCGAGGGTGGCGCGGGCGTAGGGCCCGGAACCGGCTTCGTAGCGGCGCTCGTCGGGATCGTATTCGTTGTGGCGATCGCGGATCATCGCGTGGGCGAACAGCCGGTCACGCCACACCGGCACGTCGACCTGGCCGCCGACCGCGCCCTCGATCAAGCCGCCTTTGACGGACACGCGGTACTGCTGGTAATCGTCGATCGGGAAGAAGCGCCAGCCGAGCATGATGTTGATATCGATGTTGAGGTCATCCGGATCCTCTTCGGCGACGTCGCGATCATCCGGGGCGCCGCGATAGGTGGCGCCGGCTTCGTAGAACTTCCAAGGCTTGGGTTCGATACGCAGATAGACGGTGCCGAGCAGGGCGCCGGTGTCGGTGTTCACGCCGCCGTAGCCGCCGATGTAGAACTTGAGCTGGCTGATGCCGGCGGTCATCGGCTCGATCTCCTCCATCCGTTGGTTGACGGCATCGATGGCAGTGGTCGCCTTGTCATGGAGGGCGTCCTCCATCACCAGTTTCCCGACCGTGCCGCGGCCGCTGGCGATCTGCGAGGTGATCCGCTTGAGATCGAGGCCGATGGCGTTGAGCTTGGGAGCGAAGGTCGCCAGCTCACCCATGGTCGCGGCGAGGTCCTTGCGGTTTTCCTCTACCATGCTGCGGATCGAACCGGCGGCGCCCGAGATGTTCTCCATCGTCTTGGGCAGGCGGGCGATGGTGCTGCGCACATCGGCGCGATTCTCCTCGATCACCTCCTCGACCTGCTTGGACATGCCCTCGATCCGCGCGATCGCCGCAGCCACCTTGTCCTTGTTGGTCTCGACCAGCTCCATGATCGCCTTGCCCATACCGGAGATGTGCACGATGGCCTGACGCAGACGATCGCGGTTGGTCACCACCAGCTGCCGGACCTCATCGCTCATCGTCTTGAAGCTGGTCACCGCGCCGGGCAGCCCTGCCACGCCGCGTGACAGGTTGTCGCGGTTCTCGGCGACCATGGCGTAGATCTCGTTGAACACGTCGCTCATGGTCACCGGGACCTGGCCCTCGTGCCCCTGCAGCGACTCCTGCGAGATCATGTCGCCCTTGCCTTGGGTGATGATCTCGAGGGTCGAAGAGCCGAGAAAGCCCTGGTTGATGGTGAAGCGGGTGTCCCGGTTGATCCGCACAGCGTGCCGGCGCTTCTCCTCGATGTCGAAGTGGAGCTCGACCATCGCCCGGCCTGCTTCGGTGACCACCGGCACCACGCGACGCACCTGACCGACCTTGACGCCGTTGTAGTGGACCTGCGAGCCGATGGTGATGCCCTGTACGTTGGGAAAGCGGACGGCGTACTGGCCCTTCTCGAAGGTGATGTCGCCGACGTAGATGGTGAACCACAGGACCAGACCGAGCCCGAGGAAGAACACCAGTCCCACCTTGGCTTCAGTCGGCATCGCGGCCCTCCTTTCCTTGCGGCCCGACGGGCATCACACGTAGCCCTCTGTCAACGGTCCGCGCACCTCCGCCTCGAGCAACTGCCGCAGCACCGGGTGGTCGTTCTCGCGCAGGCGCTGTGGCGTGTCCAGCGCGATGATCCGCCCCTTGTAGAGCATGGCTATGCGATCCGCCACCGAGAAGGCGGCATCGAGATCGTGGGTGATGACGATGGAAGTCACGCCGAGGCGCTCCTGCAGATCGCGCATCAACTCGTTGACTCCGCTGACGGTGACCGGGTCGAGGCCGGTGGTCGGCTCATCGTAGAGCAACAGGTCCGGCTCGCGGATGATCGCGCGCGCGATCCCGACCCGCTTGCGCATGCCGCCCGACAAGCTGGCCGGCTTGAGCTCGAGGATCTCCTCGGCCGGAAGGAAGACCCGCCGCAGAGCGCGGATCACCCGTTCGCGGACCTCGTCGAGCGGCACGCGCTCCTCCTCGATCAGCGGCAGACCGACATTGCGCAAGATGGTCAACGAACCCAGCAAGGCAGCGTGCTGGAACACCACCCCCATCCGCGAACGGTACGCGCGCCAGTCATCGCCGCGCATGGTCCGCAGGTCGAAATCGCCCACCCGGATGTCGCCGCTCTCGATGCGCGCGCTGCCCATCAGATGCTTGATGAAGGTGGTCTTGCCCGAGCCGGAGATGCCGAGGATCACCAGGGTCTCACCGTGGTAGACGTCCAGATCGATGCCACGCAGGACGTGCCGGCGGCCGAAATGCTTGTGCAGATCGCGCACACGGATGTAGACCTGCTTGCCCTCCGGTGCGGTATCGCTGACCGGCACCGGGCGCTCGAGCTCCTCCGAATCCCAGTCGCCCTCGGAGTTCGACATCACAGACCCGCTCCCCCGCCCATCAGCAGCTGCAGGATCTGGGTCATGATCAGGTCGGCGATCAGCACGAAGATCACGCACAGGCGCACGGTGTTGGTGGTGCTGTGGCCGACGCCCTCGGCCCCGCCCTCGGTGCGCAGGCCCTGATTGCAGGCCACGGTGCCGATGATCAGCGCGAACACCGTCGACTTGATCAGGCCACCGAGATAGTCGCCGGGTTGGATCAGGTTCTGCGCGCTCTCGGCGAAGGTCTCGTAGGGCACGCCGAAGGCCGCCTCGGCGACGTAAGCCCCGCCGAGCAGGCCGACCACATCGGCCAGGGCGGTGAGCAAGGGCATGGCCACCACCAGGGCGACGATCCGCGGCATCACCAGATAGCGCACCGGATCGATGTTCATCACCCGTAGGGCCTCGACCTCCTCGTTGACGGTCATGGTCCCGATCTCGGCCGCCATCGACGAGCCCACCCGTGCGAGCACGATCACCGCGGCCCAGATCGGCCCGAGCTCGCGGGTGAAGGTCACCCCCAGCATCCCGCCGACCATGTGCATGGCGCCGTAGGTTTCGAGCGACGGGCCCATCTGCATGACCATGATCATGCCGGTCAGCCCGGCGATGAGCGTGAGCACCAGGATCGAGCCGATGCCGGCGACATCGATATGACGGGTGATCTGACGCCGGCTGCGCCAGGCCAGCGGCAGCCGGGCCAGCGCCTGCAGCAGCAGCCGCACCGCCAGGCCGGCGCCGCTGCAGGAGTCGAGGATACGCCGGCCGGCCAGGCTCAGCACGACGCCGTCCCCGGCAGCAGGCCCAGCAGCGCCAGGACCAACAGGGTCTTGCCATCGCAGATCTCGTTCGCGGCCACCAACCGGGGGATGTCGTCGAGGGCCACCAGCTCGGGCCGCACCAGCTCACCCTTGTCGGGATTGCGCGCGGTGGAGCCGAGCTCGAAGGCCTCGAACACCACCATCAGCTCATCGCAGACGCCGACGCTGGGGTTGAAGCGCAGCCGCTCGACCAGCCGGGCGCAACTGTACCCGGTCTCCTCGCCCAATTCACGCTGGGCTGCCTGCTCCGGTGTCTCGCCCGGATCGCTGGTGCCGGCGGGGACCTCGACGGTCCAACGCTGCAACGGATAGCGGTACTGGCGCACGCAGAGCAGGTGCGCCGGATCGGGCCGGACGATCAGCGCCACGGTGGGCCGGTGATGCGCAGCCGGTCGCTCCACCTCGCCGTCGGGGGTGGCGAAACGATCGAGCGTCAAGGCGACCTTCGCGCTACGATAGAAGATCTCACTGCTCAGCAGCTCGATATGCTCGGCCATGGCCGTCCCCCTCTGCGGTTGGCGCCCGGCCGACCGGCGGCCCGGACCAGGCGGGCCGACGCGGGCCCGCCTCGCGGAGCGACCGCACAGGATGCCAAACCGGCAAGGGCGTGTCAACGCAGGTGATCGGGCGTTAACGTGTTCTGTGTTCCATGGGCTCCGCCCCTGGCCCGGATCCCTCACCAACTGGCGCCGCGAGCTGAACCAGGCGTCTTCAGGCGGCGCAGTGAGGCGCAGAACAGTCATCCGTGACTCTGCACTGAGCCACCGATCAGACCCTCGCGCCCCCAAGGCGCCGCGTGTCAGGGGCGGATTTTTTGAAAGTTGAGCGTCCTGCGCGTCTCCGGCGCTGAACGAGCTGCTGGTTGTCGTTGTAAGCGTAATGATCTCTGGCTCCGTCGGGCCATTCGACCCGCGTGACCATGCCCGCCTGATTGAAGCGGACGTAGAACCCAGGACGTAGAACCCAGGACACTCAGCTCTTTCATGCCCACCTATAGCCCATCCATGCACAAGAGCAACCAAGCCCTTACCACTTGACGTAGGCCGTGAACGGTTCATACTGTCCCATGTGACATGACCATCGCGCGCTCGCTGCTCATCGACGATCGCCGCACCGGCTGCTACCACCTGATCAGCCGGTGCGTGCGTCGGGCATATCTCTGTGGGGGCGCCGTCGAGCATCGGCGGGAGTGGGTTGAACAGGGAATCCAGACCCAATCCAACGCTTTTGCGGTGGATGTTCTCTCCTTCTGCGTGATGAGCAATCACATGCATATTATATTACGCACGGATCCTGACCAGACGCAGCGCTGGAGCGCGCGCGAGGTGGTCGAGCGTTGGAGCGCGGTATTTTCCGATCGGGACCCGGTGACCGGCGGGCCGATCGCGTGGGATCCTACAGATATCGATCGCCATGCGCGCGATGATGTATGGGTCGCCGTTCGTCGCGAGCGCCTTGCATCCGTCTCGTGGCTCATGCGCATTCTCAAGCAGCGCATTGCGCGGCGGGCGA
>CAZTGE010000081.1:0-18015 GCA_964612995.1 uncultured candidatus Brocadiaceae bacterium | reverse complement strand
TCGTCCTCGTCCTCGTCCTCGTCCTCGTCCTCGTCCTCGTCCTCGTCCTCGTCCTTGCCCTCGGGCGCGATGCGGATGGTGCGCAGGGCGCCGTCCTTGCCGCTCTCGGTCAGGCGTTCGCGGTTGCCTTTCCAGTAGGTGCCGTCGGCCAGCTCGCGCAGGCGCTCGCGGGTGTTCCAACCGGCGCGACGCGGGTCGGCGAGCACGATGGGGCGGATGAGGATGACGGTTTCCAGGCGTTCGCGGCTACGGACCTCCCGGCGGAAGAGCGCCCCCAGGACGGGGATCTGGCCGAGCACCGGCGTACGCTGCACGTTCTCGCTCACCACTTCGCGGATGAGACCGCCGAGGACGACGGCCTGACCGTCGTGGGCCACGACCACGGTCTCGATCTCGTTGGTGGCGACGGTGTCGGCGAGGACCGACTGCAGCTGACTGGTGGTGCTGTCGTAGTAGTACACGCGGCTCGATTCCGGCAGCACCTCGTCGCGGACGAAGGTGAAGGACATGGTGACGGTGCCATCGGCGTTGATCACGGGCAGGATGGTGACGGTGGTGCCGACGGTGCGCTGCTCCTGGATCGGCTGCGGCGGCACGACGATGGTCGGCGCATCCGGTTGCTGGAGCACCTGACCCTCCTTCATGCCGGTCAGCAGCGTGCGCACCTCGCCGACCTGGAAGCGCGCCGGCGCGTTGTTGGCGCAGAGCAGCAGCGGGCTGGCGGTGGTCTCGGCGCGGTTCTGCGTTTCCAGCAGTTGCATGCGCGCGCTGATCACGTCGTTGAGGAAGCTCACCGCCAGCGTGTTGCCGACGGGCGGGGCCTGATTCGGCAGGTCCACGCCCACGGTCTCGCCGCGCGCGTTCGTGTCGGTGTAGTCGAAGTCGAAGAACGACTCGAAGCCGTCGCCGAGGGTCAGGGTCAGCACCTTGACCTCCAGCAGCACCTGCGCCGTTGGCGTGTCGAGGGCCTGGACGAGGCCGTCGATCTCGCGCAGCAGGGCCTGCTCGCCGCTGCGCACGGCGATGCAGTTGTTGCGCGGAAACACCGTCATCACCGCCGTCGGCTTGCCGGCGAGTTCCAAGGCGGCGCTGCGGCCGATGCCACCGGCGCGCTGGTGCTCGAGCAGGCGGTCGAAGGCCGCCACCAGGTCCTGGGTCTCGAGCCTGTCGGCCGTGCCATCGCGCGTCCTGGTGGTGGCGTCGTCCTCGTCGTCGCTCTCGTCCTCGGACGTGCCGAACTCCTCGATGTCGTTCTTCCCGAGGTAGCCGAACGGCGTCTTCCCCTGCAGGCCGAGGTTGCGGATACGGCCGGCGAACAGGGTGGCGATGGTGTTGGCCACGCCCGGCGCCGGCGCGTTGCGGATCTCGTAGAGGCGGATCCGTTCGTCGGGGTGGATACGCAATTCCTTCGCGTATTCCTCCTGCGTCATCACCCGCACCACGTTGTCGGCTTCGCGGTAGCCGAAGCCGTGAAGGCGGCAGAGGGCGTCGAGCACCTGGCGCATGCTCACCGTGCGCAGGCGCAGGCGCACGGGCACCTGCGCGACGGCGGGCGAGCAGACGACGTTGACGCCGTGTCGGCTGAGGAGGTCGGCCACGTTGGCCATGGGCGTGCCGGCTGCGGCGAAGGCGTCGATGGCGATGTCGGCCAGGGCGTCGACCGGTTTCGCGTCAGCCAAACGTTCGGCGAGCACGCTCTCGGGCAGGGCCTTTAGATCGGTGATGCGGGTGCCGCCGGCAACTGTGAATACGGGCTCGGGGTCGGGCAGCTCGCAGACGACGCGGCTGCCGGTTGTGCGCGCGCAGGCGGCAAGCGTCAGGGCCGCGCACACGGCGAGGGCCAAGGCGATGGGGGACAGGCGGGTCGGCATCGGGGGTCTCACTTCCTGCTCGCCGGCACGGACGCGAGGCGCAGGTCGATGACGCGGTCGGCGTCGAGGCGCAGACGCACGCCGTGGGCGCTCACGTTCTCGCAAGTCATCGTCGTGCGGCGGTGGACCGTGGCCGCGTCCTCGCTGCCGCGCTCGTTCCACGCCAGTTCCAGCGTCTCGCCGGCATCGATCACCAGCCACCAGGTGCCGCGCGCGTCCTCGATCTCGAGGTAGGCCGAGCCGGTGCCCGCAGCGTCCCGCACCAGGGCCACCACACCGATGGTCGGCAGGTCCGGCCGAAGGGCGCGCTCGATCGGCGATGGCTCCGGCGCCCGTTCCGGCTCGGTCACCGGTTCCGGCGCCGGAGCCTTCGCCGCCGCGTCGGCCTCCGGTGGCGCCGCCTCGGTCCGCGGGGCGAAGGGGTCGCGCTTCGGCACCGGCACGGACTCGGCAGCGGGAGCGTCGGGCGCCGTGACGGTCGGCGTCTTCGGCGGGGCGGCGGACTCGGCGGCCGTCACGACGCCGCAGGCCAGCAGGCAGAGAACGAGGAAGAAGATTCGCATGCGTCGGGCCTAGAGGGACAGGACCAGCGACACGTCGAGGCTGTGGTCGCGGTCGCGGGTGAGGTGCAGATCGGTGACGAGGAGGGCGTGCGGGCGTGCGGCCACGCCGGTGAGCCAGCGTTCGACGCCGGCGTAGGGGCCACGCAGGCGCAGGCGGTAGTGCCGCCACGGCCGTCCGACGGCCGCCGGCGGCAGCACGGGGCCGGCCTTCGCGGCCGGTTTCTTGCCCGATGGGGCGCCCGAGGCGGGGGGCGCCACGTCGAGCTTCACCTGTTCCAGCAGCGTCAGACCCTGTTCCCCGGCGGCGGCGACGATCGCGCCGATGGCCGCATCGGCGGTGGCGGCGTCTGCGAGCATGGTGTCGGCCTCGTTCCAGGCGGCGCGCGCCGCGGCCACCTGCGGTCGCTGGCGCTCGATGGCGGCTTCGAAGCGCGCGGTGCCGCTGGGCGTGGGGAACGTCGGATCCTGCCACTTCTGCTGCGCGGTCACGAGCTTCTTCTCCTGCGCGACGAGGCGGGCCTCCATGGGCTCGACCACCTCGCTGAGGTAGAAGTAGCTCCCGCCGACCACGATCGCCGCGACGAGGCCCGTCTTCTCGAGCTTGGTGAGGCGGCGCATCAGCGTGGTCCTCCCGCCGTCTCGGGATTGCGGACGGTGACGGTGAAGCGGAAGGTCTGCGGCAGGCGCAGCGCCGGGTCGGGCGTTTCATTGGCGGTGCCGCGCGCGCGCGGTGGCACGGGCGCGGCGGCGGGCACGGGCGCGGCGGCGATGGTGGGGCTGTCCACGGCGGCGCACCAGTCGTGGCGCGCGAGCAGGGCGAGGCGGTAGCGGTGGACGGCGGCGGCGTGGCTGGTACGGCCGCGCACCTGCCAGGTACCGGTGCCGGCCGGTTCCACCTGCACCAGCACCAGGTCCTCGCCGTCACGCAGCACCGCGTCCTCGGCGAGACAGGTTCCCAGATCCCGCACCATCGCCGCCAGGTTGCGACGCAGCTGCCCCTCGACCGTCGTGTGGAACCGGGTCATGGCTTCGAGGCGGCGGATCTCGGCGCTCTGGTCGGCCTGGCGATCACGCAAGTCGGCTTCGGCCGTGTTGCCCGCCGTGCGCTCCGCGATGTCGGCTTCGAGCGCGGCGAGGGCGTCGTCGACCCGCGCCGTGCGCCAGCGCAACTGTCCGTAGTGGGCCAACAGGAGCAGGACCACGATGGCGGAGACGAGCACGGGCAGCGTATGCAGCCGGCGCTTGATCACCGTGGCCAGGGGTTCGCTGTCGTCGATGCCGACGTGCCGCTTGCCGACGTAGCCGAATTCGCGCAGGCCGGCGCCCCAGGCGCCGGCGACGAGGGCGATGGCCTCGGCGTCCGCGTCGGCCGCCGCCTCGCCGGCGCCAGGTCGCACGCAGGCGCGGCCGCAGGCGCGGCCGATCCACGCCCGCACGGTCTCGTCGTCGCCACCGGCACCGCAGAGGATGACCGGTACGGCCTCGGGCAGGGAGAACACGTCGGTCGCCTCGCGGAAGTAGGCGGCGAGGTCTTCGTGGCCGTCCGCCGTCACATGCTCGCGGATGCCGTCGATGCCGATGGGCACGGTGGCGGGTGCGGCGAGCCGGCCGTCGGCCAGGGCGTGGAAGGCGGCGCCCGCCCCGGTGAGGTGGCACAGCAGCGCGTTGCCGCGGTCGGCATGCACCCGGAGCACAGCGCCGAGCGCGGCCTCCTGTGCGTAGACCCGGCGCAGCGTGCAGCCGGCCTCGCGGCAGTCCTGGCGGCACTGGTCGAACAGCGCGTGATGGAGGAAGTAACCCGCCAGCGCACGGTCACGGCCCTGGCTGTCGTCGGCGTCCACCACCTCGTAGCCCGCGAGCATGTCCATGGGCGGGCCGTCGAGAAAGGCCTCCGCCTCCCAGCGCAGGGCCGTGCGCATCTGGTACAGGTTCATGCACGCGAGACGTCGCGCGCTCAGGTTCACAGGAGCCGTCCGGGCGCGCGGCGTGGCCACCACCACCGGCACGCCCCCCGCGTCGCAACGTTGTGCCAGCTCCGAGATCTCCGAGGGCAGGAGCAGGCTGTCGTCGTCGGCATCGCGCGGATGGCGCGGGATCACCGCATGGGCCAGCAGACGGCCCTGCTTGCCACGCTTGGCGACGACGGCGGCGCGCAGTTCGTCGGGGCCGGCGTCGATGGCGAGGATCTTGGCGTGGGGTGTGGGCATGTCAGTGAACGCTCACGGCGATGGCGATGTCGTCGGCACTCCGGGCGACGAGTTCGTCCATCTCTTGGTCATTGATGGTCATGTCACTGACGTGCGCAATTTCGGGAAGAACCGGGTCGAGGCCGCCGCGATGGTCGTTGATCAACAGGCGCAACTGCTCTCGTCGGGCATTGGGCGCAGTGGTGGAATCAGCTATGGCAAGAAACTCCGCTGGGATGTAGTAGACATATGTATCGTGTTCGTAAACACCACTCTTTCCATCGGGCCCACGGCTGAGCAGCCAGACTGGACGTCGTGCAGCGGCCTCCTCCATTACGGGGGGCGGACCTGGACTCGTTTCCGTCTGCTGTCTTCCGTCATACTGCAGGACCTGGTACGCGCGGCCCCAGGGGTCTAAGTGAAGCCGTCCAAGATTCCGTAGAGAGTCATGTAGATCATTCCAGCCTTCGTCATCAATATCGAAGATGCTGCAGTCGATGTCTTTGACGCAGTCAGGCAAGCCTGGGAAGCGCTCAGAAAGCTCCGCGATAGCGAACGGTTTGATCCGAGCTCCATCCAGTTCATCGCTGGCTTTGGCGATGCGTTCGGCGAGAGGGAACGGGTTCCATTCGTTCCGCCTGATAACAACCACGATGTCATCCTTGCTGACGGCCTCGTCCTTCTTGTAATCGCTCGCATCCCACGCGCTCTTCATGTTGGGACCTTCGCTGATGATCCAGAGATCGTCGCCATCGCGCCAGAACAGCAGGCTGCGCCCCCAGGCGTCGTTGAGGCGGTTGCCGGTAATTCGCAGCGCCCAGGCGCACCGATCATCCGCATCGCTTGTGACGGTATCGGCATAGCCGCTGTGGTCGTTGCGGTAGGGGTCCTTGCCGGGGCCGCAGTACGGGCCGCGCCACTCCGCGTTTCCAGGATTTTCAAACAGCCCGGCTGGGTGGTTGAGCAGAACTCCGTCCACCGTCCAATCGTCGGTCGACCAGTCATCCCACACCCATTGCATGCTGCCGCTGTCGGTGACGAAGGCGTTATCGAAACCACTATGATCCCAACTATGGTTGCTCGCGCCTTTGCCGTCGCTGAGGCGTCCGCGAACCAATTCCGGCAACGCCCCGACATCCCCCACATACCCCCCGATAACCGGATTCCCCGCATCGTCGAACACGAAGCGGGGGCCGACGATGGCGGTGCGGATCTCCTCCAGGCGGTCCTGGGTGAGCTTGATGCGCTCGGCGGTGCTGACGCGGCCGACGGCGGGGAGGATCATGGCGGCGAGGAAGCCCATGATCGTGAGCACGATGATGAGTTCGAGGAGGGTGAAACCGCGGCGATGGGGCATCGGGTGGACTCCCGCAGATCAGCGGTGGAAGGTGCAGGCGAGGCCGATGACGACGCCGTCGGCGGTGAGGTCGAGGTCTTCGCCGTCGATCTCGTAGCGGCTTGTGAGCCAGCGGTAGCCGCCCTGGACGCCGAGGGCGAAACCGTCGCCGCGCCAGGTGAGATCGGCGTGGGGGAGGATCTGGGCGTAGGGGCCGCGTTCGTCCTCCAGGCTCAGGCCGGGACTGCGGTAGTCGAGGCGGGCGAGGCCGGCTTCGGCGCTCACGCCGAGCGCGAAGCCCCAGCGGCTCGCGCCCAGGCGCTGGCGGATGATAGGGTCGAGGACGACGCCGATATGGGTGGCGGTCAGGTCGTCGGCGCCCTCTGCGTAGTCGAGACGGTCGAAGCTCACGCCCAGGCCGAGGGCCAGGCGTGGCGTGGCGAGGCGCGCTTCGGCGACGGCGCGGAAGGCGAGGTCGGCGTCGGTGTCGAGGTCGGCGCCAGACGGGTGCTCAAGGGCGAAGGCTCGGTCGGCGACCTGCAGCGTCAGGCGCGAGGTCAGGCCGAGGTCGGTGTCTTCGGCGGCGCGAAGCGGGGTCACCAGCATGAGCGGCATTACTATGGCGAACGCCACGCGGGTTCGGGCACCGGTGGTGGCCAGCGGGTTGCGTGCAAGGGCGTTGCAGGAGGGCAGCGACGGCATGGCGGCTCCGGTGAGGTGATGCGGCCGGTCGCGAGCTCCGGCTCTCGGCTTCGGCGCGGGATCCGCGCCGGGCGCAAAGGCGGGCCGTGCGCCCCTCGGGATGGTTCCCGCGCACGGCCCGCCGGATTGCCTGCGATCTGGACCCCCCGGCCGGGAGAAAGGTGAAGACCGGCCGGGGCTGCTGTGGGACTGATCTCCATCCGGTGATCAGATCAGCCTGTGATGTCCCAGGTCGAGGTCTCGGCAACGGGCCACTGGTGGCCTTCGGGGCAAGCGGAGCTGCTCTTCCAGATCGGCTGGGCGCCCTCTTCCTCATCGCTGTTCAACAGGTTGATGGTTTTGATCTGGCCGTTGTCGAAACTGGTGGCGGTGATGTTGCCATCGGCACCGGCATAGGCGGTGATGGCGGCCTCGTAATCGGCCCGCGATACGGTGGCGGCCAGGCGCGGGACGATGATGTTGTACCAGTTGTACTGTGCATTGCCCTCGTTCTGGAGGCCACCAGGGCAGTTGGGGGCGTTCTCGACCAGGCCGTTGGCGACCAGAGCCGCGTCGGGGCTGATGCCGAGGACGATACGGCCGATCAGTTCGGGATGGCCGTAGTTGTCGTCCGCCAGCGGTGCGAAGGTGCCGGCGGCCGGATCGCTGTCATCGGCGCCGGTGCCGATCATCAGCACCGGAGTGCCGGCGACGACATCAGTCTCGATATACATCTCTTCAAGTTCTGCGGCACTGCCATCGGCCTTGCCATAGGTCAGCACCTTGGCCACGCCCATGCTCTTCAGCTCACTGGCTTCATCGGCGCTCAGGATGTGCACATGCAGATGGTTGCGCTCCATGAACTCGGCTGCCAGGAAGTCCTGGCCGTTGGTCTCGTCCTGGTCGCTGACCGGGCGGAAGCCATCGGTCAGGTCGCCGAGGGTAGCTACGTCATCCGGCAAAGGGCCCCCGGCGGGGAAGCCAGCGGCAAGACTGAAGTCGGCGCTGCCATCGAAGGCGTTCGCGCCGATCACCGGGCTGGTCAACTTCGTCGGCAGCTTCCCTTCCTGTGTGGTCGCGATGTTCAGGAACGTCCGCAACCGGTTCTGGTTGGTATCGCAGACCGTGTCGACGGCCGAGCCGGAGACGTTGGCCAGCTTGGGGGCGACCATCGCGATCAGGAAGCCCATGATCACGAGGACGATGATGAGTTCGAGGAGGGTGAAACCGCCTCGGGTGGATGGGGCACGCATGGTTGCGTCCTTTCAGGATACGGTGACCGCGCAAGGGTTCCCTGGCTCGGTGGCCGGGCCGGCATCGGTCGGGTTGTGAAGATGACCCCGGGGGCGACATGCCGCCGGTGGCCGGGTCTGCGATGCAGCGGGTGCCCCGTCTCGCGATCGCAGGTGGTGGTCAGTTGCCTCGGGTCTCGCCGCGCTTGGATTGCTTGCGGCGCCCGGACGCTCTGGATGAATCGCTCTCGTCTTCCGCGTTTCCGGTTGATTGCGCAGGGGTTATAGGCGTGAGGTCGCCGTGTCAACCTCTAACTTAGCCGCGGCTAATAAGGCTTGGTCCCGGATCTGGCGTTGCGCCGGAACATGCCCGTGTTGGTGCCGTCGTTGTCGTCGGCACAGCAGCAGTCGTTGCCGCCGCTGTGGTCGATGACGTTCACGGGTATGATGTAGCGGTAGTGCTTGCCGCAGCGGAGGATGACCTCCTTGCGGCCCTTCTTGTAGTTTCTGACTTCCACGCCCAGGTCGCCGTAGCCGCAGTGGTCGATGAGCATCTCCAGGAGTTCGCCGCAGCGAAGAAGGCAGGCGGCGCGGGCGTTGGAGATGGGGGCTGTGGCTGGTTCTGTAGTGGTGGTCATGGTTCTTCCTTGTTGCGCATCTGGAACGGATGGCGGTCGCCGTCGATTCAGGTGAAACTCGCTTTCAGGAGCGCCGACCAGGCCAGGAGACGATCCTCGGTGAGTTCGCCGTGGCCATCCTCGTCGAGGGCGAGACCGACATAGCGCCCGTCCTCCTCGGACCGGCTGGCATCCGCGCCGTAACAGGCGGCCGGGAAGGCGCCCATCACCTCGGCACCGCGTTCGGCGGCGAAGGCGGCGAGGTCGGCCATGCCGTCGACGAAGGTGTCGGGATAGCCGCCGGCATCGCCGAGGCCGAAGATGGCCACCTTCTTACCACCGAGCTTCACGCCGCCGGCCTTGCCGAGGAGGGCCTCCCAATCGTCTTGCAGGTCGCCCAGGCCCCAGGTGCTGGTACCGAACACGAGGATGTCGTAGTCTGCGAGGCGCTCGGGGTTGCAGCCGGCGACGTTGTGCAGGTCGTCGGTGGCCACGCCGAGCAGTTCGCCCAGGCGCTCGGCCACACCCTCCGTGGTGCCGGTGGTACTGCCGTAGAAAATTCCGATGGTCATGGTTGCTCCTGTCGATGGGTGTGGTGGTCGGGGGCGCAGGTGCAGGGCCCGCCGTTGGCGCAGCCGCAGTCGGCCCCACGACCGCAGTCGCAACGGGCCTCGGCGTTGCGGCGGGCGCGTTGGTCGATGCGGAAGAGGTAACGTTGGCATTGCTCGGTGCCGTCGTAGCCGAGCAGGGTGCCGAGAATGAAGTCCTGTTCCGGGCTGTGCTCGTTGACGGGCTTGTCGCCGAAGCTGCGGACGACGGCCACGTGGGCCTCGCAGCCGAAGAACACGTTGAGGATGCGGTCACCGTCGCCGACGTGCTGGATGTGATAGGCGAAGCCGGCGCGTTCGAGATGGGCGCGGATCATGCCTTCGTGGCCCACCGGGGCGGTGTGCATGATCAGCTTGCGCAGGCCGCGTCGATATTCGTAGCAGTGATGCGTGAAGACGGCCATCGCGGGTTCGCTGCGCAAGATGCTGCAGTCGAGTCGTTGGCCGGTTGCGGGGGAGACGGTCATAGGGGACCTCCTTTGGGTGTGGGGTGATCGGATGATGTACAGCGGCCACGACACCGGGAGCACCCGCTGTGGGTGTCGTGTTCGCACGGGCCGCGGGTGATATGTCTGAGCACCAGGACGCCGCCGATGGCGATGATGGCGATCGCTGCCCAGGAATCGGCGCCCATCAGAACCACCTCCCCACCTGGTAGACCACGGTGGTGATGAGCCAGGCCAGGGCGGTCAGGCCGGCGAGTTGGAACAGGGCCCAACGCCAGCTGTTGGCTTCCCGGCGGGTGATGGCGATGGTGGCCATGCACGGGGCGCTGATCAGGCAGAACAGCATGAGACAGAAGCCGACCAGACCGGTGTAGTTGCGGGCGAGGAACTCCTGCAAGGGGCGATGCCCCGGTTCCCCTTCGCCGACGTTGGCGATCACGCCCATCTGCGCGACGAAGACCTCTTTGGCGGCGAAGGCGCCGACCAGGGCGGTGCCGATGCGCCAGTCGAAGCCCATGGGGGCGATCAGCGGTTCGAGGGCGTGTCCGAGCCGACCGTTGAGGCTGTGCGCCAGTCGGCGTGTGCGGATCTGGTCCTGGATGTGGGACTCCTCCAGTTCGTAGGAGAACCACGGACTCTCATCGCCGGTCCAAGCCCAGGCCTGCTGGCCCTGAGGCAGGTCCCGCTTCATCGCTTCGAGCTCTGCGCCGTGGCGGGCCGCCCCGGCCTGCCAGGCCTGGAAACCCGGCAGATTCTTCACCCACCACAGATAAGGCGCGCTGTAGCGCTGTTCGTGATGGAGGATCTCGGTCCAGCGCTCGGCATCCCAGTTCTTGCGCCACTTGTGGTATTCCCAGGCCGCTGCGTGTTCCTGAAAGGCGAACGCGGTGCGGAAGAAGGTCGCGAGGTCGGCATCCTCGCCGGCGATGGTCTCGATCTCCTTCAGGCACTTGGTTTCGGCAGTGAGCCTTTCGGGATGGCCGAAACCGACCCGACGCGTGCGCTGGCGCAGGTCGACCACGCGCGCGACGGCGCGCGCGACAGCCGTCGGGTCGGCGTCGGGAAGGAGGGTGCGCGTACGGGTGACCAGTGCGGTGGTGTTGGCGGCCTGGCGGTTGCGCAGGTCGGCCAGGGCGCTCTCGTCCGGGCGCGGCCACGCGGCCAGGGCCCAGAGCAGCACCGAGATGCCGAGGATGACGGTGCCGGCCTTTTTGCAGAAGAGCCAGGTGCGCTCCCATGTGCCGTGAAACAGGCCCCGTGGTGTCGGCAGACGGTAGGGTGGCAGCTCCAGCACGAAGGGCGGCGCATCCCCCTTGAAGAGGGTCGAACGCAGGATCTTGGCACACAGGCATGCCAGCATCATGCCGATGACGTACATGGCGAAGAGCACCACGCCGGCGTGTCGGGGGAAGAATGCCGCCGCAAGCAGCGTATAGATGGGGAGCCGGGCGCTGCAGCTGATCAACGGCAAGACCAGCATGGTCACCAGCCGATCGCGGCGGTTGTCGAGGATCCGCGTGCCCATGATGGCGGGCACCGTGCAGCCGAAGCCGATGAGCATGGGCACGAAGCTCTTTCCGTGCAGGCCCAGGCGCACCATGATGCGGTCCATGAGAAAGGCGGCCCGTGCCATGTAGCCGGTGGCCTCCATCACCGTGATGGCCAGGAAGAGCATGGCGATGTTGGGCACGAACACGAGCACGCCGCCGACCCCGCCGACGATGCCATCGCGCAGCAGGCCCAGCAGCGGACTGGTGCTGCCCAAGGGGAAGAGGTTGGTGACGACGGCGGACAGGCGCGACACGAGATACTCGCACCAGCCTACCAGTGGGTCGCCCAGGGTGAAGGTGAGCTGGAAGACGACGGCCATCAGGGCGATGAAGATCGGCAGGCCCCAGACGCGGTGGGTGAGGATGGCATCGAGGCGGTCGGAGCGCGTTCGCTTGCCGGTGGGCCTGCGCGTGAGCGCCGGGGCGCAGACCGTGGAGATACGTTCGTACCTCGCTTGCGTCAGCACCGACGCCACCTCATCGTCGAGCGCCGCTTCGATGTGTGCCCGCAGCGCTGCGACGCGTTCGACATGGCGCGCGTAGCGCTCGTCAGCGGTGAGCTCGTCGTCGCCCTCGAGCATACGCAGGGCTACCCAGCGCGCGTAGACGGGATCGTCTTGATCGAGCTGGGGGACGAGTTGCGCGATGGCCTCCTCGACGGCATCTGGGTAGCGCAACTGATCCGGACTCTGACCGGCGTCCAGGGCAAGCGCGGCGGTCAGCGCCTCTGAGCAGCCCTGCTTCTTGCTGGCGACACAGGGGATGACCGGCGCTTTGAGAGCGGCGGCCAGCCGCTGATGGTCGATGGTGATGCCGCGGGCTTCGGCCAGATCGCTCATGTTCAGGGCCACGACCACCGGCAGTCCGAACTCCATAAGCTCGATTACCAACAACAGATTCCGCTCCAGATTGCTGGCATCGACGACGCAGATGACCGCTTCCGGGTGACGATCATGCAGATACCGACGCGCCACCCGTTCCTCCTCGCTGGCCGACGCAAGGCTGTAGGTGCCCGGCAGGTCGGCGATGACCAGCGACTGCCCATCGTGGCGGCAGCGCCCCTCCTTGTATTCGACCGTAATGCCCGGGTAGTTGGCGACATGTTGCCGACTGCCGGTCAGGGCGTTGAAGAAGGTGGTCTTGCCGGCATTCGGATTGCCGGCGAGGGCGATGATGCTGGGAATCGCAGGATCGCGGGCAGCGGAGTTCATCGATCTCTCTTTATTAGCCACGGCTAAAACGTCGGTTAAAAAATGTTTCACTAAACGCAGGGTGGCGAAGCCGGGGCGATCAGGATCTTCATGGCAACGCCCCGGCCGAGGACGATTCGGCTCCCGTGCACCGCAAGGGTCACCGGGCCGGAGCCGGGATCGCTCATCAAGCGGACGATGCTGCCACGGGCGATGCCGAGATGGTTCAGACGCTCGCGTACCTGACCACCGCCAGCGATGGACAGAACCTGGAGATCACTATGGCGATCGGCGAAAACCAACGGCGTCATGGCACTTCCTGCACGAGGATCGTTGCGGCTTCGCTTCGGCGCAGGCTGAGCTGGTAGCCCCTGACGGTGATCTCGATGGGATCGCCGAGCGGTGCGACGCGCACCACCGTGATGGGCGCCCCCCGCACCAGGCCCATGTCGAGCAGTCGCCGCTGGATGGCACCCCCACCTTGCACCTTGATGAGGGTGCAGGACTTGCCTGGCGGTATCTGATCGAGGGTGGCTTCCTGGCTTGGCAGCGTGTGCGAAGAGGTGTGCGGCGGCTCGATGTTCTCGCTCAACCGCTCCTCACACGAATCGGGGCTGTGCTTCTGACACCAGGCCCCGAAGGCTTTGAAAAAATCCGCCCCAGCCGCGGTTTCGAGGAAGGCGGCGAGCTGGGCGAGCGATCCGGTGGCATCTTCGGTCAGGCTGTGCTCCATGGCGCAGGCCAGGGACTCGGTGCTCTCATCGCTCAAGTTGAGCAGTTTGCCGAACACCAGGCGCAGCATGACATGTCCACGGGAAACGCGCAGGGCTTCCTGGCTACCGGCTCGGGTGAGCTTGACGGCCTCCCGCGGCTTATGGGTGATCAGGCCGCGGGCGGCGAGTTTGTGCAATGCCTTGGTCACCGAGGGCGGGCGCACCTTGAGCTCCTCGGCGATGTGGCCGGGCATGACGGCCGCATGGCGATTCTGCAAAGAGAAGATTACCTCCAGATAGTCTTCCAATGAAGCGCTCAGACTCGTGGCCATATCATCCCCCGAGAGAAATCAACCCACAGGCACCGTTGTCGTCTCGGCACACAGGAATGCGTTCGACGCAGAGGATACGCTGGGAGTGGGTAGATGGATCCCTTGATGCATAAGGAGGCTGGGGTGGCGTCGGGGCGTGACTGCGGATCGCCCTCCCGCTCCCTTTGTCTACAGACAGCAGATTACGGCTGTCAGCCACGCTGCAAGGACGAATTAGCCATGGCGAAATGACTGGTCTGGCGGGCTGGTTGGCAAGGCTTGTGACCACGGCAGCCCCAGCTCTGCGATCTCCCCCTGCTCCTGTTAGCGATCGCCGCGGCTGCATCGGCGGTATGCGCTATAGGGCCCATCGGTGTCCAAAACTCTACCTGACGCCAGCCTCGTA
Source organism: uncultured candidatus Brocadiaceae bacterium (assembly GCA_964612995.1). GTDB lineage: Bacteria > Planctomycetota > UBA11346 > UBA11346 > UBA11346 > SLQH01. The sequence continues at coordinate 4,305 of CAZTGE010000081.1, read as the reverse complement.
GATTTTCCTCAGCCGCAATAGCAGAGCAGCCAGGTGAGGAGCGTCCAGATGCGGCACGACATGTCGGTCTCCCAGGTGTCAGGAAGAAGACAGGTGTCAGGAAGAAGACAGGCTAGCAGTAGCGGCCCGCCGACCCAGCCGAATGGATGCGCCTGCATTGCGCTGTCGTACCGGGCGGGCTGCAGGAGTTTGGCGGCAGTCGGGGACAGGCATCCTCCACGGCAGTCGGGGACCACGGCAGTCGGGGCAGTCGGGGACAGGCATCCTCCCAGGCGCGGCAGTCGGGGGACCGGCAGTCGGAGCCAGGCACCCTCCAGTCGCGGCCATCGGTGTCCGCATTTGACTGCGCCGCGACGCGCGCTGGTCGCACGGCGAGGCCGCTCGGGCTTCGCTGACGCGGCAGTCGGGGACAGGCACCCTCCCACCGCGGCCATCGGTGTCCGCTTTTGACCGGCAATCGCGGGTCCCGCGACGCCCAGCTCTTCGCCTTCGACCGTCGTAGCGCGCCAGCTCGGGCAGGATGTGTTTGTTCTGCCACAGAACGCGACCGCTCTGCGGCTCGACGCAGATGACGCCCGGACCCGGATGGCGTTTGTCGCCGATCAAGGCCACGCGTAACTACTCAGGGACTTCGCCCCTACGGTCCTCACTGCGTGAGGACCCACCCCCCTGGCTTTGTCGTGGTTCGCCTGAGTCTGCAGGCAGATTCAGGCGTGGGCGACACTAATCAAATTATCTCACAGAGACACAAAGACACGGAGAAATCATGAGAGGCTACCATTGATGGTACGAGTAATGTCATTTGTAACTACTCATGAGATTCTTGAGACACTCATGGTGGCCTTGTGGTTCAAGCTGAGGCCAAGGCTTTCCTCTGCGCACTTTGCGTCTTTGCGAGAGATAGCAGATTGCAGGGATATTTGAGCGGCCACGCGCAAAGAAGGGGAACAACCCATGCCCGATGGGCCTGAGTAGTTACGGCCACGCAATCAATGTGTGGCGATGTTTCTTGTTACGCGGTCCCGGCTCAGGCCTCCAGGGCCTGCAGCACGCGGGCCACGCAGTCGGGGCAGCGCTCGTGCACCTCGTAGGCCCAGAAGCGCAGCACCCGCCATCCCTGTTCAGTGAGCATGAGATCGCGCCAGCAATCGTCGTCGCTGCGGACGCCGGCGCCCGTGGCGTGATGGGCCAGGCCGTCGACCTCGATGGCCACGCGGCGCCCGCCCGCGACCACGGCCAGATCGATCCGGCGGCCGGCGACGGGGAACTGCGGGCGCGTCTCCACGCCGGCCTCCCGCAGAGCCTCGTGGAGCTGGCGCTCGAGCTCCGTCTCCGGAGCGCCAGCAGCGGGCTCGGGTTCCCCGGCGACGCCGCTCGCCAGTTCGCGGATGAAGGGGAGCCCCGAGCGGCCGGCCCAGGCGCGGTCGCCGACGATGTGCAGCGCCGCCCGGGCGCGGGAGATGGCGACGTTGAAGAGGTGCGGCGTGGCCGCCAGGAAGCGGGCGGCACCGGGCCGCAGGTCCTCCCCGCCGCAGAGGGAGAAGAACAGGCAGTCCCGTTCGTCGCCCTGGAAGCCATGGGCGGTGGCGATGAGCAGACGGCTGCGGCGGCGGAAACCCTCCGAGCAGCGCGTTGCCAGCCGCCGTCCGATCAGCTCCACCTGTGAACGGAAGGGGGTGGCGATGCCGACGCTGCCGGCGTAGCCGCTGCCCTCCAGCTCTGCCACCAGTTCGGCGATACGGTCGGCTTCCGCCGGGGCGGAAGCGCCGTGCGCCATGGGCAGGAGCGGCGCCCGGACGTCGTGCCAATGGACGCCGGCCCCGTGCGGCGTCGGGGCCGCGAGTTCCGCCGGATCGGTGCGCACCACCAGCCGGTCGCGATAGAAGGCACGGTTGAACAGCGTGGCGATATGGGGATGACTGCGGTAGTGGTCTCGAAGCAGCAGCGGCGGCGGCGCGCCGGGGGTCTCGCGCAGCAGCCGCCAGGCGCTGGTCCCGCGGTAACCGAAGCGTTGATCCGCCAGGGCGGTGAGGCCGTGGGCGCTGCGCAAGCGCTCGTCCTGCAAGGGTGAGAGCCTGGTGATGGGACCCAGCTGCTGCGGGTCGCCCACGGCCACCACCCGCCGGCAGCGGAACAGCAATGGTATGATGCCGGGGATGTCGCACTGGCTGGCTTCGTCGAGGACCAGCAGCTCGAAGAGACCGCCTCGCCGCGGCAGCGTGGCGGGGGCCGAGAGGTTGGTGCAGGTCCACAGCGGTCGCTGCGCCAGCAGCAGATCGAAACGGTCGCGGTAGGCGACCTCGCAGCGGGCCAGGCCGAAAGCGGCGACGGCGGCGCGCAGGTCGGCCAGGGCCTGGCGGTCCTCCTCCGTCACCGGGCCGGCGGCGGCACGCTCGATCAGCAATGCGATACCGCTCTCCCAGGCGCGTCGGCGGGCGCTGGCGAGCTCGCGCAGGAGGAGGTCGCGATCGAGCCCGAGCCGCCGGTGCCGCTGCTCCAGGTCGCGGCAGGTCTCCGCGGCACGCCGGCAATCCGCCGCCTCCCGCAGCAGCTGGAGGGTGCCGATCCAGGCATCGGGATCCGCCGCGTCGGTGGCTGCGGGTCGGGGCAGGTCCAGGTCCCGGCGAAGCCGATCGATGCTGCGCAGCACGCGCTCGCGACGGTGGGCTTCGCCCGGTGGCAGCAGACGACGGAGACCGGGTTGGCGGAGGGCGGCGACGTCCGCCTCCAGCCCGTGCAGCAGATCGTCGTCGGGGCCCTGCCAGCTGCCGTCCGCCAGCCGCGCCCGGAGACCCGCGGGAAGCGCCGCCAGGCGACGCGACCATTCGGTGGCGGCCTCGCGGTGGCGGTCGCTCATGGCGGCCAGCGTGTGGAGGTCCGCTTCCAGCCTGGCGACCGCCTCCTGGGCGGCGAGGAAGCGCCCCTCGGCCGCGGCGACGTCGGCCAGCTCGCCGTCGCCTGCTTCCAGCAGTTCACCCAGGCCGTGCCGCCAGCTGCGGCTGTGGCCGTGGTGACTGGTGCGGACGATCAGCGTCTCGCGACGGCCGAGGGCATTGAGGGCGGGCTCCACCGCGTCCAAGGCACGGTGGTTGTGGCTGGCCAGGAGGGCGCTGCCGCCGCGCAGCGCCAGATTGACGAGCAGGTGCCGGACCATGGCCGACTTGCCGGTCCCCGGCGGCCCGGTGACGACGCTGAGTTCATCCCGCGCAATGCGCTCCAGGGCGGCGGCCTGGGCCGGATCCAGCGGGTGTTCGGTGAGGAGGGGACCGCCCTCCGCCGCTGCGGCGTCGGCGCGCGGCCGATCGCCGGCGAAGACCAGCCGCAGGGCGCTGGCCTCCAGTTCCGCTTCCGGCGTCGCCTCGGCCAGCAGGTGCAGTTCCTCGGCCAGCCGCCGCTGGTACTGCCCCCGCCGGGTGCAGGCGAGCAGGGCCTCCTTGGCGGCCTCCGGCGGCAGGACCGCCTCCTCCTGCAGGGCAGCGAGCAGTTCGCCCAGGGCCGGCTCCTCTGTGCCGCTGCTCTGCAGGGCGAGCTCCGCCGGCACCAGGCCGAGACGCTCGAGACAGGCCTGCTGAGCCTGGTTGTCGGCGAAGAGCCTTTCCAGCGCGGCGCGATTGGGCAGCAGGGGGCCGTCGCGTCGCAGTTCGAGCAGGCCCGAGCGCTGCTGGACGGTCACGGGCAGGACCAGGGCGGGCAGACTCCAGACGCTGCCGCCGCGATGCTCCTCCAACACGGCCACGCCGAGGTAGGCGCACCAGTCGTGGCGTTTCTGCGCGGTGGTGGCGAAGCCGGCCAGTGAAGGCTCGACGGCGAGACAGCGCAGCTCGCCAGCGGCGATCCGCAGGGCCTCCTCCAGGGACAACGAGGCCCAGCTGTCGCCCCGGTGGTCGCCGCGCAGACGCAGGCGGTCGTGCTCGTCGAAACGGAGGCAGTCGCGGTAGTAGCGGCACAGCCGGCGGAAGCGCTCCCAGCGCGGTTTGGGCATGGGCGGGATGCTAGAGGCTCGCTGCGGCGGAGGGAACAGCCGGCTCGGGCCAGCGGGCGTTTCGGGGCTTCGATGCCAGTGGCCGCGATCAGGCTCCTGTCAGGCAGGCCGAGGCGGCAGCCCGATCCGACGGAGACGTCCTCAGGCATGTCGCGGTCACAGGCCATCGAGGCGCCAAGGTGGGAAACCCACAATCCAACAATGGAAACAGGGGGTCACAACATGGGTCCATCATTCGATGAACATGGGTCCATCATTCGATGGACCTATGTTGTGACCCCGTCATCCCGAGCTTTGAGCGGCCCTGATGCTCCTCGGGTTGT
>CAZTGE010000080.1:0-18465 GCA_964612995.1 uncultured candidatus Brocadiaceae bacterium | reverse complement strand
GCCTGGCCGGGCTCCTTGTTACAGAGGGGGCGCTGCCCCCTCGCGGCTTCGCCGCGTACCCCCACGCGCCTCGGTCGCCCGGCCAGGCCTGGCCGGGCTCCGGACCCTGCGGATGGGCGGTTATGGGGGTTTGTGGGTCCCGCCGCGCTGGCCGCGCCTCAGCCAGCGGAATCGGTGAGGAAGGCGCGCGCCGCGTCCAGCGCGCGGGTGTGCAGCGCCTCGGGTTCGCTGGCGTCGAGCCAGACGATGTCGCGGAAGCGCTTGTACCAGGTCCGCTGCTGCTTGGCGAGATTGCGACTCGCCCGGGCGACGCGGTAGATCGCCTGCTCGCGATCCCATTCACCGGCGAGGTGGGCGATGACCTCCTTGTAGCCCACGGCCTGACGTGCTTCCGGGCTCAGCCGCGGCGCGAGGCGGCGGACCTCGTCGATCAGCCCGTTGGCGAACATCGCCTTGGTCCGGGCGTTGATCCGTCGGTTGGTGGTCTCGCGGTCGCGACGCAAACCCAGCAGCAGCGTACGGTAGTCGCCACGCCGTCGCCCGTCCGTGGTATGGAACGAGCTGAACGGCCGGCCAGTGAGGCGGTGGACCTCGAGCGCGCGCACGATGCGTTTGCGATCGTTCGGATGCCGCGCCGCGGCATACACCGGATCGACCGCGGCCAGCTCGGCATACAGCGCCGCGGGCCCGCGCTCGTCGTAGCGCCCCTCCAGCTCACGACGCAGCTGCGCATCGCGCGGCGCACCGGTGCTCAGCCCCTCGAGGAAGGCTTTGGTGTAGAGCGGACTGCCGCCGGCCACGATCACCCGGCGACCGCGCGCATGGATGTCGCGCGCCGCGGCATCGGCGAGCGCCAACCAGCGGCCGACATCGCAGCTGTCCTCCGGGTCGAGACAATCCAGACAGTGGTGCGACACCGCCGCGCGCTGGGCCGGATCCGGCTTCGCGCTGCCGATATCCATCTCGCGGTAGACCGCGACCGCGTCCGCGCTGATGATCTCGCCACCGAACGCGAGCGCGAGCTCCACCGCCAGGTCCGATTTGCCGGCCGCGGTCTCGCCGAGGACCAGGATCGCGGGAATGGCCTCGCTCATGCCTCCGGGCCGCTTCGTCTCATCGCGTGAACAGGATCGCGGCGACGATCAGCACCACCAGCATGATCGCCACCGCCACCAGCATCCCGACACGGTTCCACTCGCGTTCGCGCACCCGCAGGCGTTCGCTCGCGCTCGGGCCGTCCCATTCCTCGTCGTCGCGGAAGGTCTCCTGCTGTTTGTGCGCATAGCGCAAGGTATCGGCGTCGTCGCCGACGCCAGCCGCGCCGGCTCCCGCCGCCTCGCCCGCCGCCTCCGCTTCGATCTCCTCGATGCTCCGGCTTCCGGGCAGGAACACGAAGCGGCAGGTGCCCAGCGTCAGCATGTCGCCTTCACCCAGCGCGGTCTCGTGGTACAGCTGGTGGCCGTTGTGCCGTGTGCCGTTGGCCGACTGCAGGTCATCGGCGTGCCACCGTCCATCGCGATAGCGCAGCGCACAGTGCCGGCGGCTGGCTCGCTGATCGGGTACCGTCAGCGTCGCGTCCTTGCTGCTGCGACCGATGATCACCTCGCGCCGGCGCAGCACGTAGGCCATCCCGATCACCGGGCCCCCGAGGCCCAGCAGTCGGGGGTAGATTTCGAGCCGCGGATCGCAGCATGCAAGCACGTGGTTGCCGATGCGCAGGATATCGCCGGGCTGCAGCGGCCCGCGTTCCTCGATCAGGTGGCCGTTGCGCTGGACGTTCGGACCGATCGGGTCGACGACCCAGCCACCGCTCTCGTCGCTGCCCACGGCCACGTGCTGCGGTCCGACATCGGGATCGCCGAGATCGAGATCGGCGTCGGCCCCGTTGCCGATGAACATCTCGCGTAGCGAACTGATCGCCAGCCTGGCACCCGTCCGTGGCCCCTTGATCACGCGCAGGATCATCCCACCGACCTCCTCTGCACTCCGTCGCAGCGGGCCATGCTGACATCACGGCCCGGCGAATGCAATCCGCAGCCGTACCGGGCTGGCCCGGAGCCTGGCCGTGGGTCGACACCAGCATAGCGCAGGCTCCGCCCGCAGCCCAAGGGCTCATCATAGCGGTCGCAGCCTGCGCCGCTCTTTGTTCGCGGGGGCTCTTCTCCCTGCTACGCAGGGCCACCCCGCTACGCCCCCACTCCCCTGGAACAGTGCGCATGGTCATGCGCACTGTTCCAGGGGAATGGAATTATCCGCACCGGCACCCGGCGATGAAACCGGCGTGAAAACCCGATGAACGCCGTCGCCGTATTCGCCGCATGCTCCCCGCTTCACAGCCGCTGCCGCTGCCTACACCTCGGGCATGGTCCCGCCCCTCGCCGGTCTGTGCCCGGTCATGCTCACGCCCTTCACCGACGAGGGTGCCGTCGATCACGCCGCGCTCGACTGCCTGATCGAGTTCTACCTCGGCCACGGCGCCACCGCGCTGTTCGCGGTGTGCCAGTCGAGCGAGATCGCTCAGCTCGACCCCGGCGAGCGCCTCGCGGCGACCCGCCGGGTGGTCGCCCGTGTCGCCGGGCGCGTGCCGGTGGTGGCCGGCATCTCCTGGCCGGTGGCCCGTGACGGCATCGCTCCGGGCGCCGGGTTGATCGCGCGTACGCACGATGCCGGCGCAGCCGCGGTGGTCCTGCTCGCCAGCCATCTCGTCGCCGTCGACGAGCCGGAGGAACGCCTGCGCGAGCGCTGCCTGGCTTTGATGACCGCGAGCGGGGAGCTCCCGCTCGGGCTGTACGAATGTCCCCAACCCTATCTGCGACGACTCTCCCCCGCCCTCGTGGGGGAACTCGCCCACAGCGGACGCTTCCATTTCTACAAAGACGTCGCCTGCGACAGCGAGGCCTTGCGTTCCAAGCTCGCCGCGGCGGCGAACACCCCATTGCGGCTGTTCAACCCCCACGTCCCCACCGCGTTGGCCGGTCTCGCCGCCGGAGCGGCCGGGCTGTGCCCCTGCGCCGCCAACTGCTACCCCGACCTCTTCGCCACCCTGCTACGTCTGCACGCGACCGGCGACCAGCGTACGGCGGCACTGCAGAACCATCTGACCGTGATCGACGCCACCGTCGCCCGCGGATACCCGCGCAGCGCCAAGCGGTACCTCCAGCTCGTCGGTCTCGACCTGACCACCGTCTGCCGTACCGCAGCCCGCCCGCTCGACCCCGACATCGAGACACGGATCGCCGCGCTGCACGCCCACGTCGCCCAGCTGCGCCTCGCCTTCGCTTGAGACGCGCCCCACCCCCCCGAGCGCCCACCCGGCCGGCAGAGCGTATGCGCTTGCCCGATACTGGGCCGGCGGTGACTCGTGCTCTTGTGGGTAGCAGCGCCCAGTCGCCCACCAAGGCTGCCACCACCGGGCGGTGCCGCTGTGCCACCAAGACACTCACACGAACAGCAACAACGACAGCGCCATCACCGCCATCCCCACGATCAGTCCGGAGATGGTCAGATGATGCTTGCCGTAGGTCTCGGCCGAGGGCAGCAGCTCGTCGAGCGAGATAAAGACCATGATCCCCGCCACGCTGCCGAAGAGCAGGCCGTAGACCACGTCATTCATGAACGGCATCAGCACCAGGAACCCCAGCAGCGCGCCGACCGGCTCGGCGAGCCCGGACAGGAAGGACCACAAGAAGGCGCTGCGGCGACGCCCGGTGGCGTAATAGACCGGCACCGAGACCGCGATGCCCTCGGGCACGTTGTGGATCGCGATCGCCACCGCGATCGCCAGACCGAGCGAGGGATCCTGCAAGGCGGCGGTGAATGTGGCCAGCCCTTCGGGAAAATTGTGGATTGCGATCGCCAGTGCGGTGAACAGACCCATGCGCAGGAGCTTGCGGTCCTGCATCTCACGCATCTCCGGCGTAAGCTCCTCGACGGTGTGCATCTCGTGCGGATTCTCGACCGAGGGCACAAAGGCGTCGATGATCCAGATCAACGCGATGCCGCCGAAGAACGCGCCGGCGGTCGCCCAGGCGCCCGGCCGCACACCGAGCGCGCCACTCAGGGCATCGCGCGATTTGACCATGATCTCGACCAGCGAGACATAGAGCATCACCCCGGCGGAGAAGCCGAGCGACACCGCGAGGAAGGCGGTATTCGTACGCTTGGCGAAGAACGCGAGGGCCGAGCCGACCCCGGTCGCCAGCCCGGCGAACAGGGTCAGACCGAAGGCGAAGGCGATGGTTCCGGCATCGAATTCCACGCTCACCTCGTTCCGTTCTCGCCGGCGCGGCGCCGACCGGCGCTCAGCCGACCACCACCCGCACCTGGTTCACACTGCCCGCTGGCTGTGCCGGGATCACATTGCCTGGCAGCTCCTCGCCGTCGAGCTCTATCCGCACCGGGCCCTTGCAGATGCCGCGCTTCTTCTTGATCGCGATCTCGTAGCGCGCACCGCGGAAATCGCGCCGCATACGGGCCCAGGTCCACTTCGATGGCAGGCAGGGATCGATCCGCAGCCCCTCGACCTCCGGTTGCACGCCGAGCATCGACTCCCAGACGTTCATCAATGTCCAACAGGCCGTGCCGGTGGCCCAGGAGTGGGAGCCCTCGCCACCGCGATGGCTCTCGGGGCCATTGATGAACTGGCAGGCGACGTAAGGCTCGATGCAATAGCGCGCGGCGTTGCGTTCGTGGTTCTTGAGCGGATCCATCTTGCAGTAGATCTCGTAGGCCTTGTCGCCACGCCCGGCGTGGCATTCGGCCCAGATCCGCCAGCGCGACGAGTGTCCGAAGATCGAACCGTTCTCCTTGGTTCCCGGCTGGAACCGGCTGATGATCCCCGCTTTCGGCTCTGGGCGAGCGAATACCGGCCAGAAGGTGCGCGAGCCGAGCGGATCGTCGAGATAGCGATCGAAGGAAGCGAGGATCTTCGCGGTCCGCTCAGCATCGGCCACGCCTGAGACGATCGCGAAACTGTTGGGGTTGGCCCAGATCCGGCCGTACTTCGAACGCTTGGAGCCGAGGATGGTGCCGTCGTCGTGCATCGCGCGCTGGTACCAGTCGCCATCCCAGCCGATCTCGTTGACCCGCTTCTTGAGGGCAGTGAGCCGCCGGCGGGTCCGCTGCAGGCCGGTGCGATCGCCCATGTGCGCCATGCAGGGGTAGAACTGCTCGACGCAGTAGATCGCCCAGCACGCGAGCATCACCGAGTCGCCCTTGTGCGCGTTGCCCACCTGGTCGAGCGCGTCGTTCCAGTCGGCCTTCATGATCAGCGGCAGCTTGCGCTTGCTGAATTGTTTGAAGAACCAATCCAGACCGGTCATCAGATGCTCGTAGATCGTCGCCGGCGGCTTGGACGACATGCCGCTGACGCAGGTCTCCGGGTCGACCCATTGCGTCTGCTCTTCGAGGATCGAGAAATCCCCGGTCTCCTTGACGTAGCGCGCGAGGATGAAGAACGGGTTGATCGGGTCGTCGCTGTGGAAGGTCCGCGTGCCCTGCATGCTGACGAAATTGCCGCCGTGGGCGTAATCGCCGTCATCGAACTGCCAGATCATGATCCGTTTGACGATGTGATCGCGGACCCAACGCGGATCCTGCGGCAAGCGCGAAGCCGCGTCCTGACAGGCGTCGCGGACACCGAAGTTGTAGATACCAGAGTAACAGTAACCGGTGTTCCTGTTCCACCAGCTCAGGTTCGATCCCTGGTACTTGTACCATTTGTTGACCACGACATCGAGGTCGGGATCGGGGGTCTCGATCTCCGGGCTCGCGGCGACCTTGTCCCAGTAGGCGCGCATGTTGGCGAAGGCCTTGTTCGCCCCATCCACGCTGCCGTACTTGCGCAGCAGCGCGCCGGCGCTGCGCTTCTGCGCCGGAATCGCGCCGAACACGATGACGTAGTCCTTGCTCTGCCCCGGCTTGAGCGTGATACGGTGCTGCAGCGCCTCGCAGGCGTCACGCCCGTCGGCCAGCTGCCCGCTCAGGCGCCGCGCCGCGAGCGCCTGCGGATCGCCGAGGTCGCGATACGGCCCGATGAACTCCTCCCGGTCGCCTTCGAAGGCGACGACCTTCTCCGACGAGGCCATGAACACGGCCTTGTCGAAACCGATGTTATTGGCATCGCTGTTCGCCGCCTGCCAGCCACCGAGATACTTGACCCACTGCGTCGAACGGGTGTACAGGACCTCGTCGCGGAACTCCTGGCGGTTGAACAGCAGGTAGAACTCGCGCCAGCTGGTGTCCTCGAACCAGTTGCCCAGTGCTATCTCGGCGTAGTTGGTCGCGGTGAGCTTACGCGTCTTCTTGCTGGTGTTGGTCAGCCGCACCATCCAGATCTCGCACGGATCCCCCACGTCCTCGCCGGTGGCGGTACGCGCGTCCGGCATCGGGGTGAAGTAGGTGATCGAGGCGTCGATGCCGTGGTTGGACGACTCGATGGTGTTGTAGCCCAGGCCGATGCGGCAGCGCCACGCGTCCAGCGGCCGGGTCGGGGGATAGCCGTTGGCCGACCAGGCCTCGCCCGTCTCCTCGTCGCGGAGGTAGACGAACTTGCCCACCGTATCGCGCGGCATGCCGTCGATGTGCCAGCGGGTGATGCGCGCCACGGTCGGGTTGCCGAGGAAGGAGTAGCCGCCGCCGAGGTGCGAGGCGACATAGCACCAGGCGCCATTGGAGAGCACGTTCATCCACGGCCGCGCAAGCAGCGGCTGCTCGAGCACGTACTCGTTACCATCCTCAGAGAAATTACCGTATTCCGTGGGCTTCATGGACACTCCTGTTCCGGGGTATGCGCCGGTCGCGGCGCGCGCGCAGCGCAAATCCTGTTGCCAGATCCGGACGTGCAAGGAAAGTCGGCTGGTTCACAGCACGCGTGGACGCGAGGGGGCACCATGGCCGATGTCGAGGTCGATCTGCTGGTGATCGGGTCGGGGCCAGGCGGCGAGGGCGCCGCGATGGCCGCCTGCAAGCTGGGGCTCTCGGTCGCGCTGGTCGAACGCGATCCGCTGGTCGGCGGCTCTTGCACCCACCGCGCGACCATCCCCTCGAAGGCCCTGCGCCAGCTGGTCAGCCAGTATCTCGAGCTGCAGAACTGCCCGATGGTCGGCGGCGATCTCCGGCTGCGCCGGCTGACCTTCCCCGAGATGCTCGAACATGCCGGCGGGGTGATCCGCGCCCAGGCCGAGCTGCGCCGTGGTTACTACCTGCGCAACGACATCCACCTGCTGCGCGGCACCGCCCGCTTCCGCGAGTCGCATCTGGTCGAGGTCGTCCCCGAAAGCGGCGTGACCAAGACCGTCGCCGCGCGCAACGTGGTCCTCGCCGTCGGTTCGCGACCCTACCGCCCCGACGACATCGATTTCGCGCATCCGCGGATCCACGACGCCGACTCGATCCTCGGTCTGGCCGACCATCCGCGCAGCCTGATCATCTACGGCGCGGGGGTCATCGGCTGCGAGTACGCTTCGATCTTCCGCGCCATGGGGGCCAAGGTCAATCTGGTCAACAGCCATGACCGCCTGCTCAGCTACCTCGACCACGACATCGTCGACGCCCTCGGCTATCATTTCCGTGACGAAGGCATCCGCCTGCGCCACAACGAGACCTATGCCGCGGTCGAGGCCCGCGACGATGGCGTGGTGCTCCACCTGCGCTCGGGCAAGGCGATCAAGGCCGACTACCTGTTCTGGGCCCAGGGGCGGACCGGCAACACCGCCGGGCTCGGGCTCGAGGTCCTCGGCGTCGAGCCGAACCGTCGCGGTGGCCTGGAGACCGATGCCGAGTTCCGCCTGCCCGGAGCCGAACACATCCGCGCCGTCGGCGACGTGGTCGGCGCCCCCAGCCTCGCCTCGGCCGCCTACGACCAGGGGCGCTACGTCGCCGCGCACATCGCCACCGGCCACGCCGAGGTCCGCCTTGGCGCCGACGTGCCGACCGGGATCTACACCATCCCAGAGATCTCCTGTCTCGGCCGCAACGAACGCCAGCTGACCGAGGCGCGGATCCCTTACGAGGTCGGCCACGCCTTCTTCCGTAATCTCGCCCGGGCCCAGATCACCGGCGTCACCGTCGGCATGCTCAAGCTCCTGTTCCACCGCGAGAGCCAGGAGATCCTCGGCATCCACTGCTTCGGCCATCAGGCGAGCGAGATCATCCACATCGGCCAGGCGGTCATGGCCCAAAACGCCCCGGCCAACAACCTGCGCTACTTCGTCAACACCACCTTCAACTATCCGACCATGGCCGAGGCCTACCGCGTCGCCGCGCTCAACGGGCTCAACCGCCTGTTCTGAGGCTTCTATCAGAGGGGGCGCTGCCCCCTCGCGGCTTCGCCGCGTACCCCCCCGGCCTCGGTCGGGGTTCGCGGCCTGCGGCCGCGTTTTCGCCGGGCCTGCGGCCCATTTTCGGCGAAAACCACCCCTCGGTCGGCCGACCCGCTACTCGCGATTTGTGCCGTGCGAGCGCTTCACTGCGAGCTGTGAGGGCCTCGTCCCTCAGAGAGGGCGCTGCCCCTCGCGGCTTCCTCGCTCTCAGGGCGGGCTGGGCTCTGCCGCCTTTCCCGTTGCCCCATCGCCCGCGAGCCCAAGGCTCCCGCCGATGCCCCGCCTGCTCGAGGTCCTCGCCATCAGCCTGCCGGTGTTCGCGCTCATCGCGCTCGGCGTCGCCCTGCGCCGTAGCGGGCGGATGGGCGACGAACACCAGCGCTTCCTGACCTGGTTCATCAACACCTTCGCCCTGCCGGCGCTGATCTTCGTCGGCGTCGCGCGCCAGGATTTCGGCGACCTGATCGATCTGCCGGTGATCGCCTCCACCCTCGGTGGCACCGCAGTCTTGCTGCTGCTCGGCCTGCTGGTCGGGCGCTTGATGCGCCTGCCGCCCACCCTGCTCGGTCCGGCGATCTTCTGCGCCTACTGGTCGAACGTGACCTACATGGGCTTTCCCCTGGCCCGCAACGCCTACGGCGAACCGGGTTTCGCGGTGGGGGCGATCGTCAATGCCTTCACCATGCCGGTGTTCGTCGTCTCGGGCATCGTCACCGCCCAGATCCTCTCCCGTCGTGGCCGTCTGGCCCCGCTGCGCATCCTGCGCGGTGCCCTGGCCAACCCGATCGTGCTCGCTGCATTGATCGGCATCGTCGCCTCCTTGCTGTTCCATTGGGCGCCGTTGCAGCACGCCTATACCGGCTCGAACTGGTTCGGCCACGCGGCCCGGCCAACGGTGCTGATCGTCCGCCGCTGTCTCGAATCGATCGGTCAGGTCGGCTTGCCGATGGCGCTGATCGCCATCGGCCACGCCCTGCGCTGGCAGGCCGTGCGCAGCCATCGGCTGCTGCTGGTCTGGACGGTGCCGGCCACCACCGTGCTCGCGCCGCTGCTGACCTGGGCCGCACTGCGCCTGGTCTTCGGCGTCGCCGATCCGGTGAGTGTGACCGTCGCCGCCTTGCTGATGGGCACCCCATGTGCCGTCGCCTGTTACGTCATCGGCCGCGACCAGGGCATGGACGGCCCGTTCATCGCCGCACATCTGACCATCTCGACCATCGTCTCGTGCATCACCCTGCCTTTGTGGCTCTACGTCCTGCTCTGAACCCGGCAGCGGCACAGGCGTGGATCGCCCACGTCGCCGCCCTACGGTCGCACGGATGGTGAGTGAGATCCGCCGCGCGTTCCACCGCGATGCCACGACCGAGCTGCAGGTCGCGGTGCGCTTGCCGCACGCACCGCACGCGCGCTGCCCGACCTTGATCTGGATCTCGGGTGGCGGCTGGATGCACATGGGGCTCGGCGGGCTCGACCGGCTCGACTGGATACGCGCGCACGGCTTCGCCCTCGCGGGTATCGAATACCGTACCGCTCCGACCCATCGCTTCCCGGTGGCGGTTCGCGACGTCTTCGCCGGCGTCCGCTTCCTGGCCGCGGCGGCGCGCGAACTCGGCCTCGACCCCCGGCAACGGGTGATCTGCGGCGATTCGGCCGGCGGACATCTCTCTGCCCTGGTCGCGCTCGCCCCCGAGATGGCACTGTTCCGCGACCAGCGCCATTGTGCCGGCCGCCAGACCGTCGACGGCTGCATCGCCTTCATGCCGCCGACCGATCTGCGCGGGATGACCGCGGCCGGGCGCGGTTTCCTCGAGGCCTTCCTCGGTGGCGATCCCACCCGTGGCTGCATGGAAACTGCCATCGCGGCGAGCCCGGTCACCTACGTCCACCCGGGCACACCGCCGTTCCTGCTGATCCACGGTCGCCGCGACACCCTGGTCACCATCGACCATTCGCGCTGGCTCTACGCTGCGCTCGCCCGAGCGGGAGTGTCGCGCCGCTTGATTGAGCTGCCTGGCATCACCCACGACGCCAATGCGCTCTACAACCATCCCACCAGCACGGCGGCCATGCTGCGCTTCCTGCGCAGCCATCTCGCCTGAACCCAGCCGCACATGCAGGAGCCGCGCCCGGGGCGCGGCTCCTGACCGGCATCGCGACTGCCAGCGCTTCAGCGCCGCTTGGCCGCTGCCTTCTTGCTCGCCTTCTTGCTCGAGTTGGCCGCCTTCTTGGCCGCCTTCTTCTTCGCCGGCTTCTTCGCCTCGGCCTCGACCACCGCGGCCTGGGCCGCGGCGAGGCGGGCGATCGGCACCCTGTAGGGCGAACAGCTGACGTAGTGCAACCCCAGGTTGTGGCAGAAGGCCACCGAACGCGGTTCACCACCGTGCTCGCCACAGATGCCAAGCTTGATGCCCGGACGGGCCTTGGTGCCGAGCGAGACCGCGGTCTCCATCAGCCGGCCAACACCGCCCTGGTCGAGCACCTGGAAGGGATCGAACTCGTAGATGCCCTTCTCGACATATTCGGCGAGGAATTTGCCCGCATCGTCGCGCGAGAAGCCGCAACCCATCTGGGTCAGGTCGTTGGTGCCGAAGCTGAAGAATTCCGCCTCTTCCGCGACCTCGTCCGCGGTCATCGCCGCGCGCGGCACCTCGATCATCGTGCCGATCATCACCTTCAGGCCACGGGCCTGCTTCTCCTTCTTCACCGCCGCGATGGTCGCTTCCACGACCGCCTTCTGGTCGACGAGTTCCTTCACGTGCCCGATGAGGGGAATCATGATCTCCGGTTTCGAGCCCTTGACCTTGATCGCGGCCTCGCAGATCGCCCGCACCTGCATCGCGGTGACCTCGGGGTAGGTGATGCCCAAACGACAGCCGCGGTGACCGAGCATGGGATTGAACTCGTGGAGGTTCTCGACCAGGGCCTTGACCGCCTTCGGCTTGACGCCCATCTGACGCGCCATCTCGGCCTGTCCATCGCTGTCGTGCGGCAGGAACTCGTGCAGGGGCGGATCGAGCAGACGGATGGTGCAGGGGCGCCCCTTGAGCGCCTTGAAGATCCCCACGAAATCACGCCGCTGTAACGGCAGCAGTTCCTTGAGCGCCTGCTTGTAGAACTTGATCGATTCGGTCGCGTCCTTGTCCCCACTCACTGCCTTCTGCAGTGTGTCGAGGTCGGGGATCATGTGCTCGTCCTTGAGCGCCTTGACCCGGTCCGCAACGAGGATGAGCTTGCGGAAGCTCTGGATC
This sequence comes from uncultured candidatus Brocadiaceae bacterium, assembly GCA_964612995.1. GTDB lineage: Bacteria > Planctomycetota > UBA11346 > UBA11346 > UBA11346 > SLQH01. Next base: position 6,896 of record CAZTGE010000080.1, on the reverse strand, counting down.
CGATCGCCCTCGAAGAACATGTGCTCGGTCCGGCACAGGCCGATCCCCTCGGCGCCGAAGCGTACCGCGACGGTGGCATCGTGCGGGGTGTCGGCATTGGTACGCACGTCGATCTTACGGTATTTGTCGGCCCAAACCATGATGTCGGCGAACGGGCCGGTGAGCTTCGGATCGACCGTATCGACCTCCCCGACGTAGATGATGCCGGTACTGCCGTTGAGGCTGATCCAATCGCCCTGCTTGATCGTGGTTCCGCCGGCGACCATCTTCTTGGCCTTGTAGTCCATGCTGATCGTGCCGGCACCGGCGACGCAGCACTTGCCCATGCCACGCGCGACCACCGCCGCGTGCGAGGTCATCCCTCCGCGAGCGGTGAGGATGCCCTTCGCGGCGTCCATGCCGCCGATGTCCTCGGGGCTGGTCTCTGTGCGGCAGAGGATCACCGGCTCGCCGAGCTCGGCCATGGTCTCGGCCTCGGCGGCAGTGAACACCGCCTTGCCGGTGGCGGCACCGGGCGAGGCCGGCAGACCCTTGGCGAAGGACCTGGCCTGCTTCTCGGCCGCTGGCGCGAAGGTGGGATGCAACAGCTGGTCGAGCGATTTGGGATCGACCCGCAGTACCGCCTGCTTCTCGGTGATCAGACGCTCCTTGACCATGTCGGTGGCGATCTTGACCGCCGCCGCCGCGGTGCGCTTGCCGGTGCGCGTCTGCAGCATGTAGAGTTCGCCACGTTCGATGGTGAACTCGATATCCTGCATTTCGCGGTAGTGGCGCTCGAGCTTGCCGCGGATCTTCACCAGCTGATCGTAGGCCTTCTTGTCGACCTTGACCAGCTGGGTGATCGGCTGCGGCGTGCGGGTGCCAGCGACCACGTCCTCGCCCTGGGCGTCCATCAGATACTCGCCGTAGAACTTGTTCTCGCCGGTCGATGGGTTCCGGGTGAAGGCCACTCCGGTGCCCGAGGTCGAGCCCATGTTGCCGAACACCATCGCCTGGACGTTGACCGCGGTGCCGAGCAGACCGCGGATCTCGTTGAGCTGGCGGTAGCGGATCGCACGCGGGTTGTTCCAGCTGCCGAACACCGCGTCGATCGAGGCCTGGAGCTGTTCGCGCGCGTCCTGTGGGAAGCGCTTCTTGTTCCTCTTGTAGACGCCCTCGTAGGCGGCGACCACATCCTTCAGGCCTTCCACGTCCAGATCGGTGTCGAGTTCGACACCGCGCTTCTGCTTGATCTTCTCCAGCGCGCTCTCGAAATCATGGTGTTCGATGCCCAGGACCACGTCGCCGAACATCTGCATGAAGCGGCGGTAGGCATCCCAGACGAAACGCTCGTTACCGGTCAGATCGATCAGCGTCGCGAGGGTCTCCTTGTTCAGACCCAGGTTCAACACGGTATCCATCATGCCCGGCATCGACTGCGCGGCGCCCGAGCGCACGCTGACCAGCAGCGGATTGCTGCCATGACCGAAGGTCTTGCCGGTGGTCTTCTCCAGCTTCTTGATGTTGTTGTCGATCTCTGCGTCGAGTCCCTGCGGATACTTGCGCCCGAGCTTGTAGAAGAGATCGCAGACCTCACAGGTGATGGTGAATCCGGGAGGCACAGGCAGGCCGAGGCTCGACATCTCTGCGAGATTGGCGCCCTTGCCGCCCAGTAGTTCCTTCATGTCGGCCCGGCCCTCGGCCTTGCCGCCTCCGAAGAAGTAGACGAGCTGCTTGGACTTGCTCATGGACTGGTTCCTTGTCGGGAGTGGATGCGCTGTCGCAGCATACAGCGGCGACGCGCGGAATGAGGCATGGAGTGTGTCCAACTTAAAGCCGCCGGATTCACGGTCAACCGCGTCTGAGGAAATTTCCCAGGTCCCGCGCTCAGAGAGCGATATGCCGTCGGGCCAGGGCCAGGGCCGCCGCACGGTCGGTGACCGTGCCCGCCGCTTGCGCCGCGCGTACCGCGCGTAGCGCCCGTCCGACCGCCGGCCCCGGTTGCAACCCCGCGGCGAGCAGATCGCACGCGCTGATCAACGGCTCGCGTGAACGCGCAGCGCGTGCGCGCCACCGTGCTCCTGCCGCCGGCTCCAGACCCAGGCCGGACCACAGCTCCAACAGCTGTTCAAAGGCCTCGTCGCCCAACAGGAGCGCCAGGTCTTCGCCACCGACCGACTCCGCCCGCTGTGGATCGGGCGCCTGACACAGATACTGCAACAGCCGCAGCCGTCGACGCGAGAGCGGCTGCTCGCGCAACCACTCCGTTCGCTGCACAGGGCCGAGTTCGCGCAAGGCCGCAGCCTGGGTCACCGCGGCCGTAGCGGTGGGCGCAAGCCGATCCAGCCGCTGCGCCACCGTGGCATGGCGCCGCAGCGGCCAGTCGGCAAAGTGCTCGCACAGGGCACCGACAGTGCCGCAGCGTACCGACAGACGCCACCACACCGCTCGCTGTGGATCGCGACCGGCCTTGTCCCATTCCTGCAGGATCCGCTCACGGCTGAGCCCCACCAAGGCCGTGGTCTGCATCGCACGCCAGGTCGCCGGCGCGATCTGCAGCTGCATGGCCGCGGCGAAGCGTAGGCCGCGCAACACCCGCAAGCGATCTTCGGCCAGGCGATCGGCCGCGCTACCGACCACCCGCAGCACACGGTCTTCGAGATCCCGCAGGCCGCCGACGTGGTCGCGCAGCTCGCTGACGACCGGATCATAGATCAGCGCGTTGACGGTGAAGTCGCGCCGCTGCACGTCCTCAGCCTCGCTCGCCGGGTCGATGCCGCTGGGTCGACGCCCGTCGACATACGCCCGATCGCTCCGGAAACTGGCGACCTCGACCTGGCTGCCGTCCTCACCAACGACGACGATCACGCCGAAAGCGCGCCCGACCTCGACGCACCGCGGAAACAGCGCACTCACCACGTCCGGCGAGGCATCCGTGGCCACGTCGACCTCGTGGACACGCCGCCCCAACAGCCGATCGCGTACCGCGCCGCCGACCAGCACGCCCACATGCCCGGCTTCACGCAGGCGGGTGATCACCGCGTGGGCGCCAGACCAGGGCGGTGCAGACAGATCCCATGCGAGATGGCGTCGCTCCATGGTCGACCATTGTGGGCGCTGCCGATCCGATCCAAGCACCCGCCCGGACCGGCTTGGCACGTAGCGCGCGTGTTCGGCCAGGACGGTCAGCCAGCATGCACGAGTTGCATTCCTGCCCCCGGTGCGGCCAGCCCAATCGTGCGCCGCCGTGCCCCCGGTGCGGCGCGCGTTACGTGCGCACGCTCGCCGCCACGCCCCGCCGGGGCCACAGCGCTCCCTGGTCACGCCGTACCCGCATTGGCGCCTATCTCGTCGAGGGGCCGCTCGCCTGCGGTGGCATGGGCTTGCTGCTACGTGGCCGTGACCGCAGCAGCGGCGAGGCGGTGGTACTCAAGACCCCACGGCCCGGCGTACCCGACGCCCGCGCGCGCTTCGAGCGCGAAGCCCGGGCCCTGATCACCTGTCGCCACCCCAATGTCGTGCGTCTGCGCGACATCGACTGCCACGATCAGCACATTCCCTTCCTGGTGCTCGAGTATCTGTCCGGGGCGGACCTGCGGGCCTTCCTCCGTCGTGGTCCGCTCCCGCTCCCGCTGCTCGCCACCGTGGCTGCCGATCTCGCCCGTGCGCTCGACCACTGCCACCGCCGCGGCATCGTCCATCGGGACCTCAAGCCCGAGAACGTCGTGCTCACCCGCCAGCGCGCGGTGCTGATCGACTTCGGTCTCGCCCGGATCATCAGCCCGGCGAACGATCCCGGCCTGTCACGCCTTACCCCGCAACTCGCATTTGTCGGCACTCCACCCTACGCCGCGCCCGAACAGCTGCGCGAGCCCTCCGCCGCCGGCCCCGCGGCGGACATCTACGCCCTCGGCGCTCTGTTGCGCGAGTGTCTCGACCACGGTTCGCGCCCGAGCGCCGAACTCGCCCGCTGGCGCCCCATCCTCGATCGTTGCTGCGCCCACGAGGCCCACGCGCGCCCCAGTGCCAGAGGTCTGCTTGCGCAGTTCACCCGCCTGCGCATCGCGCTCGCTCAGCCGGCAGGAGCGCGCCGACGCCCGCACAGACGCCGGCTCACCACCCCGCTGCTGGTCCTGCTGCTATCCGGCATCACCGCACTGCCCTGGATCCTGCCCACCGACGGCGACGTACGCGTCCTGCGGGGCACCCTCGACCCGGCGGTGGGTCATGATCTGGTGCTGCACGCCGCTCCACAACGCATGCTCATCCTGCAGCCACATGGTGGTACCCGTCTGCGTCTGCATGGTGGCGGGCCCTGGCGCAGCGGCCCCCTGCGCGTGCTCGTCGGCCCGGAAGGTCGCGCCAGCGTGCGCGTGCGCGACCCCGATGGCAGCTGGGCCCTTGATCTACGCGAACGCTGAGCGCGCGCCCCGGCTCAGGTCGGCAGACTGATCGGCATGATCAGATAGGTCATACCGTGCTCGCGCATGATCATGCCGCGCCCGAGACCGTTGAGCTCAAGGCTCACCGTATCCTCTTCATAGACCCGCAGGATGCTCTGCAGGTATCCGGCGTTGAGCCCGACCTTGGTCGGCGGGCCATCGTACGCACAGGTAACCGGGATCTCTGCCCGACCACCGGTCGCGATCATGTTGCGCAGCATGCACTGCCCCGCCTCCAGAGCGGCCACGATCCCGCGCGAGGAGTTGCTGGTCATCAGCGCGGTGCGGCGGACCGCCGAGCGCAGATCAGCGGTCGCAAACTCCACCCGGTACTGCGGCTCCTTGGGTAGAGCATTGCGGTAGGCGGGATAACTGCCCTCGACCAGCCGGCTGGTCAGCTCGACCTGGACCGCAGGCGCGTTGGGCGCATCCGAGGCCGCCACCACCACCCGTAGGAACACCAGCTTGCTCTCAATCGCGATCTCGACCTCTCCCGGCACGCCGCTGGCGAGGATCCGCGCGAGATGATTGATCGTGCCGGCGGGAATGATCACCTTGATCGGGATGTTGAATTCCTCGCCGCGGCGCGTGGCCTCACACAGGATCTTGCCGTCGGTACCAGCCATGATCAGCTCGCCCTCGCCGACCTCGAAGTATACCCCGCCGAGCACGGCCGAGGTCCGGTCCTTGTCGACCGCGAACAGCGTCTTGCGGATCATGATCTCGAGCTCGGGGCCCGGCACGGTGATGCACTCGCCGATCTGCGGGAACTGGCTGATCGCGGGGAAGGTCTCACCGACCACTTGTGGGATGACGTACTCGCCATCGATCAGCCTGATCGCGACCTGGTCCGGCCCGTGCTGCGCTCCCACCTCCAACAGGACATCCGGCGAGGCCGATTCCTTGAGGATGCCCACCAGCTGACGCACCGGGATCACAACGCTGCCGGAAGCGAGGACCTGCAGCCGTCGCAGCACCACCCGCAGGCCGACCTGTTGGTCGGTGGCGTTCACCTCCAAGCCATCGCCGTAGGCTCGCAACTGCATGTTGGTCAGGATCGGCTTGGGGCTGTTGGTCGGCACCACAGCGTGGGCCGCCTGGAGAGCCATCAGCAATCCTTCGCGTTCGCATCGCACCGTGAAACCGGTTGCCGTGGTCTGGGTCGTCCCGCTCTGTTCCATCCCGCACCTCGTCATGGGCAGTCCACCGTGTCGCAGAGTAGAGGTATACCATTAGAACTATATAAAGGTACTACTGCTTCTACTACGCGCGACTGAAACGGCGAAAACCACGTAAGTCATTGAAGTAAAGAGCCTTACCTTGTCGATATCCGATGCCGGAAATCTGTCGGTTGCGGCGATAGCGTAGGGTTTTGGCCGCAGGTCGCAAGCGGTGTCCCTCCGCAGTGGCGAATAGTGACGAAAACCCCCCGCGCATGTCGAAAGCACCCGGTCGCGTTCGACGAGAACCCGCCCGCCGGAGGCCGGTTTTCGCCGTTTTCGACAGCTTCTGACAGAGGGGATCGGTGCCGTTTGCTGTGGTGTGCCTGATGCTGCGTTCGCATGGCCGTGTTGATCCGTGCGTTGAGGCGTTGGCGGGCTAGGATCCGCCCCCATGCGTTCCAAGCTCCCGCTCATCTGCCTGGCCGGTGTCTGCGTGTGCCATGCCGGTTGTATGCCACTGATCAACATGGTCCGCAATCCGGCCGCGACGGCCAAGGCGGCCGGTGACGGGATGATGCGGGCGACCTTCGGTGGTCTGGCCGATGGCGAGCTCGGGGCGCTGGTTACCCGACAGGAGACCATCGACGAGATCGACTCGATCATCGCCGAACACGGCGAGAGCATGAACCAGGCATCGCGCGAAGAGCTGGCTTCACTGCGGGACAGCATCGAACAGGAACAGGCGGATGAGCGCATCGATCCGGAAGCCGATCCGGAAGCCGAACCGCTCGGCGACCGTGGCCTCAGACCGGGAATGCAGGTCGAGCGCCGTGTCGACCCTGGCGGCTCCGATCCTTTCGATATGCGCAGCGACCGGGAGCGGATGCGGGCTGACGCCGATCTCGGAGCGCCGATCGCCGGGATACCCGAACGCGTGAACAGCAATCTGCGCATTCGCCGTCCCTGCACCCATCGCAACCGTCTGCGCGACCGCGAACCCTGGCATTTCACCGTCACCAACCCGAGCGGCTACGTGCGCGAACCCGAGCACCAGCCGTTGTTGCGGGTCAAGGACGGCAAGATCCGCATGGGCGGTTTCTAGCCCGCATCCCGGACGAGACAACTGCTGCAAAGCCGTATCGCACCGCCACTACAGGACTTCGTTCGGTCGGCGGATCCTCACGCAGCGCTGCTACGCTCCGGTCCGCCTCGATCGCGAAGCCCTGCATTGACAGCACGCTACGACTTTTCGCGACGGTAACCACTCAGGGGCTTCGCCCCTACGGTCCTCACTGCGTGAGGGCCTACCCCT
>CAZTGE010000079.1:0-19028 GCA_964612995.1 uncultured candidatus Brocadiaceae bacterium | reverse complement strand
GAACCGCGCCTCGGTCGGCCGGTCGCCTCCTTACAGAGGGGGCGCTGCCCCCTCGTGGCTTCGCCGCGTCCCTGCTTCCTCGCTGTCGTTCGTCGCGCTCCACCGGCCGGACGCGCGCTTTGCGCTCAGCCTTCGGTGCCAGCGATACCCGCCAGCAAGGGCACGAAGCGGACCGGCCAGAGGTCCTGGCGCGTCACGCTGCCATCGGCGGCCTTGGTCAGGCGGATCAGCTGTTGCGACCCACGGTGCTCGCCCACCGGCACGATCATCCGCCCGCCGGGGGCGAGCTCGGCGATCAGCGCCTCGGGCAACTGGTCCGCGGCGCAGGCGACCTGGATCGCGTCGTACGGCGCGTGCTCTGGCAGCCCCTGCGACCCGTCGCCGAGGATCAAGCGCACCGGCGCGATGGCATCGTGCCCGGTATGCATGGCCAGGGCATCACGGCTCTGCTCAACCAGCGCACGCTGGCGCTCGACGGCGAAGACGATGCCGTCGGGGCCGACCAATCGCGCCGCGAGCGCGGCGGCGTAGCCGCTGCCACTGCCCACGTCAAGCACGCGGTCGCCCGGTTCGAGCGCGAGCTGTTCGAGCATGAAGGCCACCACCACCGGTTGGGAGATGGTCTGGGCACTACCGATAGCCATCGGGAAGTCGCCGTAGGCCTCGGCCTGGGCACCCGGCGACACGAAGTGGTGTCGCGGCAACGCGCGCATGGCCTCGCATACCCGCTGATCGTGGATCCCCTGCAGCTGATTGTGCACCATCCGCTCACGGCGGCGCAGATCGGCAGGGGTGTCGGAGAAATCCTGCATGGCCGCAGCATAACCCATGCGGGCCCGCGTTCACGCCTGTGCAAGCACCATCGCCCCCGACCATGGCCGGGGGCGATGACTCACAGACGTGCACTGACAGGCCAGAATGCCGGCCGCGACCCGGACGGGCCAGGGCCACCCGGTGCGGCCGGATCAGGCGCCGATGGTTTCGGTCGAATCGATCGTCGCCAGCTCGACCATGTTGTGACGCTGTTCCACGGTCACGAACTCATCGAGCAGGGACCCGAGCAGAGAGCGCATCTGTTCGGCAAAGGCGCGCGCCGCATCCATGTCGGGTTGACCCGACGCGGTCCAGAACTCGTGTCGATCCGAGTGGTTGGGACAGGTGTCGAGATAGGCCAGCAAGTCCATCGCTGCGTTCATGTTCATTGCCGACCTCCTTTCTGTGGCGTGCGAAGGTGCAACCGCTGCCCAGGAGGTACGGGCCGACGGCAATCACATCCGCTCCTGTTCTAGTATCGGAGTTTAAGCCCCTCCGCTTGAGGTTCCACCCATTAGACGCAGAGCATCCGCAGGGTTTCGCCCATTTCCCCTCCGCCGTACAGAGCTGTACAAGGCCGGTCGAACCACACGGCACTGCGAGGGCCCACAGATCCTCCCCGCTTAGAGCCCTCGAGCCCGGGGCCGATAGCGCCTTCGCAACCACCCAGGCCCATGAGGCATGAGTGGTTGCCAGCCATAGCGCGAGCGCCGCCCGCACCCCAAGGGGCATTGTAGCGGTCGGCGCCCGCGCCGCTCTTTGTTCGCGGGGGCTCGCTCTGCGCTGCGCGCAGTCGCTCCCGCTACGCCCCATCGCACCCGATGGGGCCTGGCGTCGAGTGGTGGGCGGATACGTTTCGGCGCAGCCGATCCGCCCACGCCTGAATCTGCAGGCAGATTCAGGCGAACCACGACAAAGCCAGGGGGGATAGGTTCTCACGCAGTGAGGACCATAGGGCGAAGCCCCTGAGTAGTCACGCCTTCTTGGATACCTGCGCCCAGGCACACACTGGTGCCATGCTGCGCTCCCTGACCTGTTGCCTCGCCCTGCTGGCGATCGCCGGCTGCCGTGCCGGCCAGCGCCAGCCGGAGCTCTCTGACGCCGGTATCCAGGTAGCCGGCTTCGACCCGGTCGAGGACTGGACCCAAGACAGCGCCGGCAACCACGCCGAGCTGAGCCATCGCGAGATCATCCCCGGCGACCACGTGCTCCAGGTGCGGCTGTTCGACAACGACCGCGACCGCAGCATCCTGCGCCGCGAGGTCGACTGGAACTGCGGCGGGTTGGAGTGGATGAGCCTCGACCTGCTGGCCGAGACGCCGGAAACCACCGTCGCCATCGGTCTGCGCGGTGCCAACGGCACCTGGTTCGAAACCCCGGCACAGAGCCTGACCGCAGGCTGGAACCGGGACCTGCGCTTTCCGCTCGACGCCTTCGCCGCTGGCGATCGCGCCGCCTGGCAGCGCCAGAACCAGCAGGTCGATCGGGTGATGATCTTCCTCGCCCCGCCGGGCGATACGGCCACGGTGCTGCTCGACCGCCTCAGCGTCAATCCCGGCGCCCGCGTGCAGCGGCGCGCGCCGGTGAGCCTGGTGGACCACCAACTGCCGCCGCGGGAGCTGGCCCGCCACGCGTGCGCGACCTGGGAGCTGAGCGTGAATTACGGCGCACAGCACCCGACCGACGAAGCACCGCCCCTGCTCGATCGCATGCTCGGCCCCCGGGCTCAGCTGCGCGGCCCCGATGGCCGCACCCGCGAACTGCAGGGGTATTGCCGTGGGATCAGCTCCGCGGGCCATTACCGCTACGCGCTGCACTTCACCCCCGAACTCGCCGGCACCTGGCATTACGCCGTCGCCATGCCCGCACCGCGGCGCACGCTGTGGCTGCCGCGCGGCAGCTTCACCGTCACCGCTCCCAGCGAGCGTCCGGGCTTCATCCGCCGCGACCCGTCCGATCCACGCTACTTCGCCCGCGATGGGGCGCTGTTCTACCCCCTCGGCCACAATCTCGGCTGGGCCGGCGACTACCGCCCCTGGCTCGACGCGGTCGCTGCGGCCGGCGGCAACCTGGTCCGGGTCTGGTTGTGCCCGTGGAACCATCCGCTGGGCGCGAACGACAGACTGCACGTGATCGACTTCGCCGCCGCCCGCCGCGTCGACGCGCTGCTCGATGCGGCTGGCGAGCGTGGCCTGACCGTCCAGCTGGTGCTGCAGTATCACGGCCTGACGGCGGGCGATTGGGCGCGCAACCCGCTCAACCGCGCCAACGGGGGACCGGCGGCTTTGCCTGAGGACGTATGGCGCAGCGGCCGGGCCCGACGGGTCATGCGTCGGCTGCACAGCTACATCGTCGCCCGCTGGGGACACCATCCGGCACTGTTCGCCTGGGAGCTGGTCAACGAGGTCGACCTCACCCACCGGTACGCCGATGCCGACCTCATCGACTGGCATCGCGACATGCTCGCACACCTTGCGCAGATCGACGTCCACGACCACCTCGTCACCACCAGCTGCGCCCGGATCGACGCGCTCACCCGGCTCTGGGATCTCGGCGAGATCGATTTCATCCAGCCCCACGCCTATCGGCCGCAGCCGGGGCGCGCGCTGCGCACGGCGGTGGCCACGCTCGGCGGCCACCACAAGCCGCTGTTCTTCGGCGAACTCGGCCGCGACTACCGCCCGGCCGGCGATCAGCGCGACCCGAGTGGGCGTCATCTGCGGCAGGCCCTGTGGCTCAACTGGCTGCTGCCCACCGCTGGCGCGCCGCTGCCCTGGTGGTGGGACACCCACCTCGCGCCGAACGACCTGCTCGCCCACCACCGGGTGTTCGCCCGTTTCACCGCTGGCGAGGACCCGCGCGGCCGCCGTCCAACCGTTGTCGAGAGCGAACTCGCCGCCGGCGTCCGCCTGCGTGCACTCATCGACCGCAACCAGATCCGCGGATTCGTCTATCGACCGGCGAACGCCGCGGCGGTGGACCGCCCGCCGGCAGCCCTGTTTCCCGATGCCCACCGCCTGCAGCTCTCGGGGGCCTGGCCGGGGCCCTGGCAGGTGCAGGGGATCGATCCGGCCGAGCCCACGACACGACAGACGAGCGAGGCGGTCGCCACCGCGGACGGCCTGGAGCTGACACTCCCGGCCGGAGTCACCGCCTGGGCCTTCAAGGCCGAACGCCGCGATGCCCGGGCGCCGGCAGCGCGCGTGATCACCGGTGCGGCTCAGTCGCGGAAGTAACCCCGCATCACCTCGCCCTCAGCGGTACAGATCAACACCGCACCGCAGCCATGGCATTCCAAGACCAACCGCGCGAACCGACGCTGGAAGCAATCGCACTGTTCGAGGTCGGTCGGGGCCACCGTGCCCCGATGGGCGTAGAGCGCCTCGCCGAGGTTCTCGCCGCAGACCGGGCAGCACTGGCGGCGGATGCGCCGGGCAAGCAACTGACGCCGCTTCCAGACGTAGATCGTCCACGCCAGGGGCACCAACAGCAGCAGGTACAGCAGGGACGGCATCGCAACGGATCCTCGGGCCAGGCGGCATGAGAACAGCGCCGGAACGCACCGCAACACGGGTCCCGGTCCATGCGGCCGGAGCGTGTCCCGCCCGGATCGTGCCCCGGCACGCACTGCCCGCGGCCCGGGCTTGACCCCGGCCGCACCGAGATCGAATGGATGGCCATGCGTGTGGACATCCGCCTGCAGCACGCCGGACGGCCTGCGATCTACGCCTGGGCCAGCATGGCGGTCGCGCCAACCCCCGGAGAACGCTGGCAGGTGGAACTCGACGTCGCTGCGGCCGTCGCCGCCGACGCGACCAGCTTCCTCCACCCGGTCGGTCGCTACGCGGCCAAGGCGATCCGCGACGAGCTGATGACCGGCCTGCTGCGCGCGCGCCAGGTGACCAAGACCGACTTCCATGCCGAGCTCCTCGTGCTCGGCGCCGCCGACGGCGAGCGCGGCGATCCGACCCGGATTCCGGCCATCGGCTACGGCGTCATCGCTTTCCTCGCCGCCGCGCACGCCGTGGGCCACATCGATCTCCACGCAGACCCGATCGGCGGTTACGGCTGGCGGATGGAGCAGTTCGCCTCCGCGTAAGGCCACCGCTGCGCGCCAGGCACAGGCGCGGCTGCCGGTTCCCACCAGGGCGAGACGGCCGCAGATCCCGTCCCACGCGTTGAGCTGCCCTGCCTGCTGCGCAGGGCGACTCAAAGCTCGCAAATGAGGGCCATGCCTCGCCTCCACCTGCGTCACCATGGCGTCAGCACCAAAGAGAGCCGGGCGGTTTGACGCAGGTGGAGGCGAGGCAAGGCATGCCGACCTGGGGATCGGCGCTCCCAGGGCGAGCTTTGAGTCACCCTGCCTGCTGCGCCGTACGCTGCTTGCGCCGCCGAGCAGATCCAGGTACAATGGAAGTAGTTCCACGGACGGAACATACGGGCGAAGAATGTACGATTTCAACCGGTTCAAGGTCGACGGATGGGTCTTCGAGGAGAAGATACCTCGGGACATCCTGGCCGAATGCTACCGGGTCAGCCGCCCCGATGACCAGCGCAGCTACCTCGGCGTGATCCTGCCACCGGATGACACGAGTACACGCGCCCGCTCCGACCGCCTGGTCGATCGCTTCCGCCACGAAGGCGCCCTGCAACACAGCCGCCTGCTCCCGGTCCATGCCTGTGACCGCTTCCTGTACATGGTCGACCGCAGCCACCGGGTCTACGTGATCACCGAGTGGTTCGAGCCGGAGCACCTGCTCGACGCCCGCGAAGCGGACCGTCGTGAGAGCCCGGCCACCGTCCTGCGCCTGCTCGTCGAGGGCGCGGACCTGCTCACCGGGCTGGCCCGCGCCAACTGGCGTCATGGCAATGTCGACCCCGATACCATCCTCTGGGCCGGCGATGGGGGATTCCTCTTCCTCCATCCGCTGCTGGCCCAGCTACTGGCGCTGCACCAGGCCGTACGCAGCACCAACACCGGCTGCTGGGATTTCACCTTCGTCGCTCCCGAGGAGGCCGGCGGACGCAGCAACGGCACCATCGCCTCCGATGTCTTCGCCCTGTGTGCCATCGCCTATCACTGCCTGACGGGCACCAAGCCCTACGATGCCTCGAGCCTGTTCCTGCTCGATGACAGCCTGCTGGCCAACGCCCATCCGCGCGACCCCCGCAAACTGGTCGGCGAACTCGACCCGCGTTTCGCGCTGGTGCTCGGTTGTGGCCTAGCCATCGATTGCGCCCAACGCTACGCCCATCCGCAACAGCTGGCGATGGATCTCAAGGCCCTCGCCAGCGGCCAGGGTCCCCCCTACGCCGAACGGGTCACCGCCGGGCAGGCCCTGTGGGCCGAGACGCAGCCAGCGAACACGGCGCCCCCGCCCCCGCCGCAACTCGACCTGCAGCCGCCGGCTCCGCGCCCGCCCACCGCAGCCAGCCGCCCCACCGGCACGCCGGCGCCGGGCAGTTCGCAGCGACGCCGGCCCACCGGAACCCCAGCTCGCGCCCGCGGCAGCAGCGGCCGCCTGCCGGCCCGAGGGTCCGGCGGCGGTCAGGCCAGACCGGAGGGGAACGGCCTGCAGCGCGGTGGCTCCGATCGCCGCACGCGTGGCTCGGGCAACGATCGACGCGCCCGGGCTTCGACCAGCGACCGGCGCGCCCGCAGCGCGGCCAGCGACCCGCGGACCCGGGCGGCGGCGGTCTCGGGCCAACGGGCCCGGAGCCTGACCGCCACCGACAGCAATCGCGGCATGTTCATCGGCATCCTGGTGGCCCTCGGCCTGCTCGGCATCGCCGCGGCCATCTTCGGCACCCGCAGCACCGGCCTGCTGCCGGCGCCCAGGCCACCTGCACAGAAGCAGCGCCCGACACCACCGACCCCGCGCCAGCCCGACGATGCGCAGCGCTCGCCGCAGCGACGCAGCGGTGAGACTGCCCGCTCCGCGCCCACGCTGCCAGCCTCACCGCTGCGCCCCGTCCCCCTGGATCGCCTGCCGGCTGATCAACGCGAGCCACGCAGGACGCCGCCACCCAGCCCGGCCACGCCCTCAGCGCAGGTGGCGCCCAAGCCCCCGGCCGTTGACCTGCTCGCAGCGGCCGTACCGCCCGACCCGCTCCAGCCCGGTCTGATCCGCGCCGAATATCACGGCCGCTGGCGGACGCTGCCCGACTTCACCGAGCTGGTGCCCGAACATACCAGCACCGCGACAGCGATCGGTCTCGACACCAGCACGCGCACCGATCACTTCGCGCTCCGATTCTCCGGATTCATCGACGTGCCGATCGACGGCCACTACCGCTTCACCCTGACCAGCGACGATGGCTCGCGCTTGTCCATCGGGGGGCGGCTGGTCGTCGACAACGACGGGGCCCACTCCAAAACCAGCAAGACCGGCACGATCGCTCTCGGCGCCGGTCTGCATCCGATCGTGATCGACTACTTCGAGTTCGAAGGCAACAACTACCTGCATCTTGCATGGACCCCCCCGCAGGCACGATCGACGGCCATCCCGACAGCGCGGCTGTTCCATGTGCGGAAGACCAGCGCCGCGCCCGAAGCAGCGACGCTTCCGTCCCCGCAACGCATGAGCTCGCGGTCTCCCTGAGGACCCAGACCGGCCTTATCGGGCAAACCGGCCATCACCGCCACGACCGATCTCCATCCGATCGACCGCATCCGCGGCTTCATCGACGAGAACGTCGGCCATCACTGGGGTCTGGCCGAACTCGCCCACGCCGCGGGGATGAGCATTCCGAATCTGCAGGTGAGTGCCGCCGGACCGCGCCCGATCCGGATCGCTCAGTGCACGTCGGATCCCGCCACCGCCGCATCCGCCAACGGCATTTCGAGGCAGGCGGCGCGATCGATCGTGCGCAGCAGCAGGTAGGGCGGGGCGAGGGCCGGTGGGTTCTCCATCGCCGCGTCGAACACCTCCATGCGCGCCCGTTCCACGAAGCCCTCCGGGCTGGCGCTCACCAGGGCGATCAATCCCTCCTTCTCGCCGGTGAGCAGGAGGTCGTCGCCGACCAGCAGCACCTGGCCGTGACCGTAGCGTTCGCCGCGCCATCGGCGCTCGCCGTTGTCCGCATCGTGGCAGACCAGCACCCCGTCGGCGAAGCCGTAGAGAAACCCCTGGTGGTGCACGAGGTTGGAGAACTTGGCCTGCAGCCGCCGGTTGCGCCAGAGCACCTCGCTGCGCCAGCCATCCGTACCGGCGAACACGCGATAGCAGATGGCGCCGGTACCGTAGGCGCTGGAGATCACCAGCCGATCGGCGCCGACGACCACCGGCTGGGCCACCGTGGGCCAGCGCCCGGGCCAGGGGATCTGCCACAGCACCGAACCGTCTGCGGGGTCGTGACCGCACACGCCGCTGGCGCCGAAGAGGACGACCTGGCGCACCCCGTCGAGCTCGACCAGCATCGGTGAGGCGTAGGCGATCGGTCCGCCACCCCCGCCCCACAGCCGCGATCCGTCGATCAGGGCATAGGCGGCCAGACTGGCTCCCGGTCCGCCCGCGGCGACGATCACCGCGCCGTCGCAGACCAGTGGCGAGGCGCTCATGCCCCATTGCGGCGCCGTGCCCCCGGTATCGGCGAGCACGTCCACCCGCCAGCGCGCGGTACCGTCCGCGAGCGCGAGGCAGTGGAGGATGCCGGTGGCGCCCATGCTCAGCACCGCGTCGCCGGCGATGCTCGGAGTGGCCCGCGGACCGATGCCACCCATGGTGCTGGCATAGCGGGCGGGATAGGTGTGACGCCAGCGCAGCGAGCCATCGGCGAGACGATAGGCCGAGACCACCTCCTCCTCACCGTACTGCTCCTGGGTGATCGCCGTGTCGGCGACCACCGCGAAGCCCGACCAGGCCGCACCGACCGGCCGGCGCCAGCGCACCCGTGGCGGCGCCGCCTGCCAGTCGCCCTCCAGGGTCACACCCGGGATCACGCCGGTACGATCGCGCCCGAGGAAACCCGGACTGGGCGCATGCGGTCGAACCGGATCGCGCGCACCGAGCTCGATCGCACTCTCGTCAGGCCGTACATCGGCGGTCGGCTGCCAGACGAAGGCGAAACGGGGGAAGGTGTCGCCGTCGAGCGCGTCGATGCGCACCAGCGCGCCGAGCACGATCACCAAGGCGCCGCAGCCGCCGGCCACCAGCAGGCGCCTACGCCAGCTCAGCGGGCTGAGTACGAGCAGCCAGGCGGACAGCAGGATTCCGCTGAACACGGCGATGCCGCCGATGAGCATGAAACGCTGCGCCACATTCAGCTGGGCCCCGCCATGCCAGACCGACAGGGCGGCGAGTACCGCCAGCAGCAGAAGGGCCGGGGGCAGCCAGGGGGAACGCAGCGGACGCATGGGGACCTCCTCGACGCGGAATTGGCAGGATCCCGCGTGCGACGACACTGACAACCGCCGCCTATGCAGCCCGGCACAGGCGCCCGACGCCCATTTGCACGCTGCGACCACAGCAGCATGTCACGCGCGGACGAGCGAGCGCCAGACGCGAACCGACACCGGTGCTGTCGCAAATACGCAGGGGCTACGTTGCGTGGTCGTCGTGGGCTCGATCGCGGCGTAGCATCTTCCTGCGGCGGCCGCCGACCCCTGGCCCGGATCCCTCATGAGGATCGTCGCGAAAAGTCATAGCGTGCTTTCAGTACAGGGCTTCGCGACCGAGGCGACCGGAGCGCAGCAGCGCTACGTGAGAATCCGCCGGCCGAGCGAAGTCCTGTAATGGCGGTGCGATACGGCTTTGCGGCAGTTTTCTCATGAGGGATCCGGGCCAGCCACAGATTCCGCATGCGAGGTGCCCGTGCCCGACCCCAGGTCCTCCCCATGCCACGACCGCTCTCATCGCAGCGGATCGCCCTGGCTGTGCTGCCTGCTCGCGGTGGACGGCGATCATCTGGTGACCACCGGCTACGACGACCCCGAACGCCGCAAGCCGCTGATGGCGGTCTGCTACCGTCTCGCGTCCGGTGGCGCCGAGCGCATCTGGGCGTTGCCACCGGGTATATATCCCGGCTATCGCAGCCCGGTCATCTACCGCGACCGGGTCTACCTCAGCGCCGACATCCTCCCGACGCTGATTCCCCCGGACAGCGGTTTCCCCATGCCTCGCGGGGCCCGAGGCAAAGCCATCTACTGCCTCGACCTGGCCACCGGCGAGGTCCTCGCCGCCGACGCCATCGACAACAACTGCTCCTCGTGGGCAGATACGTTTCGGCGCAGCCGATCCGCCCACGCCTGAATCTGCCGGCAGATTCAGGCGAACCACGACAAAGCCAGAGGGGTAGGTCCTCACACGGTGAGGACCGTAGGGGCGAAGCCCCTGAGTAGTTACACGTGCACATGATCATGCGCGCTTTTCCAGGGGAATGGAATACTTGCGGTGTCGCCCGCCCCGCCACCCTGATCGTGCGAGGGGAGCGCAAGGCCCGGACAGCGGTCCGACTCGGGAAGCCAGCGGGGCGAGGCCCCGTTGTTGGAAAGGGCGACGATGAGCGACATCGAATGCGTACGCGTACCAATGCCGGCCGATCACCGTCCGGATCAGGTCGATCCCATGGCCTGGGCCACCGGGATGGGCCAGCCAGGGCAGGATCCGGGCACGATCCGGGTGCAGGTATTTCCCGAGATGGCCTATCAGCGTCTGGCCGGCATCGGCGGAGCGTTCAGCGAGATCGGCGCCGCTGCCTTGTGGGGCCTGCCGGCTGACGAGCGCGAGGCCGCGCTCGACGCCCTGTTCGCACCCACCGGGGCCGCATTCACCCGTTGTCGCACCCCCGTCGGCGCCTCCGACTTCGCGCTCGACGCCTACAGCCTGTGCGACCATCCCGGCGACCGCACCATGGAACGCTTCTCCATCGCGCGCGACCGCGCCGGCATCCTCCGCTTCATCCTCGCTGCCACCCGACGTGTAGACGACCTGCGGCTGCACGCTTCGCCGTGGAGCCCACCGGCCTGGCTCAAGAACAACGGCAGCATGATCGACGGCGGCACGTTGCGCGACGACCCCGGCCTGCATCGCGCCTACGCCGAGTACCTCGTCCGCTTCGTCCGCGCCTACCGCCAGACCGGAGCGCGGATCGATCGCCTGATGCCCCAGAACGAACCGGATATCGCCACGCGCTACCCCAGCTGCGTGATGCTCCCGCCCGACATGATCCCGTTCGTGGTCGACCACCTCGCCCCGGCGCTGGGTGCCGGCGAACCGGACTGCGAGCTGTGGGCCGGGGCCTTCCGCATGGTCGGCGGGGCCCAGGCGCACGAATGCCTGCAAGATCCCGCCTTCCGTGAGGCCATCGCCGGAGCCGGCTTCCAGTACAGCCGCCCGGATAGCATCCGCGATCTGGCGACACTGCACCCGGGCCTGCGGCTGATGCATACCGAGAGCGTCTGCTACGATGGCTCGAATTCATGGCTTCAGGCGGCGCGGCTGTTCGAGGACGTGCTCGCCTATCTGCGCGCTGGCTGCGACAGCTACAGCTACTGGAACATGGTGCTCGACGAGACCGGCTCCTCGCACTGGGGGTGGCGCCAGAACGCGCTGATCACCGTCGACCGCGCAAGCGGCACCTGGCGCACCAATCCCGACCACGCGGTGATGCGCCTGTTCGCTGCCGACCTGGTCCCGGGCGCGCAGCGCATCGAGGCCTTCAGCTTCCAGCGGTCCTGCCTCGCGGTACGCCGGAGCGACGGCGGGATCGCGCTGTTCACCGCCAACCACGGCAGCGAGCCGGCGCCCTTGGTCGTCATCTGCGGCGGTGTCGAACAGCGTCTGGAACTACCGCCGTGCAGCATGGTCGCGTTGCGCTGGTGAGCGGACACGAGCACGCGCACGGGCCCTGGCCCACGACCAGGACCCGCGCACGATGCGCGTGATGCTCAGCTGGCGATCAGTATCCCTCTTCGCCCTCGACGTAGTTCTCGTCCTCGGAGCAGTCCTCCTCGTCGTCGCCGTCTTCCGACTCGTCCTCGGCGTCCTCTTCCGGACGGGTGGCTGCGACCTTCCTGGCGACCAGCACGCCATCGGCATCGGACTTGCCCTTGACCTTGACCTTGTCGCCGACGGCCAGTTCACCGACTTCGGCGCTCTCCTTGTTCACGGTGATGCTGGTCCCCTCTTCAACGCGGACCGTGACCGGATCGCCCGCTTCGGCATCCTTCCTGGCCTGCGGCTGGACCACGAAACCGGAGTCGACGAGTTCGGTGATCTCGCCCTCCACCTTGCCCTTGTCGGCGCTGAACCCACAGGCGGGAGCGAGCGCGATGACCAGGACGATGACAGGGATGAGCAGGCGCATGGGCCTCTCCTCGGGGTGGCTGCAACCGCGGGATTGCGGATGATATGGGTTGGACCGCGCCGCCAGGCCCGAGGTCACATCTTTTCGCCCGACCGCCGCGAGCGCATGCACTCCGCCGCGACACACGATCACCGCGGCAAGGTGGATTCGCGGTAACACCACATCCCCATCGGCGTAGGATTCCCTGTTCGTGACATGCCAGGCGCCCCGTCGACACGTACCCGGCCCGTGACGACGCTCGTATCCCCAGACCCGCCGTACGGGGCGCCGTGAATCGCGAATACGGAGCGTTGGCCACATGTCCACATCTCTGCTTCCGGACTGCCCGTCCACGATCGGGTCGCAGTCCGCGCTGCAACTTCTCGCCACCGCAGATCAGCCCGCACGCGAACGCGCCTGGGACCAGCTGGTCGTCGAGCACCTGCCCGCCATCCTCGCCACCTGCCGTCGTTCCCTGCTGCAGGGCGACGACGCCGAGGACGTGGCGCAGGAGGTGTTCCTCCGCGCCCTGCAAGCAGTCGACCACTTCCGCGGCACGGCCCGTATCGGCACCTGGCTGCACCGCATCGCCGTCAACTGCTGCCTCACCCGCAACGCCCGCCTGCGTGCCGAACGTCTGCGCCGCTGGCAGCTGCAACAGGAGTCGCCGACGCTCGCAGCCGATCCCGACGCTTCCGACGACCAGGGCGACGACCACCTGCTGCATCGCCTGCTCGAACGGCTGCCCCCCGCCGACCGCCACCTGCTCGAACTGCGGTACCTTCAGGGCCAGAGCCTCAAGCAGGTCGCCGCCGAGCTCGGCATCGGCCTGAGCGCCTGCAAGATGCGCCTCAAACGCCTCGAGCGCGCCCTGCGCCAACGCTCGCTCGCCCGAGCGGCCGGCGACTGAACCCGGCAAGGCTGATGAGCGGCCGCCGGCTCAGCCCCGCTGCTCCGAGCGACGGTATGCGCACGGCGTTGTGCCTGTATGACGCTTGAACACCTTGGTGAAATACGAGTGATCGTTGAAGCCGACCGTGAGCGCGATCTCGAGTATGCTCAACGCGGTGCGACGCAGCAGTTGTGCGGCGTGGTCGACCCTGATCTGGTTGATGGTGTCGGTGTAGCTGCGCCCCGTGCGCTCGATCAACAGGCGCGAGAAGTGCGACGGACTGACCCCGGCCATCGCGGCGACGTCGTCGCGACTCAGCGGCTCGGCGTGGTGGGCGCGCATGTACCCCAGACCGGCCTGGAGCACCGAGGCCACGGGCCGGTGGGTGGTGGTGGCGACAACGTCGAACACCCGGTTGCACATCGCCACCAGCCACGCGGCGAGGTCCTCTTCTGTATCCACCTCGCCGAGCGCGCTCAGGGCGGTGTAGTTGACGCCCAGCAGGTCCTGGGCCGCGCCACCGGCCTCGACCGCAGCGCGGCACATCGCGGCGACCAGCTCCATGACGAAGCTCTTGATCAGGTCGAGCCGCTCGCCGCCACGATGATAGATGATCACCAGGATGCGGTTGAGGATCTGGGTCGCCTCGGCCCGGTGCCCTCGCCGGATCGCCGAGAGCAGGGCGGGCTCCTCGCGCAGGTAGGCCTCCTGGATCGAGAGCTGCGAGCTCAGCTTGCTGTCGTGGAGGTAGTAGGCCTTCTCCTGTTCGCAACGGTAGGCGCGGCGCCGTTCGGCCAGCAGCGCGGCGTTGGTCGCGTTGTGCCGCGTGGCCAACAGGCGCAGATGACAACAGGCGCGACGCAGGTCGAGCGTCGCATCGCCCCCGCCAGCGGGGAACAGGACATCCACCGCCACCGCGGCCACGATGCCACCATGGACCGCGGCATTGTGCATCAGCGGCACCGCCCACAGCAGGCGATCCTGCTCACCGATCGGATGGGCGCAGATGCTCGGCTCACCCCAGCGCAGACACTCATCGAGCAGATGCGGCACGATTTGGCCCGGGTCGGCGGGGGCGAAAAAGCTCGCCGCAGCGTAGACCGGAACTCCGTCCGCCTCCACCGCGCACAGGGGAATGCCCCAGCGCTGGCGATACGCCGCGGCGATGCGGGCGAAGACCGGCTCAGGCAACAGTTGCGCCGTACGCACGCCATTGTGCTACCGCCACGGAACCCGGATGTCGAGGCCAAGACCGCCGGATGCGGTTCGTTGCCGGCCACGCCCACGCCGACCGGCAGTGGAAAGCGAGCCACATCGCGCCAGGATCGGGCATGGCCTTCGAGCACGAACTGGATGTCTTCCTCCGCGCGCGCTACCCGCTGGTGGCGGTGGTCACCATCGAGGAGGAACGGGCGGTCGAGAGCGTACGCGAGCTGTGCGGCCGCACGCGGCGCAAGTGTTTCGCCTGGGATATCGCCGACGGGTTCGCGGTGCTCTATGGCGAGGACGAGATCCTGCCCCGGGCCAAGACACCGGTCGACGCGCTCGACGCGATCGGCCGCACCGACACCCGCGGGGTGTTCGTGCTGCGCGATTTCCACCTCCACTGGGACGACGCCCCGGTGCGGCGCAAACTGCGCAACCTGGCCCAGCGGCTCAAGTACACCCGCAAGTCGATCCTGGTGGTCACCCCCAGCGTGGCGGTCCCCCTGGAGCTCAAGGACGACATGGTGGCGATCGAACTGCCACCGCCGGATCTGCCGATGCTCGACAAGGTGCTCACCCGGCTGCTGCGAGCCCCTGGTGTCAGCACCGACATGACCGACGAGGAGCACGATCGCCTGCTCGGCGCGGCCAAGGGCCTGACCGCCTCACAGGCCCAACGGGTGTTCGCCATGGCCATCGTCCGCGACGGCCGGCTCCAGGCCGAGGACGTCAAGCTGGTCGCACAGCAGAAGAAGCTGATCATCCGCGAGAGTCAGGCGCTGGAATTCTACGATACCGAAGACGCCCCGCGTGAGGTCGGCGGACTCGACGCGCTCAAGCGCTGGCTACGTCAACGCCGCCGCGCCTTCAGTCGCGAGGCCGAGGCCTACGGTCTGCCGCCGCTGCGGGGCATCGCGCTGATCGGCATCCCCGGTACCGGCAAGAGCCTGTGCGCGAAGATGATCGCGGGGGAGTGGTGCCTGCCACTGATCCGGCTCGACGTCGGCTCGTTGTTCGGCTCGATGATGGGCGAATCCGAGGAACGCGCGCGCGAGGCGCTGAAACTTGCCGAAGCGGTGGCTCCCTGCGTGTTGTGGATCGACGAGATCGAGAAGGCGTTGGCCCACGGCGGCGGTGGCGACTCGGGGGTCTCGACCCGCATCTTCGGCTCGATCCTGACCTGGATGCAGGAGAAGACCGCGCCGGTATTCGTGGTCGCCACCGCCAACGACATCGCCAGGCTCCCGCCCGAACTCCTGCGTCGTGGCCGCTTCGATGAGGTCTTCTTCCTCGATCTGCCGAACACCGCCGAACGCGCCGCCATCTTCGCCGTCCACCTGCGCAAGCGCGGACGCGATCCCGCAGCCTACGACCTCGACGCGCTCGCCGCCGAGAGCGCCGACCACGTCGGTGCAGAGATCGAACAGGCGATCACCGACGCGATGTACGCCGCCTTCGACGAGAACCGCGAATTCACCACCGCCGATGTGTTGCGGGCCTGTCAGCGGCTGGTGCCGCTGGTGGTCTCGCAGAAGGAGAACATCACCGGCCTGCGCCGGTGGCTCGAGGAGGGCCGCGCGCGCAGCGCCAGCCTCGAGCCCGCCGTACCCGACACAGCGGCTGAAACCTCCACCTCCCCGGGCACGTCTTCGGATTACAACCGTCCCACCTCCTGAAGGAGCCTCCATGCGCCATGTCGCCCCGCGCCTCGCCCTCACGCCCCCCCTGATCCTCATCGCCCTCGTCGTGAGCGCCGCACACGCGGCCGAGAACCGGACCGCCGAACCGGCAGAGGCCGAGGCCATCACCCTGGCCCTGCAACCGGCGGTCGGCTCCCGCTTCGTCACCGAAACCATCACCGATCAGACCATCACCCAGACCGTTCAAGGCGTCGAGCAGGTGGTGAAACAGAAGACGACCCTCGGCAACAGCATGAAGGTGATCGCCAGCGAGAACGGGAACACCACCATCGCGGTCACCATCACCCGGGTGGCGGTGGAGCAGTCGGCCCCCGGTCTGAGCGCAAACAGCTATGATTCGCAAACCGACCAGCAAGCGCCCTCCACCGCCTTGAAGCCGCTCGCCACCCTGCCGGATACCCGCTACACAGTCACCTGCAATCCCCGCGGCGAAGTGATCGCCAGCGAAGGGCTCGATGGTCTGGTCGACAAGATGGTCGAGAGCATGGGCGACACCCTCGAGCCACAGCAGCTGCAGATGGTCAAGGAACAGACCCGCAAGCAGTTCGGCAAGCGTGCCATGGAGCACAGCGTGGAAGCCCAGTTGGCCCACCACCCTGAACAAGCCGTGAAGCCGGAGGACAGCTGGAAACGCACGATCACCGTCGAGATGGGCTTCCCGATCCAGGTTTCCAGCGAGTACGTGTTGCAGGAATACGATACCGACCTGGCACAAGCCACACTGAGCAGCGGCATGACCGCAGCCGAGGGCGAAATGCAGATGGGTCCGATGACCGTCACGCCAGACCTCACCGGCACCCAGACCGGCACCGTGACCATCGACCGGATGACCGGCTGGCCGGTGAAGCTCGAGCTCGTGCAGAACGTCGAGGGCTCGCTGCACATGCAGGCCCAGGGCCAGCGCATGGAGATCCCGATGAAGGTGCACATGACCATGAGCCATCACGCCACGCTGCAGACCGACACCAGCGAAGCAGATGGTGAAGCGCCAGCGGTCACGGAGGAAACAGAGGAAACCGAGACCGACGCAGACTGAGCCCGCGCTCAATCGGCCAGACCGCAGATCGTCCGGCGGAACCGTCGCAACAGCGCCGGCCCGACGGGCGATGCGGCGATGGTCGCACGACAGGCCGCCGGATCCTGCCCGTCGGCGGTCAGGATCGCGTGCATGGCGTCGATCGCATTGTGCACATTCACCGGCAACGATTCGGGGTGGAACTGCACCCCCCACAGGCCGGGACCGTAGCGCACGGCGTTGCAGGGATCGCGGGCCGTCGCCGCCAACACCACGGCCCCGGGCGGCAGATCGACCACCGCCTGGACATGCTGTTCGTGGACCAAGGGCCGTGATGGCAGGCCGGCGAAGAGTGGATCGGCGCCCGCCGCCGCCGTGGTCGCCAGTGTGTAGCTGCCGTACTCCGGACCACGCGGATTGTCCGCCACCCGCCCACCGCGCATGAGCGCCAGTAGCTGATGCGCAAAGCACACCCCCAGCAAGGGCACGCCCGCCTCGTGGCAGGTCTGCATCCACCGCCCGAGCCGCTGCATCCAGGCACGGCCCTCGGTGACCATCGCGATCGAACCGCTGACGACCACGCCGGCGAAGCGCGTGGGATCCGGCAAGGCCTCATCGCGATGGGCCTGGACCACCGGCGCGCGCTCCGCGCTCAGGTCCAGCC
Organism: uncultured candidatus Brocadiaceae bacterium; assembly: GCA_964612995.1. Classification (GTDB taxonomy): domain Bacteria; phylum Planctomycetota; class UBA11346; order UBA11346; family UBA11346; genus SLQH01. The sequence continues at coordinate 1,452 of CAZTGE010000079.1, read as the reverse complement.
CGGCACGGAACAAAACATCGTAGTCGCCGGTAGCCGCGAGCGAAGCGGGGCCGACATTGCCAGCGAGCACGATCAACAGACCAGCGGCCATACGGGATCATCGCACCGGGCTCGGGCCTGTCGACCCGCACCGCGGATCGGTGAACGCACCCGGACTGAGTACAGCGACCGGAGCCGCGCGCGGCCCTTCCCGGCGGTATCCCCGCCCTCGCCCCGGCCGTCGCGGCGGCTATGGTGCGGAGCATGCAACCGCTCGATCTCATCGCTGCGCTCGCCCGTGGCCGGGTGATCGGTTCTGGCGGGGCGCTGCCGTGGCATCATCCGGCCGATCTCGCCCATTTCCGGCGCGCCACCATGGGGCGGGTGCTGGTGATGGGCCGGGTGACCTGGGAGTCGCTCGGCGGCGCGCTCGACGGACGCAGCGTGGTGATGCTCAGCCGCCGACGGCCGGCGGGCGATGATGACCTGCAGGTGGCCAACGATCCCGCGACAGCGCTCGCCCTCTCGCGCATGCGCTGCGCACAGCCGGACCGCCACCCGGTGCCGGTGATCTGCGGCGGCGAGGCGATCTACCGCCTGTACCTGCCGCAGGTGACGCGGATGCTGCTGACGCTGATCGACGAGGAGCATCCGGGCGATCGCCGCTTCCCCGCCTATGATCCGGCCGACTGGATCGAGACCGGTCGGCGGCGGGAAGGCGTGCTGACCTTCCTCACCCTGGAGCGCCAGCCCGACGGACACGACGAGGAGCGACCATGACCCCCCCAACCGACGAGCGACGCCCCGAGGACCTGCCCTCGCAGAGCCTGGGCAAACGCCGCGACACCCCCTTCACCTACGCCCCCGAGCTGCTCGAGGCCATCCCCCGCACCGCCCGGACCGAAGGGCCCGAGCTGGACCGCTGGGTGACCCTGGCCTGCCTGCGTTTCACCGCGCTCTGCCCGGTCACCGGCCAGCCGGACTGGGCCGCGCTGACCATCAACTACATCCCGGCCGACCACCTGATCGAATCGAAGTCGCTCAAGGAATACCTCGGTAGTTTCCGCATGCACGGCGGCTTCCACGAAGATGTCTGCGAGCTGATCGTCGCCGACCTGGTCGCCTGCATCGCACCGCGCTACTGCGAACTGGTCGGCCGCTTCGACTCGCGCGGCTCCATCGCCATCTGGCCCTTCGTCCAGCACGCCCGCGCCGACGACCCCGCAGCCCAGGAACTCCTGGCCACCCGCCGCGCCGCCTACGCCCCCGGCCGCTACGACGCGGGCGACGCCTGCTGAGGCGCAACGCACATCACCCGACGGACAAGCCAGCAGAGCAAGCGGAACAACAACCGCCCCTCAACGAGGACGTTTGCGAAGCAAACAACGCCAACCACCCCACAACGAGGACGTTTGCGAAGCGTAACTACTCAGGCCTATTCCTGTGCTCTCATAAACCACAGAGAACACAGAG
>CAZTGE010000078.1:0-19758 GCA_964612995.1 uncultured candidatus Brocadiaceae bacterium | reverse complement strand
TCGGTATCGAGCTCCGTAATCAATGTCGAGGGTGCCGACCTTGTAGAGCGAAGGGTGACAGTGCTCACACTATTTGAGCCCCAAGTCTCCGTTCCCTGTCACGCTCATTGAGTTCATTGCCTCTGGCGGGTGAGTCTGGGACCGACATCAAATCTGGCCCCCGACGGGTTCACACGACCAATCGGGGCGCCAGTCTCCTATGGACCAAAAAACCATAAGGAGGCTGTCCATGGTGCTCACCACCCACTGGCTGACAAGGGTCCTCGTCTGCTTCGCATCCTGGGACCGGCTCCACGCCGAGGAGGTGCGTCGGCGAGGCTGTCCGCATTGCGGCGGCGCGTTGCACGCCGGGCATTATCGGCGCAAGGCCTGGGGCTGGCCGCGCGAGGACCCGCGTCGGCCGCCTGATGATCGGCTCACGCTGCGCTGGAGTTGGTGTTGTTCGCGGCGGGGGTGCCGCAAGCGGCTGACGTCGGCGAGTTGGCGGTTCCACGGGCGGCGTTTCTATGTGGCGCCGATCGTGCTGGCCTTTTCGGCTATGGCCACCGGCGCACCGGTCGCCTGCCAGGAGTGGGACCGGCCATGCGAGTGCACGGTCCGTCGGTGGCAGGGCTGGTGGCGGGAAGTGTTCGCGTTCAGCGTGCACTGGGTCGCGCTGCGTGGGCGCCTGCCCCTGGGCATGGCAGCGCGGGCCGAGACCGACAGGCTCTCGAGGAAACGGCGCTGGCCTTCGGCGAAGAGGGTGTCGTGGGCCAGCGACGACTTGCCCGATCTGGAGACGCTGGTGATGGCGACCAGCCGGCCCTTGGGCAGGTCGACGTCGACCTGCTGCAGGTTGTGCACGCTGGCACCACGGATCGCGATCCAGCCGTCGGCCATGGCGTGACGGTAGGTCCTGCCCCCGGATGGTCCAGCAGGGGCAGGCGTCAAGGCGCCAGCAAGGCCTTGGCGAAAGCGCGGGTCTGCGAGGCCGCGCGCGTGAGGGCCGCCTCCTTCGCCTCCTCATCGAGCGTGTTCATGCCTTCGGCCAGCACGTGGTGGACGGGGTCGAAGCCGAGGAACTGCAGCTCGCAGCGGATCAGGCTGACCAGGTGCTCGAAAGGCGCGAAGGGGGTCTGGTCGTAGGTGCCACCGGAGCTGGCCAGGACGAGCGCCGCACGGCCGTGCAGCAGGCCGGTGTGGCCGTCGGCGGCGACATCCCAGGTGTGGCCCTTGAGCATCACCGCATCGAACCACGCCTTGACGATCGCCGGCATCGAGAAGTTGTGCATCGGCGTTGCGAGCACCAGGGCGTCGGCTTGCAGCAGGCGCGATGTCATGCCGTCCATGCCGGCCATCAGCCCTTGCTGCTCGCGATCCAGCGACTCGCCCCGGTAGTCGCGCATGATGTAGGCGTGCAGGCGCTCGGGCAGGAAGAGGTCGGGCACGTCGGTGGTGAGGTCCAGCTCATCGAGCTGATGCCGTGCCGTGTCGATCTCGCTGCGCAATGTCTCGAGCAGGCGGCGTGTCGAGGAGCGGCTGCCGCGCGGCAGGTAGGAGACGACGTGGATGCGCATGGTGGGGACTCCGGCATGGATACGGACGAACACGGCCGCTGTATTCCATTTCCCAGGAAAAGTGCGCATGACCATGCGTGCTTTTCCAGGGGAATGGCATGGCGGCGTCGTGGGGGCGACTGCGCGCAGCGCAGCGCAGAGCGAGCTTCCGCGAACACACAGTCGCGCGGGCGCTGCCTGCTACAATGCCCCTTGGGGTGCGGGCGGCGCCCGCGCTCTGCTGCCGAGTGTCTGGACGGATCGTGGCGGGATCGGGGAGGTGTTGTCTCATCGCGACGTTTCCCTACAACGCCCGGCGGAGGACGGCCATGGCCACGCATCGCATCACCGATCACGGCGCCCGCGGCGATGGCACCAGCCTGGCGACGGTCGCCATCCAGCAGGCGATCGACGCGGCGGCGGCCGACGGCGGTGGCACCGTGGTGGTGCCGCAGGGGGTGTTCGTGACCGGCGCGCTGTTTCTGCGCGATCGCGTCACGCTCCACCTCGACGCCGCGGCGGTGCTACGCGCCTCCCACGATCTCGACCACTACCGGCCGCTGGCCGCCGATCACAACGTGCAGCAGAATGTGGATCTGCAGCCGTACCACCTGCTCGTCGCGCACGCCGTTGAGGACGTGGCGATCACCGGCAGGGGGACCATCGACGGCCAGGGGCCGGCCTTCTGGGACCCGCCGTCGACGTGCGCCTTCTTCACCGCCAAGAGCCGGCGGGTCAGCCCGCTCATCGAACTGCGCAGCGCGCGGCGCGTGCGCCTCGAGGGTGTCACCATCGCCGACGCGCCCGGCTGGACGGTGCACGTGCTCGACTGTCACGATGTGCGCGTGCGCGACATCACCATCGCCAACGACCTGCACGGTCCGAACACCGACGGTATCGACGTCACCGACAGCAGCGACGTGATCATCACCAGCTCGATCATCACCGCCGGGGACGATGCGATCGTCCTCAAGAGCCTGGGCGGTGTGAACGAGCGCATCGTCGTCAGCGACTGCATTCTGCACACGAACTGCAGCGCACTGAAGCTCGGGGCGGCCGAATCGATCGGCATCATCCGTCAGGTGGCCTTCAGCAATTGCATCATCCACGATTCCTCGCGTGGCGTCCACCTGGCGTGCATGGCCGGCGGCACGTTCGAGGACGTGACGGTCAGCAACATCCTCTGCGACACCCACGGCACCATTCCGCTGGTCAACCCGATCCACATCGACTGTTCGGTGCACCCCAAGGCCCGGTTCGAAGCCACACCCGGGCGGATCCGCCGGGTGCGCGTTGACGGCGTGACGGTGCGCAGCGACGCACGGGTGCTGGTGACCGCTGGCCCCGGCGCCGAGGTGCGGGACATCCAGCTGCGCAACATCCACCTCCATTACCCGGCGGTGGAGAACGAGTTCGCCTGGGCGCGGGAGGCGGTGGCGATCCAGTTCTCGCCCGGCACACCAGCTGCGCGCGGCGCCCGGGCGGCGGTGGTGGCGGAGAACGTGCAGCGGTTGGCGGTGCAGGACATCACCATCGACTGGCCCGAAGAGGTCGCGGTCCCGATGCACGTGTTCTGGGCGCGCAACACCACCGGTCTGGTCGACTGCCCGCTGGCCTCACCGTCGCAGGACGGGGTGGAGAAGTACGTGATCGAGGGCGCGGGGATGCAGGTGCGCGGGTGAGGCGGCGCCGATCCTGTCCGCAGTAGTACATGACTTCCGCCTGAAAGGGGTTGTTGAGTTCCTTTCAGGGTTGCCGCTTCGCCCATCGATGGAACCGCGGGATGGTCCCAGGACGTCGGTGGGCGGGCGGATCTTATGAGCTTCAGACTATTGCCGCGAACGGACTATTGCTGCGAACGAGCAGTTGGCCAAGCTGGTGCAGCAGCGGGTGACCAGCACCGCCGCCATGCAGGTGATCGACGGCATCGGCGCCGGTCGGATCGAGAAATACGCCGACGCGGTGCTGGCCATCCTGCGCAGCGAAGCCCCGGCCCTGGAGGCCACGGTCGGTGCCCAAGCGTAGCGGCGCCGACCTCGCGGCTGTCGCCGATCACGCCAACCTGCTGCGTGCTTTCCGCCTTGCCGCCCGGGGCAAGAGCGACCGGTGGGAGGTGCGCCGCTTTCGCCGCCACCTCGACGTCCGCCTGGCGGCGCTGCGCGAGGACATCCTGATCGGCACGGCGGTACGCGGCAGTTACCGCAGCTTCGTCGTCCACGACCCGAAGAAGCGCACCATCCACGCCGCTCGCTTTCATGAGCGGGTGCTGTGCCACGCCCTGATCGCCGTGATGGAACCCCAGTTCGAACGGGGGGCATATCCACCACAGCTGTGCCTGCCGTCCGGGCAAGGGCACTCTGGCCGCTGTCCAGGCGGCCCAACACCAGGCGCGCCGCGCAGCCTGGCACCTGCACCTGGATGTGCGCAGCTTCTTCGCCTCGATCGATCACGCCATGCTCAAGCGCCTGCTGCGGCAGCGTTGCAAAGATCCGACCCTGCTGGGCCTGTGTGGTGCCATGATCGATGGCTTCCCCGGCGATCCGCCGGGCACCGGCCTGCCCATCGGCAGTCTGACCAGCCAGCACTTCGCCAACTGGTATCTGGCCGGTTGCGGTACATCAGTCCGCGGCCGGTGACCGGTGTGCTTGCCGGTTCAGCTTTGCAGGCGGTCGGCTTCGATCAGCTCCAGCAGCGCTGTCGGCGCTGTGGTCAGAGTCAGATCGCGGCGCACCACCGTGCGGCCGCGATACAGGTGCAGGTGGTCGGGGCCCGCGCCGACGAGGCCGTAGTCGGCGTCTGCCATTTCGCCGGGGCCGTTGACCACGCAGCCCATCACGCCGATGGTCAGGCCGTTCAGGTGAGCCGTGGCTGTCTTGACCTCCTCGGTCAGCGCGAGCAGGTCGACCGCGGTCCGACCGCAGGTCGGGCAGGAGACGATGCGCGCGCGGGTGATGCGCGCGCCGGCGGCCTGGAGTATCGCGAAGGCGGTGGGTCCCGGCTGCGGCACGCCCGGCAGCCAGATGGCGTCGCCAGCGCCGTCGAGCAAGAGCGCCCCGAGACGCGCGGCGCAGACCACCGGATCGGGATCGGTGTCGTGCAGCAACAGGGCATGATGTGCTGCGCCGGTGAGGATCGCCGCGGTCAATGCGCGATAGGCCTGGACCGGGGGGCAGGTTCCGGTGTCGCCGAGGCCGATGAGCAGCGGGTGGGGAGCCGCGCGCAGGGCGCTGCACAGCGCGCGCAGGTCATCGGTGTCGCGCAGGTCGGCCAGCTGCACCGGCACGTCCGGGATGAGCGCAGCGCCTGGGCGAATCCGCACCGTTTCGAGCTGGGCCGGGTCGAGGTCGGCATCGGGTGTGGAGGCGAGGACCGCCGGCGGGTGTCCGCCGCCGAGCACCACCTCGCCCAGTGCCAGCGGGCCACCGCGGCGCGCGGGTGTCTGCGTCCAGGCTGCTGCGCTGCCGGTGTCGGCGCTGCCGCCCGGCGCCGCGAGCAGGCCGGCCAGGGTCCGGGCCGGTGCGAGCTCGGCGAGTGGCGGTTCGGTCAGGCTCACCCGAAGGGTGTCGCCGATACCATCCGCGATCAGCGCGCCGATGCCGACCGCGCCGGCGACCCGGCCCTCGAGTCCGCTGCCGGCCTCGGTGACGCCGAGGTGGAGCGGGTAGGGGATGCCGCGCGCCTCGAGCGCGGCGACCAGCTCACGCACGGTCGTGACCATGACCCCTGGTTGCGAGGCCTTGATGCTGATGACCAGCTCGCGGTGCCCGACCGCCTCGGCGAAATCGCAGTACTCGAGCGCAGCGGCGACCATGCCCGCAGGTGTGTTGCCATGGCGCAGGGTCATGCGATCGCTGAGCGAGCCGTGGTTGACGCCGATGCGCACCGCGCGGCCGCGTTCGGCTGCAGCGGCGAAGAAGGCGCCGGCGGTCGCGGCGGCGCGTTGGCGGTCGGCGGCGAAGTCTGCGTCGTCGTAGGCGTTCCAGTCGGCGATGGGACGGTCGGCGAAGTTGCCCGGATTGATCCGGACCTTCTCGACATGCTCGAGCGCGGCATAGGCGGCGCGGGGCTGGAAGTGGACGTCGGCGCATAGCGGGAGCCCGCCGTGACCGGCGGCATCGAGCGCCTGGCGCAGCGGCCCGAGCGCCTGGGCCGCGGCCACGCTCGGTGCGGTCACCCGGATCAGGCCGCAGCCGGCCTCGGCGAGCTCGCGGCACTGGGCGAGCGTCGCCGGCAGATCGGTGGCCAGGGTGGTGGTCATGCTCTGGACCAGGACCGGTGCGTCGCCACCGATCAGACGATCGCCGATACGCACCGGCAGGGCCCTACGACGGCTGCGGGCCAGGGGGATGCTCATCGGTCGCGGTGCGAGCGCGAGTAGCGCTGGAGGAAGCGGCGTTCGGCCGCAGTCAGGCTCGGCAGGCCGTGTTCGGAGACTTTGGCCAGCAGCCGGTCGAGGTCGGCATCGGCGCGTTGCTCGCTGGCAACCCGGCGCGCCTCGCTGGCTGCCTGCAGGCGCCGGCGCAGGCGCCACCAGCGATGGCCGTAGCGAATGCTGAGGAAGCCGATGCCCGCGCCGACCAGATGGATCAGGTGCGCGGTGTCGCTCTGACGTGGCCCCAGGGCCATGAGCACATCGATCGAGATGAGGATGGTGACCAGCAGCCAGGCCGGCATGAAGACGATGAAGAACACCAGCCGGGCGCGGGGGGCCAGGGTCGCGAAGGCGACGAGGATGGCGTAGGCCGCGCCGCTGAAGCCGATGTAGGGCACCTCGGTCACCATGACGTGGGCCAGACCGCTGATGACGATGGTGCCCAGGACCAGGGTGAGGAAGCCGCGTGCGCCGAAATGCTGTTCGACGTTGTGCCCGAAGAAGCCGAGTACCAGCAGGTTCATCAACAGATGACCGGGCTCGATCTGGGTGAAGCCGGCGGTGACCAACCGCCAGAGCTGGAAGTCCAGCAGGCTGCTGCGACTGAGCATCAGCCACTCGGCCACCGTGGAGCTGCCGGGGCCCATGGTGAACCAGCTGGCGAGGAAAACGGCCAGATTGACGGCAAACAGACAGGTGACCACCGGGCTGAAATAGCCGCCGGTGGCGTACTCGAAGCGGAGCAGGAGTGAGCGCAGCTTGCGCATGGCCCCATGCTAAGCCGGAGCGGGGACGGCGGCAAGGCGGGCTCCGGCGCTATACAAGGCTTGTCTACGGTTGCATTTGCGTGGTTCAGCCACGTTCACGGCCCTGGGATGCCGTAGGGGTGAGGCGAGCCAGGGCCCTGCGAGCCAGATGCGGCATAGAGTCAATTCTAACCCACTAGGCGTGGGTTAGTCCCTGTCTGGCAAGAGGTTGCGTGCAGTTGGGCGAAGAAGTTTCCAGTTGCAAGCAGTAGGGAGAAGTTGCAACATGGACCCAGCCGAGGTATCAGCACCGCCATGGACTTGCCCACCCTGCGCCTGTCGCCGAAGAATCAGGTGACCCTGCTCAAGGGAGCCCGTGCCCTGGTTCAGGCCGAGGAGGAGGGCTACGTCTGCGGACGGATCCACACCATGCTCAAACCGGGGACCGATCAGGCCTTCCGCGTGGTGGTGTTGATGTCCGAGTCGCAGCTGGAGGCTCTGGAGGACCGTTTGCGCGAGCAGTACGCCGGAGAGCCGGTGCGCGCGGAGGCGGCGATCGCGAGACTCAACGGCAGCGTGCACCGGATGAACCTCGACGCCCAGCGGCGCATCGTGCTGCCGCAGCATTTCGTGAGCTACCTCGGTCTCGAGCGCGACGTGTTCATGTATAGCACCAACCGCTCGGTGATGGTCTGGAAGCCGGAGGACTATGCCGCCTACGTCGCGGACGAACCTGAGGAGGACTCGGATGCGGCCTATCAGGCTCCGCCTGTGCCGATGGTCTGACGCGGGGGGTGGCGTCCCGGTAGCCTGTACGCGCCCGTCGGTGCGGTGCGGGTATGGCGAAAGTCCGTCGATCCCGGCGGCAAGCAGAGCGAGGGGCTGGCGCCGTATGCTGGCTCCCAAAGGAGGACGACATGCGCGATCCCGATCTCGAACGGCTGCTGGAGGCGATGGACGCCGCGGTGGGCCGGGGCGATGGCCCCGCCCGCGACGTCGATGTCGGCAGCGAACTCGAACTGGCCGAGCTGCGCCTGCGCTGCATCGACCGGCGGCTGAACGGGGCGGTCAGCGCCAGCCCCTACCTGCGCTATCTGCGCAGCAGCATCCGGCGATTGCGGCCGGAGCTGCTCGCAGCCAGCGCCTGAACACGGAAGGACACGCAGTGAGGGTGGTCACCGGGGGGGCCAGCCGGAGAGCCGCGGAGCGGCGGCATGAGCCCGTCCTGTTGGATGAAGTTGTGGGGCATCTGGCGGCAGGCCCGGGGGTGCGGTGTGTGGACTGCACCCTCGGGCTGGGCGGTCACGCCGCGGCATTGTTGCGCATGGGGGCGACGGTCCTGGGAATCGATCGCGATCCCCAGGCCCGCTCGCTCGCGAGTGGACGGCTGGCCTCCTTTGGTGATCGTTTCTCACTGTATTCCCGCCCGGCCGGCTTCGCCGCGGCCACGGGCGAACTCGCCGCGCGCGGCGAGCGTTTCGACGCCTTGCTGGCCGACCTGGGCGTCTCCAGCCTGCAGCTCGATCTGGCCGAGCGTGGCTTCGGCATGCGATCCGACGCGCCGTTGGACATGCGTATGGGAGCTGACTGCCCGCACACGGCGCTGGAGCTGATCGACCGGCTCAGCACCGAGGAGCTGGCCGGAATCATTTGGCGCTACGGCGAGGAGCGCGCCAGCCGGCGGGTGGCGCGGGCGCTCAAACGTGCACGCGAACGCGGCGTGTACAGCGGGCGCGAGCTGGCCGACGCCGTCGCCGCCGCGGTGCCCGGGCGTCATCCACGCCACCCGGCGCAGCGGACCTTCCAGGCCCTGCGCATCGCTACCAACGACGAGCTCGGCGAGCTCAAGAGCCTGCTGCGCTTGCTGCCCGATCTGCTGCGCCCTGGCGGACGGGCGGCGATCATCAGTTTTCACAGTCTCGAGGATCGCCTGGTCAAACAGGCCTTCCGTCACCATCACGCAGACGGCCGGCTCGCGGCGATCAGCCGCAAGGTCGTCACCCCCGGCCCGGCCGAGCTGGCGCGTAACCGACGCGCCGCTTCGGCCAGACTGCGCTGGGCGGTTCGTTGAGGAGGATCCAACCGATGCGCAATCCGCTGACCTGGAACGGGCTGCACGTCCTCGTCTTCGCCAGCTGGCTGGCGTTCTGCGTGAGCATCGGCATCGACGTGGCTACCGCGGGGGCCGAGTCGGCCCACCTCGACAAGCGGCGTGGTGGCGATCTCGAACAGCGCACCGAGCTCGAGCAACAGCGCTACAATCTGCTCAAAGAGGTCGACGACCTCGCCCAGCGGCAGCGTATCGACGCCGCGCTCGCGCGGTTGCGCGTTCCGTTGCGGATCGAGCCTGCCCTGGCCGTCAATCACGATCGGGATCTCACCCAGGGCGACAGTACGCGATGAGTGCCCCGTTGGTGCCGGCACCGTGTCAACACTGGCGCATGGGGATCACGATCACGGTCTTCGGGCTGCTGTTCGCGGTGCTCGTGCAGCGCCTGCATCATCTCCAGGTCAACCGTGGAGGGGCCTTCCGCGCTCGCGCCCAGGCCACCGGCCGCGCCAGCCTGCAGATCCCTGCCGCGCGTGGCAGCATCCTCGACTGCCGGGGCCGTTCGCTGGTCTCCTCGGCCGCGCGCTGGGACCTGTTCTCCGATCCGAGCTACATGCAGGACAAGCTCGGCGCGACCGTCCATCTCAGTCGGATCCTGGGCCTGCCGCGCGCCACGCTGCGCGCCTGGTTCGAATCGGGTCGCAATGGACGGATGATCGCACGCAATCTCGACGACGTCCAGGCGGAGGAGATCCGTGAACTGGGCATCGACCACATCTATCTGCGCCGCTGCTACCAGCGGATCTATCCGCATGGACGGCTCGCAGCACAGGTGCTCGGCTTCGTCTGCGATGAGGGGCACGGCGGCGGCGGGATCGAGTTGACCTGCAACGAGCACCTCGCCGGGACCCCGGGCGAGGTGCCGGTTAAACGCGACGCACGCGGTCGGCCGATGATCGACGCGCAGGCGCGGGCGATCCCGGCGCGTCCCGGCTGTCACGTTCAGCTGACCATCGATGTCGCGATCCAGCGTCAGCTCGAGCAGCGACTGCACACGGCGTTGGAGCACCACCAGGCGGCCGGGGCCCACGGCATCGTGATCCGGCCGACCACTGGCGAGGTGATGGCGATGGCCTCGCTGCCATCCTTCGATCCGGCCGATTTCGCGACCGACTACGTCGAGAGCCGCGAGTATTTCCAGAACGGATGTCTGCAGTACGTCTACGAGTGTGGTTCGACCATCAAGCCGCTGGTCGCCGGGGCGGTGGTCAGCGACGGCCTGGTCGACTGGAACACGATGGTCGACTGCGAGAACGGCCGGTGGCTGGCGCGGGTCGGCCGACATCGCCGGCAGGTCAGCGACAGCCACGGCTACGGCCGGCTCACCGTCGCCCAGGGGGTGGCCAAGTCCGTCAACGTGTTGATGAGCAAGATCACCCTGCGCATGCCGGTGCAGCGCTTGCGCGACTGGATCCTGCGTTTCGGGTTCGGCGCACGCACCGGCATCGCGCTGCCGGGCGAGGACGCCGGCATGCTCACGCCGGCCGGGTCCTGGACCCGCAGCGGCACGCTGCTCTCGGTCTGCAAGGGGTACGAGATCGGCGTCACCCCGCTGCAGATGGCCATGGCCCACGCGGCGGTGGCCAACGGCGGGGTCATGCGCGCGCCACGTATCGTCCGGCGGATCTACGCCATCGATCCGGAGAACGGCGCGCGTATCGATCGTCCCGTCCCCGAGCTCGCGCCAGCGCGACGGATCTTCGCGCCGGCCGATGCCGCCGCGATCCGCGCGGCGATGAACATGACCATGACCGAGGGGACCGGCCGCCGGGTGCGGCTCGATGGCTACAGCTCGGCCGGCAAGACCGGCACGACCGAGAAGCTCGTTGACGGGCGCTATCGCAGCGATCGCCATATCGCCAGCTTCATCTGCTGGGCGCCGGCCGCGCCGGGAATCGATCCGGCCCTGCTGTGCCTGGTGGTGGTCGACGATCCCCGCGCCAACGGCCACTACGGCAGCCAGGTCGCCGCCCCCGTGGTCCACGACGTGCTCACCTACGCACTCGACTACGCTCAGGTACCGCCGGACCTGCCGGCAGGGGACGACTGAGATGGATATCGCCACCGCCTGCCAGCGCCTCGCCGCGACCCGGATCGGACCGGTGCGCGGCGAGCGCGCGTTGCGCCCGGTGCAGGACAGCCGCGTCGTCACGCCAGGCGATACCTTCTTCGCCTGTCATCCCGATCCGGTCCGGCGCGCGGCGCACGTGGCCGCTGCCGGCGAGCGCGGTGCGGCGGCGGTGGTCCTGGAGCCAGAGGATCACGGCCTCGCCGGTCCCGGCCTCGGGGCCCTGATCGTGCCGGCGGTGCGCGCGGCCTACGCCCAGACCAGCGCCTGGTGTCACGGTCTCGACCGGCGTTGCCCGTCGGTGCTCGCGGTCACCGGCACCGACGGCAAGACCAGCACGGTATGGTGCGCCTGGCACGCGCTCGGACCGGGCGCGGCGCGGGTCGGCACCCTCGGTCTGCACGACGGTGGGACGCTGGTGGACTGCGCCAACACCACTCCAGGTCCGGATCAACTGCATCCCTTTCTGGCCGGGCTGGATCCGGCGACGGTCCCCGGGGTGGCACTCGAGGCCTCGAGCATCGGCCTGGATCAGGGTCGACTCTCCGGTGTGCCTTGTGCCGCGGTGGTCCACACCGGACTCGGGCACGATCACCTCGACTACCATCGTGACCGCGCCGCCTACGCCGCGTCCAAGCTGCGCCTGCTCGACCACGCGGCGCCCGGCGCCCTGGCCGTGTACAACGCCGACGACCCCGCCTGCGCCGCGTTCGCACGCAGCGCGCGTGACCGCGGGCTGCGGGTCTGCGCGCTGGGGCTCCAGTTGGGTGCGAGTCGGGTCACCCTGGCGGATGGGGTCTGGGTCCTGCACCACGAGGCACAGGCCTACCGGCTCGCAGCGCCGGCGCCGGGCGGCTTCAACGCCTGGAACGCAGCGGCCGGAGCGTTGATCGCCGCTGCCGCGACCGGCGAGCCGCTGGCGCGTGTCTGTGAGCGTCTGCACAACGTGCCCCCGGTCCCCGGTCGACTCGAGCTCATCCGTCACGATCCGCGCACGTATGTCGACTATGCCCACACCCCAGATGCCATCCGCCGGGTGATCGCCGTGCTGCGCGAGGCGCATCCAACCCGTCGTCTGGTCTGCGTCTTCGGCTGTGGTGGCGATCGTGATCGGGCCAAGCGCGGCCCGATGGGCGACGCGGCGCTGAGCGCCGACCACGCCGTGCTGACCACCGACAACGCGCGCAGCGAGGACCCGGCCGCGATCGCCGCCGAGGTCGCCGCGAGGGTCGACCCGCGGGTGCGCGTGGCCTGCGAGGCGCCGTGGCCCGATGCCGGGCTGGCGGTGGTGCTCGATCGCGGCGAAGCGATCCGCCTTGCCCGGCGTATCGCCGGAGTCGACGGCGTGGTGGTGGTCTGCGGCAAGGGTCACGAGACCTGGCAGGAAATCGGCGGAACACGTCTGGACTGGGACGATCGACGTTTCATCCGTGACCTCGAGCCCACGGAGCCGATCCATGGCTGAGCCAGCCGCCCCCTTCATTCTCGATGCCGCGACCGCCGAGAAGCTCACCGGCGGGCGGTGGATCGGCTCGCGCGGCGAGCTGGTGCTCCACGGCCTGGCCATCGACAGCCGTCAGGTGGTGCCCGGCTGCATCTTCGCCTGTTTCACCGGGCAGCACGTCGACGGCCACGACTATGTCGATACAGCGGTTGGCGACGGTGCTGCGCTGATCCTCGCCGGGCGCGAGGTCGAGGTACCGGTGCCGGTGCTGGTGGTCGATGACGTGACCGTCGCGCTCGGGGCCTTGGCCGCGGCCTTCCGCGCTGACTACGAGGACGCGGTGTGGATCGCGATCACCGGCTCGAACGGCAAGACCACGGTCAAGGAACTCGCCGCCGCCGCCTGCGGTGCGAGCGACCGTGTCTGGTGTACGCCCGGCAACCGCAACAACGAGATCGGCGTGCCGCTGACGGTGCTCAACACCCCGACCGAGGTGCGCTACATCATCGTCGAACTCGGTGCATCCGCCCCGGGCGATATCGATGCCCTGGCGCGGATCGTGCGGCCCGATGTCGGCGTGATCACCAATATCGGGCCGGCCCACCTCGCCGGGATGGGCGGGCTCGAGGGCGTGACCCGCACCAAGTGCGAGCTGTTCGGCCGCGTCGCGCCACACGGGCGGGTGTTGTTCTGTCGTCACGGACTCGACGCGGTTTGTGCCGAATATGGTCAACGCGCCGACGATCTGCTGGCCATTGTGCGGGCGGCCGCCGGCTCGCGTCAGCTGACGATCGTCGGCGACCCCGGTTGTCCGATCGCGGGCGAGGCGCGGGAAGCGGGACTGGTGCTGCGCACGGTGGTCGGCGAGGTCTCCTTGCAGCTGATGGGTACGCACAACCTGGCCAACGCCAGCCTCGCCTGGCACCTCGCCGTCGCCGCCGGGGCCGATGCCCAGCGCGCCCTCGGCGGCCTGGCCGCGGTCAGGCCGTCGAACGGGCGGTTGCAGCAATGCCATCTCGGCGAGCACCTGCTGCTCGACGATTCCTACAATGCCAACCCCGGCAGCATGGAAGCAGGTCTGCGGGTGCTCTCGCAGCGGCCGGGCGCACGCCTGGCGGTGCTCGGAGCGATGGCGGAACTCGGCCAGGAGAGCGGACATCTGCATCGCCGGGTCGGCGCCGAGGCCGCCCGCCTCGGCTTGCCGCTGCTCACCGTCGGCCGCGACGCCGCGGCCATCGGCACCGGCTACACCGCGGCCGGCGGCCGGGACCATTGCCACGTGCGCGACGCCGACGAGGCGGTGAGCGTCCTGCGCGAACGCCTGCGTATCGGCCCGACCAGTGTGCTGGTCAAGGCCAGTCGCCCGGCTGGACTCGACCGCATCCCCGCGGCCCTGATGGAGGCGCTCGGTCATGGCGCGGCGCGCAGTGAGGGAGACGGTGGGTGCTGAATCTGCTGGTCGAGCTCGCGGCCCGGTTCGGGATCGGCGGCATCGGTGGTTTCGGGACCTCCTTCCGTGCGGCCGGAGCCGCGGTCACCGCTTTCGTGTTGATGATGGTGATGATGCCGCGCCTGATCGCCTGGCTGCGCCGCAAGCGCTTCGGCGAGAAGGGGGCCAAGGGCGACGGCGCGATCGTGGTCGATTCGATGCGCCGGGCCAAGGCCGGCACCCCGACGATGGGCGGGCTGGGCCTGATCGCGGTGGTGTTCATCGCGGCGTTGATCTGGTGCGACCCGCGCGAACCGCAGATCCCGCTGTTGTTGTTCACCCTTGTCGCATTCGGCCTGCTCGGCTACGTCGACGATCGGGCCAAGGTCTTCCGCGGCGCCCAGGGGATGAGCAAGACCAGCAAGCTGCTGCTGCAGCTCGCGGTCGGTCTGGCCTGCGGGCTGTGGTTCTATTTCATCGACGCCGCGAGCATCATCCCCGAGGTCTTCGCCAAGCAGGAAGCCACAGGGTGGATCTGGCGCTCGGGCGGACCCGTGGACGCGCCGCATCGCATCACCCTGCCGTTGCTGGCCGCGGTCGAGGCGCCCTACATCGGCATCGGCATCGTGGTCTGGACGCTGGTGATGACCTTCGCCTGTTCGAACTCGGTCAATTTCACCGACGGCATGGACGGGCTGTCCTCCGGCGTGATGCTCATCGCCAGTCTCGCCTTCATGGTCATCGCCTACCTCGCCAGCCATTTCGTCGCGGCGCACTACCTCGGCATCTTCTACGTTCCCGGCTGTCAGGACGTGGCCGTGTTCTGCGCCGGCCTCGCCGGCGGGTGTCTCGGGTTTCTGTGGTTCAACTCGCATCCGGCGGAAGTGTTCATGGGCGACACCGGCTCGCAGAGCCTCGGTGGCGTGCTGGCCGTGGTGGCGATGTGTTGCAAGCAGGAGGTGCTCATCCTGCTGGTCGGCTTCATCTTTTTCCTCGAGGGGTTCTCGGTGCTGTTGCAGGTCGCGGTGTTCCGCGCCACCGGCGGCAAGCGCCTGTTCCTCTGCGCTCCGCTCCATCACCACTTCCAGTACAAGGGCTGGCCGGAGACGAAGATCGTGCAGCGATTCTGGATCGTCGCCGCCGTCACCGCGCTGCTCGCCCTGGCGACCCTGCGGTTGAGGTGACGGCATGATCCCCATCGGCATCTTGCGGTTCCTGCTCTGGAGTCTGGTCCTCGGCCTGTGTGGCCTGGGGCTGGTGATGATCGCATCGACCACCGCGTTCAGCGCCGAGCGCACCGACGCCACCGCCTTTCTGGTGCGCCAGCTCGCTGCCTTCGGCATCGGTACCGCGCTCGCGTTGACGCTCGGTTCGCTCGGTCCGGGCTTTCTGCGCAAGACCTGGCTGGTCGGGGTCCTGGCCGTCGGGGTGCCCGTGGTGCTCGCGATCACGCCCTATCTCGGGGCCGTGCGCAACGGAGCGACGCGCTGGATCGATCTCGGCCCGGTGATGATCCAGCCGGCCGAGCTGGCCAAGGTGGCGCTGATCGTGGTCATGGCCTGGTATCTGGTGAAGGTAGAGGAGCGTGTGCGGGTGACCTGGAACGGGGTTCTGTTACCACTGCTGGCGTTCGGCATCCTGGCGGTCCTGGTATTCCGGACCCGCGACCTCGGCTCGGTCATCATTCTCGCCGGGGTGATGTGGGTGATGTGGGTCTACTCGGGCGCCAATTGGATCTACAGCACGGTGCTGGGCATCTGCTGCCTGCCGATGGGCCTGTACATCGGCGTGTTCAAGGAGGGCTACCGCTTCGATCGGGTGATGTCCTTCGCCCGCGATCCGCTCGATCCTGGCAATGCCGAGGCCTATCAGCTGCGCAACGGCTTGACGGCGATGGGCAGCGGTGGCGAGACAGGCATGGGCCTGGGCACCGGTCAGTACAGCAAGAACGGCTTCGTGCCCGAGGACCACACCGATTTCGTATTCGCGGTCATCGGCGAGGAGCTCGGGTTCTGGGGCTCGGTCGGTTGCGCGCTGGCCTTCCTGCTGCTGGTGCTCATCGGCATGGCCATCGCCGCGCGGACCAGCGACCGCCATCAGCGCCTGCTGGCGGTCGGGGCCACGGTGCTGCTGGGCATGCAGGCCTTCGCCAACATGATGGTCGTCACCGGCATGATCCCGACCAAGGGGCTGACCCTGCCCTTCGTCAGCTATGGCGGCACCTCGTTGGTGGTCAGTCTGATGGTCGTCGGCATCCTCGACGCCGTGGCTCGCGCCTGTCCCGAGACCGACGTCGTGCCGCGCGCCGGCACCACCCGTATCGGCGCCGCGATGTCGCGGCGCATTCCGCGCTACGCCACCGAGGGCGAGCCGTGAGCGCCGCCGCCGGGATCCTGTTCTGCGGCGGCGGGACCGGCGGACACGTGTTCCCTGGCCTGGCCGTCGCCGCCGCGTGCCGTGCGCGTGGCGAGCACGACCTGCGCTGGGTCGGCGATCCGGCGCGGCTCGAGGCGCGGCTGGTGCCGCAGGCGGGGATCAGCCTGTTGCCGTTCGGCCTCTCGCGCCCGCGCCCGCGCGACCCGCGCTGGTTGGTACGCAGCCTGCTGCAACTCGGCGCCTGCTGGCGCGAGTTGCGGCGCCGGCCACCGCGCGTGGTGGTGGCGCTCGGCGGCTATGCGGCCCTGATCCCCGGCCTGCTCGCGCCCCTGCTACGCCGCCCGCTGGTGGTGCTCGAGCAGAACGCCCGTGCCGGGCGCACCAACCGTCTGCTGGCGCGACGGGCCAACGCGGTGGTGACCCAATTTGCCGAGGCGGCGCGTGACCTGCCGCGATCGCGGGTGCACTGTCTCGGCAACCCGATCCGGCCGTTACGGCCGCAGGTGCGCGGTCGGGGTCCGGTGCTCCGGGTCTTGGTGATGGGCGGCAGCCTCGCCGCCCGCAGTCTCAACGATCTGTTGCTCGCCGCCGCGCCGGGACTCGCGTCTGTGCCGGATCTCGAGCTGGTCCATCTGGCCGGTGAAGCCGATCGCCCGCGTATGGTCGCTGCGTATGGGGCCGCCGGGCTGCCGGTCGAGGTGCTCGGCTTCTGCGAGGACATGCCGGCGCTCTATAGTCGCGTGGACCTCGTGCTCGGCCGCGCGGGGGCGACGACCGTGGCCGAGTGTTGCGCCGCCGGGCTCGGCGCGCTCTACGTGCCGCTGCCCTGGGCGGCCGAGGACCATCAGACGGCCAACGCGCGCGCGGTGGCCCGACATGGCGGTGCCGTGGTGCTCAGGCAGGCCGACCTGCGCCCCGCCGGTCTGGTGCGACTGCTGCGACGCCTGGCGACGCGACGCGACGAGGTCGCGCGGCTCGGGCGTGGCGCGCAGCGGCTCGGACGCCCGGGAGCCGCCCAGGCGGTCGCAGCCTTGCTCGCGGGAGTATCGCGGCGATGAGGAAGACGGCCTACTTCGCCGGCAAGCACGTGCACCTGATGGGCATCGGCGGTTGTGGGGTCAGCGCGCTGGTGCCCTTGCTGCACGATGCCGGGGCCACGGTCGACGGCTGCGATCTGGCCAGCGGGCGTACGGTCGCGCGCCTGCGCGAAGACGGCGTGGACGTGACCCTGGGCCACGACCCGGCGCATGTCGAGCGCTGCGACATGGTGGTGCATACCGGCGCGGTGAGCGAGGAGCACATCGAGCTGCGCGCGGCGCGTGCGCGCGGGCTGCCGGTGCTCGGGCGCTCCGCCTGCCTCGCCGAGCTGATGCGCGGCTCGCGCACGGTGGCGGTCGCCGGCAGCCATGGCAAGACCAGTACCACCTGGATGCTGGCGCACCTGCTCACCGCGGCCGGGTGTGATCCGATGGTGATGGTCGGCGGCTCGGTCAGCGCCACCGGGTTCAACGGTGGGCGCGTCGGCAGCGACGATCTGTTCATCGCCGAGGTCGACGAATCCGACGGCGGTTTCGCCCATGTCGCGCCCACGGTGGCAGTGGTGACCAACCTCGAACCCGAGCATACCCGGCACTACGGTGGGTTCGCGCCGCTGTGTCGGGCCTTCGGCGATTGGCTCGCGCAGGTGCCCGCGCATGGTGCGGTGGTCACCGCGCGCGCTGCGGTACCGCCGGACGTGTTCGCCGGTCTGCGCGCACCGGTGATCGATTGCAGCGCCGCGGCCGACACCGGCGGGAGCACCGAGCCGGACTACCGTGCCCACGAGGTCGCGCTCGCGGCCGAGGGCAGCAGCTGTCGGGTGCGTGAACGCGGAGAGGACATCGGCACGCTGCGCGTCCCGCTGCCCGGACGGCACATGGTCCACGATGCCCTGCTGGCGCTGGCCGCTGCGCGGCTGCTGGTGCCCGACCTGCGAGCCGAATTGCTCGCCGGCTGCGAGCGGGTGCGCCGGCGCTTCACCTGTCACGGCTGGCCCGACGGGGTACGGGTGGTCGAGGACTACGCGCATCATCCGACCGAGATCGCAGCCACGGTCGCGGCGGCCGCCCTCGGCGGTGGGCGGGTGCACGCGATCTTCCAGCCACATCGCTACTCGCGTACGGCCGACTGCTTCGAGGGCTTCATCGCCGCCTTCGCCGGGGTCGAGGCCCTGGCGATCCTGCCGGTCTACGCCGCAGGCGAAGAGCCGATCGCTGGCGCTGGCGGGCGCGATCTCGCCGAGGCCGTCGCGCGGCAGCGCGGCGACCGCCGGGCGATGGTGCAATACGTGCGCCAGCCGGACGCGGCGGTGGCCTACCTCGCGGCCCGCGCCAGGCCGGGCGATACCTGCCTCGTGCTCGGTGCCGGCGACGTCAACCGCTGCTGCCGCCCGCTGGTGGAGGCACTGGCATGAGCGCTCCGGCTGGCACAATCCCCTCCAGCATCAGCGCCGCGTGGCCATGCGTGGCGAAGGAGGAATGGGCATGAAGACCGCATACATGCAGCAGATCGACGTGTTGATGGGCGGTCCGGGGCGCGAGGCCACGATCAGCCGGATGAGCGCCGAGACGGTTGCCGCCCAGCTGCACCAGATGGGGCACGACGTGCGCCAGATCGACGTCGCCGAGCAGCTCGATCAGCGCCTCTTGCGTCCCAACAGCGTCGTGTTCGATCTGATTCACGGTACTTACGGCGAAGACGGCAGCCTGCAGCGCGAGCTCGAGGCGGTCGAGCGGACCTTCGTCGGTTCGGACAGCGCCGCCTCGGCCTTGTGCTTCGACAAGCAGGCGACCAAGACCGCCTTGGCCGTTGCCGGACTGCCGGTGTGTCCGGGCATCGTGCTGGCGGCGGAGGACGATCCCACCGCGCTCAGTCTCGAGTTCTCCGGTCCGCACGGTTTCGCGATCAAGCCGGTGCGCGATGGCAGCTCGGTTGGCCTGCGGCTGATCACCAGCCCGGCGGAGCTCCCCACGGCGGTGGGCTCGATCCGCGAGGAACTCGGACCGGTCGACCTGCTGATCGAGCCCCGGCTCACGGGCGCCGAGTACACCGTGACGGTGATCGAAGGCGGGGGCGGCAGCCTGCAGGCGCTGACCCCGATCCGCATCGATGCCCACGCCGGCAGTTACGACTACGCCGCGAAATACGATCGCGACGATACCTGTTACATCTTCGCGGAGGAGGAACCGCTCGCATCACGGCTGCGCGAGCTGGCCCAGCGCAGCTTCACGGCCTGCGGCTGCCGCGACCTGGCGCGGGTCGACTGCATGACCGACCTCAGTGGCGAGCCCCACGTGCTCGAGATCAACACCATTCCCGGTTTCACCTCGCACTCTCTGGTGCCCAAGGCGGCGGAGCACGATGGGCTGGGTCTGGCGTTCCTGCTCGAACACCTGGTGCTGCGGGCCGTGGATCGGCGGGTCTGCCGTTGTCATCATCACGAACGTGAAGGCGGGGGGCACCCATGACGGGACCCTCAAAGAGCAGAAGCCGCCCACCCGCAGCGTCCGGAGCCCAGCCAGGCCTGGCTGGGCGACCGGCCGACCGAGGAGCGGTTTTCTGCGATAATGGCGCGTAGCGCCGCAGAAAACGCCAGCGCAGCTGGCGAGTGACGACCGGGGCGCGTGGGGGTACGCGCCG
>CAZTGE010000077.1:0-19835 GCA_964612995.1 uncultured candidatus Brocadiaceae bacterium | reverse complement strand
AGAGAGCCGGGCGGTTTGACGCAAGTGGAGGCGACGCAAGGCATGCCGACCTGGTCATCGGCACTCCCGGAGCGAGCTTTGAGTCGCCCTGACCGGCGGGGCTCTGAAGGGAGCGCCATGACTGCCCCCATTCGCGCCGGGCGCAACCGGGCAAATGTGACCTGCATGCCGCCGGCAGCAAGCGGGGAGTGATCTTGAAAATCGCTTGACTCGCCACTAGGATGCCGCGGCGCGGCGTGGGCATCGACCTCTCGCTGAACGGGAGGTGGATGTGAAGCTGCGGACGACACATCTGCTCGCGGCCACCGCCATCTTCTCGGTCGTTCTGCTGGTCATGTGGGCCAGCCGACCGGACACCGACGAACAGGTGGCCCAGCTGTTCGCGGACATCCGCACGGGGCTCGAGGAATACGATGCCGACACGATCATGGCGAAGCTCGACGAGCAGTACGACATCGCCGCCCATTGGCCCCGCGCCCGCGACCTGCCCACCGGCGAGGCGACGCTGCGTGAGACCGTCCACGCCCTCGCCCGCCGCTACCTCACGGCGATCAAGCTGCGCGGTGGCCGTCCGCCGCGCTTCACCTGCCAGATCCACGATGTCGTCGAGTCCGACGACACCATCGTGGTCGAAGCCACGGTCGCGCTCGACGACGTCCCCCGCGCCGTGCGCGTCGCCCCTGCGCGCCAAGCCAGTTTCCGCCTCCGACGCCACGGCTGGCTGCGCCCCACCCTTCGCATCATCGGCCACGACCCCCTCCACTAGCGGAGCCGGATCACGGGAGATCACATGAGCACGCTGACCCTGGATTACACCAACTGCCTGGCAACGTCGATCGGTGCAACGCACGGGCTGACCGATTCCGAGATCGAGACGCTGGTCGCCAAGTTCCCCAAGCATCACGAGACGATGGAGGAACTGCGCGCGAGCAAAGAGACCGGTTTCTTCGACCTGCCGTACCAGGACACCAAGGCGGTCAAGGACCTGATCAAGGACTGCAAGGACCAGTACACCGACCTGGTCATCATCGGCATCGGTGGCGCGACCGTCGGACCAGCCAGCCTGTTCGGCGCGCTGCTCCACCCGGGCTGGAACCTGCTGAGCGAGAAAGCCCGCAAGGGCGCGCCGCGGATCCATCTGCTCGGCAACGCCGACCCGGTCACGTTCAACGGCACGCTGGAGGTCGTCGATCTCAAGAAGACGTTGTTCCTGATCGTCAGCCGTAGTGGCAACACCGCCGAGACCAGCGGAATCTTCCTCTGGCTCAAGGAACAGCTCAAGCGCAAGAACGGCAAGACGGCGCTCGCCAAACAGATCATCCTCGCCACCAACGCCGAGCACAGCGCGCTGGTCGAGATCGCCGAGAAGGAGAAGATCCGGGTGCTCGACATCCCGAGCAACCTCAGCGATCGCTTCAACGTCCTCGGCCCCGCGACGCTGCTGCCGGCCGGGTTGTGCGGGATCGACATCGACCAGCTGCTGGCCGGCGCCCAGGCGATGGACGAACGCTGCCGCATGGACCGGGCGATGGAGAATCCGGCATACATGCATTCGCTGATCCACTACCTGCTCACGCGCAAACGGCGCAAGACCATCCATGCGATGATGGCCTTCTCCGACCGGCTCTACGCGGTGGTCGAGTGGTACAGCCACCTGCTTTCGGTCAGCCTCGGCAAGATGCTCAACCGCAAGGGCAAGGCGGTCCACGTCGGCCCGAGCCCGGCCCACTGCTCCGGCCCCAGCGGCTGCTACGGCCAGATGCAGCTCTACCAGGAAGGCCCCTTCGACAAGGTGCTGACCTTCCTCACCGTCGACGATCACGGCGAAGACATCGCGCTGCCCAAGGTCCATGGTAATATCGAAGGCGTGGGCTATCTCACCGGCAACCAGCTGAGCACGATCATCGACAACGCCTACATCGGCGCGGCGCACACCATCACCGCGTCCGGGCGGCCGAATCTGACCATCGCCATGGACGTGATCGACGCACACAACATCGGCGGACTCTACTTCATGCTCCAGCTGAGCACGACCATGAGCGCCGAGCTCTATGGCATCGATCCCTTCGACCAGCCGGGCGTGGACACCAACAAACAGGCGGTCTTCGCCCAGCTCGGTCGCGCTGGCTTCGAAGACAAGGCCGCGGCGCTCAAGGAGTTCCGCGGCAAGGAACGCCAGACCTGCTGACGCGCCGGGGCCCGCCCCCGCGCGCGGCCGGCCCGGCCCGCCATGCCCTTCGCACACGACCGGCCCTCGCTCGAGTCGGCCCCCGACACCCACGACGCCGAGGCCATCGCCGCCGGCAGTACCGAACGCGATGTCCGGGCCGCACTCGCCGCGCTCGACGCCCACCACGCGCCGGACGGCCCGCTGCTGGACATCGGCTGCGGCACCGGGCGGCACACCCGCGCGCTGCGCGCATCAACCGGCCGACGCGTCTGCGGCGTCGACCTCGACGAACGCATGCTCGACGCGGCTCGCGCCGCGGATCCCCACCGGCAGGAGTGCTATCGTGCGGCCGACGCCGCCGAATTCGCCTTGGACGAGCGTTTCGCCGCCGCGTGTCTGTTCAATCACTCGCTGGTCTGCTTCCACTCCCACCGTCTGGCCTGGGGCCTGTTCACCAGCGTGGCCAGACACCTGTTGCCCGGCGGTCTGTTCCTGATCGACAACTGCTGCACCGCCTTGTGGGACCAGGTACGCGAAGGCCTGTTCGCCGATGGCCTGAGCCCCGACGGGCTCGAACAGCTATTCTTCCTGCCCGGCGAGAACCGCTTCGTCTGGCGCCGTGGCAGCGATGTCGATCCCCAGTCCTGGCAGGTGCGCCCGACGGATCGCATCTACCGGCTCTGGAGCCTGGGGGAAGTCGCCTTAGCTGCGGCCGGATCCGGACTTACGCCTTGCCAAATCGGCCCCGAGACGCCACTCTTGGTGTTGAGAAGCCCGGAGGACTGAACCCGATATGGGTCCGTTGATCGACTTCATCCGCGACAACCGTCCGGTCCAGCTGCTGGCCACCCTGCTCGCACTCACGGGCATCGGCTGGTCGCTGTTCGTCTACGTCCGCGTCTGGCGTGAACACAGCGAACGGACGCGGGCCGCGTCGCAGCGTCGTCGCAGCCGCCGCATCCGTCCAACGCCGCAGGTATCGACCAATCCGACGGCCGCGTCTACCGCCGCCGCGCGGCAGCAGGACCTGCTCGCCGACCTCGGCACCGAGCCCGAGGGCCCGCCGGCCCCGGCCGGCCCCGCCGCACCGGTCGCGCCGCCGGAACCCGAACGCCCGACCTCGCTCGATACGGGCCCGGGCACAACGGACACGGCCGAGCGCGAGAGCAAGAGCGACACCGACGCCGGACTCGCTCCCTCGGAGCAACCGACCCAGCGCCGCGAGAGCCATGCGACCTACGCCGTCGATGGCACCGCCATCACCCGACGCAACCTCAAGCCCTACGGCTCCTCCGAAAAGGAGAAGAGCACCCAGATCATGCGGCCGTTCGCGGGGGCGGACGCCGATGGAGCGAACGCCGAGACTTCATCGCGCGCCATGGCCGACGAGCTGCGCGCCGCGATCCGCGATGCGGTCGAGGACAGCCTCCGCGAAGAAGGCGCCGAGACCGACTTCGCCACCCCCGGCCAGGACGACGGCGCCGGGGTCGCCACCGACGAGGCCCAGCCGGGCGATTCGCTGGAGGCCGATGCCTCCGACACCCGCGGCGCCGAGCCGCTGACCGAACAGCTCTCCGCCCCGACGGTGGTCGGCCCCGATGCCGAGGACGCGGCCCAGGACCACGAAGCGGATGACGCCGTAGACGCGGACATCGCTGCGCAACGCCGGCGGCGACAGGTCTCGACCGAGATCATCCATCGCAACGCCCGTCGGCACGAGGAGCTGGGCCTCCACTTCGGCATCACCCAGGATGGCGAGCGAACCGATCCGACCGACGCGCAGCAGGCCGAACCCGCGGTGAGCGAGGCCGACAAGCAGGCCCGCCTGCGCGAGCTCGGCCTGACCGGCGATGCCAACGAACCGTCATCAGACGAAGCGGATGTCTCCACCACCCACATGCGCTCGATACTCGAGAAGCTCGACCACACGCTGGGCACCGACAGCGGCCTGGGGGATAACGACGCGACCACCAGTGCTGATGCCGCAGCGGCCGCGGCCGCTGCGGGCAATGCCATAGACCGACTCGGCAGCGACATCGGTGACCTGCCCACCCGCGAACACCGCAGCACCACCGGCGACCCCGCGCTCGACGATGGCATCGACACCAGCCCAGAAGCCGAGGCGGCGGAACGACGTGCATCCCAGGCCGCATCCTTCGACTCCGCTGAAGCGGCGGCCGACATCAGCAAGGGGCCGACCCGACCCATCGCTCCACAGCGACCCGATGCGCAACACGAGCCGGCCGTCAGCGCGCCAGACGAAGCATCTGCGATCGACAACGAGGCGGAGGCCGAAGCACAAGCCGAAGCCGAAGCAACGGCTCCTGCGGACAGCGATGCGCCTCCGAGCGATGCCACATCCGAGGCGCCGGCGAATACCGGCATCCCCGACTGGGCGCGTTCCGACACCTTCGACGAAGACCTCGAGGGCGGCGGCGACGAACCCAAGCAACAGAGCCTGTTCGACTGATCGCGATCGGCCGGGCCCGTACCGCGCACAAGCCGAGCGTCTGAACGCGCGAGCGGCGGCCAGCTGCCGCCGCTCGCCACACTGCCCGGCCAGCGGATCTCAGCCCAGGCGTTTGAGCGTGGTCGCCAGCGCGGCCATCGTCCGGGTGCCGAAGCCGGTCATGCCCCTGGCATAATACCGCCACGGCGCCTTGGTCTGGATCACCGGGCCGGCGATGTCGCAGTGGGCCCACTTGACCTTGGGATCGACGAATTCCTTGAGGAACAGCCCCGCGGTGATCGTGCCGCCATAGCGCTGGCCGATGTTGTTCAGGTCGGCGTGGGGATGGTCGAGCATCTTGCGGTACTCGCCGTAGAGCGGCAGCGGCCAGAACTCCTCGCCGCGCTGTTGGCCGATCGCACGCACCTGCGCGATCCAGTCCTCGTCGTTGCCCATCACCGCGGCCATGTTCGGCCCGAGCGCCACGAGGCAGGCGCCGGTGAGCGTGGCCATGTCGATGATGTGGGTCGCGCCCTGCTCGCCGGCGTAGGTCAGCAGATCTGCGAGCACCAGCCGGCCTTCGGCATCGGTGTTGTCGACGTGGACGTATTTGCCGTTGCGAGCCTTGTAGATATCACCCGGTTTCTGCGCCTTGGCATCGGGCATGTTCTCGGCCAGACCGATGATCCCATCGACCGCCAGCGCGGGCTTGGCCTCGGCGATGGCGTGCATCGCCGCGAACACCGCGCTCGCGCCGCCCATATCGGCCTTCATCTCCCACATGCTCGCGCCTGGCTTGAGCGAGATACCGCCCGCGTCGAAGGTGATGCCCTTGCCAACCAGGGCCAGCTTGTGCTTCGCCTTGCGCGAACCGGTGGGCACATAGCGGATCTGAAGGAAGGCCGGCGGCACCGAACCGCCGCGTCCGACCTGACACAGACCGGGGAAGCCGGCGCGCGAGAGGGCTTCTTCGCCGCTGATGACCTTGAGTTTGCAGCCGGTGCCCCGGAACACGCCGCGCGCGCGCTGGACGAAGGTCTGCGGATCGATCGCGTTGGCCGGGGCGTCGGAGAGCTCGCGGGCCAGGTTCTGCGCGGTGGCCACGCGCTTGCCCTCGCGCACGGCCAGGTTCTGCCCCGGCAGGCGCAGGCTGATGCGCTTACGCTGTGCCGCTTTGCCGCTGCGCATGCTGTCGTAGAGGTAGTCGCCGAGCAGGGCGCCCTCGACCAGCGCCTGGGCATCGGCCGCAGCACCAGCGAGCTCGACGGTGCAGGAGGACAGGCCCGCCTTGCGCAGCGCGCCGACGATCTGGTTGCCGAGCAGGCGCCAGTTCTCACCCCCGACCAACCATGGTTCCTCGCCGAGTTTGAGCAGCAGATACCGTCGGTCATCGACGATCAGATCGATCGGCCCCTCGCAATCGCCTGCGGCGAGACGCGCCGCCTCGCGTTCGATCGCGGCCGGAGCCTGGGCGTCGGTGTGGCCGACGATGATCGCCGTGATATCGGCTGCGGCTTTGCTGGTGGTGACGGTGCAATCGTACATCTGTTTCTCCACGGACTGTGGGGGCTCCTGGTCGCGCTCAGGACGGTGACTCGGCGAGTCCGGCGACCACGTCGGTGATCAGGCGGGTGAGGACCGGCTCGGCGGCGTTGGCCGCGGCGATGATCCGCTCGATGCTGGCCGGCTCGAGGGCATCGGGCAGGCACATGTCGGTAACCACCGCAAGGGCAAGGGTACGCAGGCCGCAGTGGACGGCGGCGATGGCCTCTGGCACGGTGCTCATCCCGACGAGGTCCGCGCCCATGCTGCGCAGCATGCGGTACTCGGCCCGGGTCTCGAGATTGGGGCCGAGCACACCGGCGTAGACCCCTTGCCGCAGCGGCCAACCGGCCGCCACCGCAGACGCACCGGCGTGTGCGAGCAGCTCGGGATCGTAGGTGGCGAACATGTCGGGCCAACGGGGACCGACGCGCTCGTCGTTGGGCCCGACGAGCGGGTTGATGCCCATGAGATTGATATGATCGGCGATGGCGACCACCTCGCCCGGCCGCTGGGCCGGATCGATCCCCCCTGCAGCCGAACCCATGATCAGGATCTCGGCGCCGAGCCAGCGCGCCAGCCGCACGGGTACGACCACGTCCTGGGCGCTGTGCCCTTCGTAGCAATGCAGACGCCCGCTGAAAGCGACGACCTCGACCCCGGCGAGGCGGCCGAAGATGATCTCGCCAGCGTGATGCGCGGCGGTGGACACCGGCATGTCCGGCAGATCGGCCTGCGACAGCACCGCGCTGCGATCGATCGCTTCGGCGACTGCGCCCAGCCCGGTACCCAACAGGATCGCGACCCGGGGGCTGGCGTCGCTGTGTCGGCGCACCGCGGCGGTCATACCGTCGAAATACGCTGCGCTGCTGCGATCGGTCATCTTCCGCTCCCTGCGTTGGCGATGGTTGCCTGCATCCGCATGCGAGGATCGAGCGCCGAGGGCAGGGCGCAAGGGCGCATCCCACCGTCACCGGCCGCAGCACGCATAGCGCGGGCGCCGCCCGCACCCCAAGGGGCATTGTAGCGGTCGGCGCCCGCGCGGCTTTTGGTTCGCGGGGGTCGCTCTGCGCTGCGCGCAGTCGCCCCCGCTACGCCCCCACCCGTCTGAACCACGCCGCATTCGGGTTGACACGGTTGTGGCCATCACACATTGGAACACCTGGGTGGATACGGAATCCACCCGTTTTCACCCGCTCATCCGAGGAGATGGAACCATGCCTGCGAAGGTCGATCCCGATACCTGCACCGGCTGCACCGCCTGTGTCGACACCTGCCCCGTGAACGCGATCGAGATGGTCAATGACAAGGCCGTCGTCGATGCCAACACCTGCACCGATTGCGGCGCCTGCGTCGACGCCTGCCCGGTCGAAGCCATCACCATGGAGTAGGGCGATGGCGGACCTCCGGGTCCGCACATCGGCCCTCCGGTCAGATCAGCGAACCGCCCGATCCATCGGGCGGTTCGCGCATTTCCCGGGAGCAACGACATGCCCTTGGAGCTCATCGAACACCCGGAAGGCGGGCGTTTTTGCGAGGTGTTCCGCTCGAGCGTGCGTGTCCACACACCGGGCAGCGCCCAGCGCTGCGCGCTGACCCATATCTACTTCGCCCTCGAAGCACACGAACACAGCGCCTTCCACCGGGTAAGCAGCGACGAGGTCTGGAACCTCTATCGCGGCGTGCTGCGCCTCCACCGTTGGGATGGCGCACAGCAAGAGCCACAGACGATCACCCTCGATCCGGCGCAGGAGTGCTTCTGCGCCGTGGTGCCGGGCGGCTGGTGGCAAGCGGCCGAACCGCTCGACGGGCCGGTGCTGGTCGGCTGCTCGGTCGCGCCGGGCTTCGAGTTCGCCGACTTCGAACTCCTGCGCCGTGATCAGCCGACCGCACAGGATCTGCTCGCCCGACGCTCGCAGCTCGCCCACCTGCTCATCGACGCGTAAACTGCAGGCTGTAGTCCAGGCGCGGCGCATCGCTGCACGCGGTGAACACCATCCGCGTCAGCTGCGCGCCCCAGGCCCCGGTGAGCTTGGAATCGGAAAGCGGCACCGTCTCCAGCCGACAGGCCAGCTGTGTCGGGTCGTAACCGATGCTCAGCAGGCTTGCGCCGCAATCGAGCCGCAACTCTCCCGCCTGCGCCTGCTCCACCGGCATGGGGCTGAGCAGCGGCAGCTCCACCTCGAGTGGGCCCGCGGCCACCGCGATCTCGTCTTCGAGCCGCACACTCAGCGATGCGCGATCGAACACCAGCCGCCGCACCGCACGCTCCACCCCCGCCCCGGCGTCGTAGCACGGCGCGGCATCGAGCCGGAACACCGCGCCCTCAGCGGTGCGTTCGTAGGCGACGTCGCGACTGACGTACCAGGGCTCGAGCGCGTGGACGTCGGCCGCGGCATCCATCTTGTAGCCGAACCCCGGACCGGCCTGCTGCCGGTGGCCATTGATCCGTGGCACTGCGTGACCCTGGGCGCCGATGCACCAGATCTCGTACCGACCGGGACCGAAGGTCTGCGAGTCGTAGTTCTCCACCCCGACGTCGATCAGGGCCGGTGCGCCATCGAGGCTGAGCACGAACTGGCCGACATCGTTGTGGTTGTGGTTCTCGGTGTTGTGCCCGGCCTTGGCGCAGAGCACCAGCCCCGTGCCGTCGACGCTGTGGCTGCGCGCGCTCATCACCTGGATCGACGGCAACCAGGTGTCCAGCGGCGCATGCACGGGCTCGGGCGTCCGTTCCCAGTCGACCCACCACAGCAGCCGCAGCATGCTCATCATGTCCTCGCCGAAGAAATCCATCGGCGTGGTGATGTCGGCGTTCAGACCGTCGGTGCCGTGGATGATGCGCAGGGCCAGGTTGATCAGCTGCGGCTCGTCGATGCGCTCGCCGTAACGCCAGATGCGCTCCGCCGGCAGGATGCCAGCGGGACTGCAGTCGGCGAAGGGCGCGAACCGGCCGTTGCCGAGATAACAGCTGAGCAGATAGCGCCCCATATTGGCGATCTTGGGCTCGCCGTAGAGGTCGATCGCGCCGCGCGAACGCGCGTGGAGCAGCTCGAGCACCCGCAGCAGATAGCCGCCGGCAACGGCCCAGTACATCGCCCCCTCGTCGCAGCCGCCATCCTCGCCGTAGCGTGCGAGGTAGCGGTCGAGCACCCCGAACAGGCGCCAGGTCAGCTCGCGGTCGGCCGCGGGGTCGTCGAGCAGGTAGCCTGCAGCGCCGAGCACGTTGCCCGCGATCCAGGTCGACCAGTTGTGGTGGCCATCCCACCAGAACCAGTCGTCGTGCTCGAGGATCGGGTCGAACACCCGCGTGCGGCATGCGCGGGCCACGCGTTCGCGAATCGCCGGGCTGATGGCATCGAGTCGCGGCGCGAGCAGCGCGCAGCTCTCGGCGAGGACCATCGCCGTCTCGGCCGCGAACAGGTCGACTATCGGCCGGTCCTGCCGTGGCAGCAGCTCCGGCGGGCGCCGCGGCGGAATCGGAAAATGATAGTGGGCACAATCGCACCAGCTCGCCTCGTCGCAGATGTGCCAGATCCCGTCGACGATCGCATCGAGATGACGGTCGTCGCCCTCGATGCATGCGGCGAGGGTCAGCCGGGCGAGACGGTTGCGCCGACCGAAGAACGCGCGCTCGAAGGTCAGCCGATCCCCGTGGCGCGCGAAGCGCATGACCATGCTGGCACTGATCGGTGGCCAGGGATCGGATGCGTGCGCCGCGGCCCAATCGCAGATCCGCTGCGCCTGCTGCCAACGACGGGGCTGGTCACGCAGGGTCTGCCATGCACCGCGATCGGCGATGTCGGGAAACGGACGCCAGCCGCCGGCAGGGCCGAGCAGCTCGTCCAAGCGCTCACGGGGATAACGATCCTGGAACATGCGACCCTCCTCGTCAGTGCCAGCCGCAACGGCGGATGGGCACCTGACTACCCGCTCACGGTAGGCCTGCCAAGCCCAGACTCAGCGGCGGACGCGGAATCGCCCGAAACCGGTCGGGATCACGCACCCGTGCGGCCCGGGGCGACATCGGTCGCGGTCCACGGCCAGGGCGACGGGTCCGATCCGCACAGATCCGGATGACGCAGGAAGGTCAGTTCGTGCTTGTTGTGGTGCAGATGCACAAGGCGAGCGTGGTCGATCGCACGCAACCCGGCGATCACCCCCGGGTCGGGCGCGCCCTGGAGCTTGATGGTGATCACGAAGCGTGCGCACGCAGCGAAGGACAGCCAACGTTCGATCAGCGTGATCAGGCGCCGGGGATAGCAGATGATGTCTGAGAAGATCCAGTCGGCACGTTCATGCCGGGCGTCGACCGCGAAGGCGCTGCCGCGCTGATGGGTGACATTGGCCAGCGCGGCGACCGCCGGATCGAGCGGCGCCTTGTCGACCGAGATCACCCTGCAACCGCACGCGGCCAGGGCCCAGGTCCACGACCCGGGCGCCGAGCCGAGATCGAACACCCGCTCGCCGGGTTGCGGACAGCGATCGAGCAGCACCAGCGCTTCCCAGAGTTTGCGGTAGGCACGGGCGGGGGGGCCGTTGCGGTCCTCCGCGAGCGCTGGAACCCCCTGGGGAAAGGGGCGGGCCGTGCGACTCGCCGCGAGCATGGTCGCCGGATCGAGCAGCGCGTAGGCACCGAGCGGTCGCGGCCGCACGCCGGGCACGCGCAGCGCCGCATCGCATCGGCGGGGCAGCGCCTGAGAGATCAACGCGCTGCGGCGGTGGGCCGCGAGCGGATGCGCAGCCCACCATGCGCTGCGCGCGCGCAGCGTACGCGCGGCCACCTTGATCGACGGTACGGGCAGACGCTCGACATCGAACCAGACGTTGGCCGCCCAGGCCGACGGCCGCGGAACACCATCGAGCCGGTAGAGCCCATTGCCCAGCGACACGGCATCCGGGCCCAGCTCGGACTCGAGCAGTTCCGCGCGCTCATCAGCGGCGCAGTAGATCGTGCTCACGCCAGCGCGCACTCGATGCGGGCGACCGCGCCCCGACGCACCGCCGCGGCCGCTTCGCCGCGCACCACCGGCCCCTCCACCTCGGCGCGGCTGCCGTCGGCGTACTGCAGGGAATACGCGCGCACCGCGACCCCGTCGGGACCATAGGTCGGCCGGCGCCCGGGATTGCGGTACACGACCACGGTGTGGCCGAGGAACAGCGCAGCGTAGGCGTCGGCCGGAACCGCCACCGGAACCGCGCTGCCGTCGAGTCGATGACGTTCGACCGTTCCGGCGGCGTCAGTGAACAGCCACGGCGCGAGGGTCGGCTGCAGGCGCAACTCGAGTGCGCCATCGACCCAGGCGAAGGGCCGCTCACCGAAACTCATCACCAGGAACAGCTCCAGCACCTCGGCGGTGGTACCCGAGGATCGCGGCTGGAACCCCCGGCCGCGATAATGCGGTCGCGAGTGGCGCGAGCTCATGATGAACGAGGCGTTCTCGAAGGGGTTGCGGCCGTAGCGTTCCAGGTCCTGGAACGGCAGCGCGCAGGCGCGCAGGTCGGCGAAGAACTCGTCTATCAGCCCGGCGTGCAGGCAGCCGAGCAGGTATTTGTGCTCGAGATGGAGGAACACGTTCTCGTTCTCGAACCATCCGGGGGCCCAGGCCCAGATCCGACCGACCCCCGGTCCCTCGGCCGCGATGCTGTCGCTGACCAGATACATCCCCAGCTCACGGTCGTAGAGCGGACCGGAACGGATCGCGGCGTAGAGCTCCTTCGCCGCCGGGCCGGCGGCCCAGCCCGTGCGCAGAGCGTGGGTCGGCGCTTCGAGGAAGGCCGGCAACAAGTGGTGCTCGAAGCGGTCGATGCGCACGCACTGCCCGCGAGGATGGACGACCGGCTGGCCCTCATCGTCACGCACCGGATCCCATGCCACCGGCCGGTGACGGACGTAGGTCGCGTAGATGCCGGTCTGCGGGTCGCGCGCGGCAGCGATCGCGGCCTCCAGCCGCCGCTGCGCGAGTTCGAGCAACCGGGCGATGCGCGCGCCGCTGAGCGGACGTTCGTTGCCGGCGAGGCCCATGTAGGTCGCCTCGCGGTAGAGCTCCTTGGCCGCCGCGGTGCAGTCCCAGTAGAGATGATCGCGCTGCTCGTCGCTCGCGTCGACCCAGCGCTCGAGCTCCTCGATCACCACATCGAGGAACACCGCCAGCTCCTCGGGCACGCTCTGGACGAAGTCGCTGTCGAGCGCGCAGGCGTCGAGGGTGGTGGCGAGCCAACGCAGCACCCGTAGCAGGTGGAACACTTCGGAGGTGCTCGACCCGAACAGCCCCGGCAGGCCGTTGATCGAATCGTGCCAGCCGGGCCGGCCCGCCTCCATGTCGATGCCGATGCCCGAGGGAGCGATCGAGGCGAGCTTGTTGACCAGCAGACAGAGGATCTTCTGCAGCAAGGTGCAGCGATAGACCGGGCCGCGCCCGTGCGCGCTACGCACGCGATGCGGGTCCATGCTGCGCCCGGCGATCATCGCGCGCTTGGCTGCGCCGTCTTCGTCGAGCGCCTCTGCCTGCACGATCTCGCCGTTGTCGAGGCGGACGTAACGCGCGCTGCGCGGCAGCACCCGGACGTGGGTGTCGTAGTAGGTGAAACTCGGGTCATCGAGCAGCAGGTCGCGCAGTCGTTCGGGGAAGATCGCGACGAAGGCGTCGAGCAGGTCGAAATTGTAGATCCAGTGGTCGGTCCAGTATCCCTGGACGAACTCGGCCTCGGCGAAGGACTCGCTGTGCGCGAGCACCGCACTGAGCAGGCGTTCGCGCTCAGCCGGAACCGCACCGTGGTCCTCGAGCGCGAGGAACAGCGAACCCGGGTCGAACGGTGCGGCGGTGGCCGCGGCCACCGCGTCGGCGGTCGCCGCGTCGAAGGCGGCGGCGATGTCGCCGCGGCAGGCGACCGGGTCGGCGATCCGGAAACGGGTCCCGGTGCACAGCAGCGGGTTGTAGCCATCGAGCTGGAGCAGATCGAAAAAGCGCCGCACGTTGGCGTCGCCGACGTCGGGGTTGAACCAGGGGTCATGACGGCGGTTCTGGTTCACGTCACGGAAATTACCGTTGCCCTGACTGAACCAGGTCGCCGAGAGATTGAACATGTTGTAGTCGCGCTCGAGGTCGCCGTGCTTACGCGAGTAGACGTGGAACACGCATGCCGCCTCTCCGGACCCGGCGAGGGTCAGCGGCAGACCACCACGCAGCACGTTGTCGAGGTAGGTCTGGGGGATGTAGGCCTCGAGCTCTGGCGCACCACACCGCACGAAGCAGCGGCCGCGGATGCCGTCGCTCACCCGCTTGGCTGCCGTGAGCTTGCGCTCGCCGAAATCCGCCGCGAGCAGGCGCTGGCGGATCGCCGGCAAGCGGTCGCGATGGCGCACGCTGCCGAACAGCGCGTCGATGCGCTCGCTCTGACCCGCGCGCAGCGACAAGGGCATGTACGCGAAGGCGCTGCAGGTCTGACATTCCGTGCCCTGGAAGCAATCGGGGTCGAAGCCGGTCGCCGCGAAGCGGTAGGGTTCGATGAAATCGCCGACCTCACCGAACACCGCCTCCTGGTCGACGATCGGGGTCAGCAGCCGACGCGCATCGCCGCTGCCGGCGGCGGCGGCGAAGAAATTGCCGGAATCGACGGTCTGGATCTGCCAGTCGTCCGAAGCCAAGGCCTTCATGCGGATGAACGGCGAACCTGCCTCGCGGTCGAGCACCTCGAGATAGCCCTCGCTGACGAATGGCAACAGCTTGAGCAGCATGAACTCCATGCCGAGGGTGATGAAACGCGGACAGCCGTCGATCACCTCGCCGGCCAGCGGACCGTCGCCGGTGTTGGTCAGCTCGACCACCCGCAGCAGCGCGGGGAAGTCCTCCTCGGCCAGGGTGGCGTAGCGTACGCGGATGCGCAGGCCGAGTTGGTGGTTGTCCTCGACCAGCTCGAGTGCATGCGGACGGACGATCAGACGGTTGTCGACGCGATAGCGGTTGGTCGTACGAAACGGCTCGTAGAAACGCCCGTCGGCCAGGCGGATGAAGGTACGCAAACCCTCGAGCGCCGCGCGGTGCTGGTGCAGCCGCGCGGAGTCGAACTCCATCAGGCAGTGATCCTTGTCGCGCACGCCGAAGGTGCATACCGCCTGGCCGCGGTTGACGTAGTAGGCCCAGGTCGGCACACCCCAGACCCCGGCGATGCCCGAAAGGAACGAGGAACAGGCCTTGGCCCGGTTGTAGCCGTGGACCACCCAGGAGCCATCGGGACCCGTTTCGTAACGCACATCCTGCATCGCCAGCTCCTCCGGTGTCCGCAGCGCGGGCGAGCCGCCGCGGACACCGGGCGCCGGCCGCCATCGTGATACGCGAGCTCAGACCACCCGGTTCTCGCGCAGTACCTGCTGATACCAGCGAAAGGAATCCTTGGGGATGCGGCGCTGGGTCTCGTAGTCGACATAGGTGATGCCGAAGCGCTTGGCGTAACCCTCGGCCCACTCGAAGTTGTCCATGAAGCTCCACACGAAGTAGCCTTCAAGTGCGTAGCCCTCGGTCACGGCACGATGGGCCTGGCGGAAATGCTGCCGCAGGTAGAAGATCCGATCGAGATCGTGCACCCGCCCATCGGGGCTGAGCGTGTCCGGACAGGCGCACCCGTTCTCGCTGATGAATACCGGCAGATCGCGGCGCCCCAACGCCTCCGCGACCAGCCGCGGGCCCCAGTAGACGCACGACGGCACCACGTTGAGCCAGGAGGTGTCCATGTGCGGATAGCCGGCCGGGTAGTCGACGCAGCGATAGCCGCGCTCGCACGCACAGGGCTCGACGTAGACACCGAAGTAGACGTTCAGACCCAGCGCATCGAGCGGCTGGTTGATGATCGCCAGGTCACCGTCGGCGATATGCGGGGCGTCGGGCCCGAGCTCGCGCAGGCGCAGCGGATCGTAGGCCCCGGTGAGGGCGGGTACGAGGATCTCGCCGTTGATGTGCCGCAGCGCGTCGCCGCAGGCTGCGATATGCGCTTCGTCTTCGATCACCGGCACCGGGACGCGGAAGTCGTCGACCAGCGCCACCCGGCAGGGCCCGGGACTCGCGGCGCGGATCGCCTGGGTGCCCATCCCGTGGGCAAGCAGGGCGTGATGCACCGTCTGCTGCAATTCCTGCTTGCTGCCCAGGGCGGTGCCCGGCGCATGGCGCCCCGGCCTGCCGACACCGTAGCCGGCATAGGTGAAGCACTTGATCTCGTTGAGGGTCATCCAGCTGGTGATGCGATCGCCGAGCCGGGACACCGTCGCCGTGGCGTATCCGGCGAAATCGACCGCCATCTGCCGGCTGCGCCAGGAGCCGTAACGCTCCTCGAGCGCCTGCGGGCTGTCCCAGTGGAACAGCGTCGCGTGCGGAGTGATCCCGTGCTCGAGCAGACAATCGACCAGGCGCTTGTAGAAGTCGATCCCGGCCTCGTTCACTGCGCCGGTGCCTTCGGGCAGGATCCGTGGCCAGGCGATGGAGAAGCGGTAGTGCTTGACCCCGAGCTCTGCCATCAGGGCCACGTCTTCACGGAAGCGGTGATAGTGGTCGCAGGCGATCATCCCGGTATCGCCACCCGCGACCCGACCGGGCGTGGCGCTGTGGGTATCCCAGACGCTCGGCCCGCGGCCATCCGCCGCATGGGCACCCTCGATCTGATAGGCGGCGGTGGCCACACCCCACATGAAATCCGATGGAAAACTGTATGCGCTCATGCTCCGCAGTGTCCTGCGGCCACTGACGGTGCAAGGGCCGGATGATGGGCTCTGGCGGCGTGCGCGCTATGAATGACGGATCGCCATCGCCGCCGCGTACCGGCCCGGTGTGCGGCGTGCCCGGGCCCGGCGCCTCAGGGCGTGGCCGGGGCGTCCTGAGGCGCCTCCGCGTCGCTCGTGTCGGCGTCGTCGCCGACGGCCTGATCGACCCGGTCCATGACCTGGTGATACCAGCCGACCACCTGATCGCGGAACATGATGCCCGCGGCGGCGATCGCGCACAGGATGACCACGCCGATGAACAGCTTCAGACCCGAGCCCGGCTTCTCCTCGTTGCGCAGACCGGAGACCCGTTCGAGCTCCCGCTCGAGCGCGGCCAGGGTGGGGTACCGGCTGCCCGGCTTCTTCTGCAGGCAGCGGGCCACGATCGGCCGCAGCTCGGCGGGAACACGGCCGAGCTTGGGCTTCTCGCTACAGTGCATGTTCATGATGTCGTAGATGTTGTTCGCGTCGAACGGCGGTTTGCCGGCGGTCAGCTCGTAGAGGATGACCCCCAAGGCGTAGATGTCCGTCTTCACACTCACCCGCTTGGTGTTCTTGCACTGCTCCGGGCTCATGTACACCGGCGTGCCCATCACCTGACCGGTATGGGTGAGCGAGAGCGAGTCGCGCGCGCGCGACTTGGCGAGGCCGAAGTCGGCCACCTTGAGCACGGCGCCGTTTTCGACGTCGCCGGGCATGAGTGTGACTCCCCGCCCCTTGGCGCCCTTGCTCATCAGCAGGTTCTCGGGCTTGAGATCGCGATGGACCGATTTGGTCGCCTTGAGTCCGGAGATCGACTGCATCAGGATCCAGCAGGCCTCTTCGACCGGCACCTTCCCCCGGCGATCCAGCAGATCGCGCACACTGCCGCCATCCATGTACTCGAGCACCAGATAGGGCATCTCGCCCTCGTGCACCCCACGGCCGAGCAACTGGACCACGTGCGGATGACGGGTCTTGGCCATCACCCGCGCTTCGCGGCGGAAACGCGGCATGTCCTCGAGATTCTCGAGCACCTTGACCGCGACTTCGTCGCCTTCGGTCTTCAGGTCGCGGCAGCGGTAGACCGAACCGGCCCCGCCTTCGCCCAATCGTCGTACCACCTGATAGCGCGATGCGATGGTTTCGCCCTTGCGCAATCGCCTGTCTTTGAGGGTCGTCGCCATCCCGTGGCAGTGTAGCCGTCGCTGCGCCTCGCCAAGGGGCAACCGCCGCAGCCTGGCGCGCGAACGTACGCCACCGATCATGCCCAGGCAAAGCCCTTGACTGACCCGGCGCGCCCAGCATGCTCCCGCCTTCGCCGCGCCCGGGTGGCGGAATTGGCAGACGCGCTAGCTTCAGGTGCTAGTGGGGGTAATCCCCGTGGAGGTTCGAGTCCTCTCCCGGGTACCAGACGAAAACGGCCCTCCGCGCCAGCGGGGGGCCGTCTTCATATCCGCCCGGCACCCGACCTGCGCCGTGCAAGGCATGCGGGTTGCGGGGAAACATCAGCCACCTGCCGGCGTCTGCTTCGATGGTGGGGACCCGGCGCGAATCACCCCAACATACCCGCGTCTGATGACGTGGATCGGTTGTGTCCAGGCGTGGACCGTCAGGTCGGATCGAGGTCGCCCATGTATGTCGTCGCCCCAGCTGACAAACACATCGCTTTCGAGATCCTCGAGAAGAGCACCCGTTGCTTCTGTCACATCCCGATCGAGGAACTCGTCTACTGGGCCCGACGACGCTACGTCGACGGCGAACCGACCACCGCCCTGCTCGCCAACGCGCCCAGCCAGCGCGATCGCGAGTTGATCTGCGTCATCGCCCTGCTCGATGTCGACGCCGAGCGCCTCAACAAGGCCATCGGCCACCTCGCCAAACCGGGCTGCCGCCTCGAAGCCTGCCGCCGCCAGCTGCGCGCCTGGCTGGCCGAGGTCGAAACACCTGCCGCCAACGCCTGAACCGGGCCGACCGCTCCCTCTCCACCCGTCGCGAGGCCGGCCAAACCGCTGGCCGATGGCCGCATCGATGGTAGCATGGGCACATGGCCCCTGCCGATCCACTCGTCGGTCGCACTTTCGGCAATGTCCAGATCCTCGCCCCCCTCGGCCAAGGGGGAATGGCCACTGTCTATCACGGAATCCACCGATCCTTCGGCACCCGTGTCGCGGTCAAACTGCTGCCCCGGCGCCTCGACGACCGCGCGGAGCAGTTCGCTCGCCGGTTCCTGCGCGAGGGCCAGACCGCGGCCCGGATCCAGCACGCCAACGTGGTCCAGGTGATGGACTCCGGCTGCTGCGACGGCACCGCCTATCTAGTGATGGAGTACGTCGACGGCTCGAGCCTCGGCGACCTGCTCGACAAGAAGGGCCGGCTCGAGCAATCGATGGTCCTGCCGCTGGCCGCGGCGATCGCACAAGGGCTACGGGCGATCCACGACAACGGCGTGGTCCATCGCGACATCAAGCCGGACAACATCCTCCTGACCCGCGACGGACGGGCGAAGATCGCGGACCTCGGCCTCGCGCGCCAGCTCGATGATCCCGAACTCAACCGTCTCACCGCCACCGGCATGGTGGTCGGCACCCCGCTGTACGTCTCGCCCGAGGCGATCCGTGACACCAAGAACGCCGGAGCGCCCTCCGACATCTACAGCTTCGGTGCCACCCTCTACCACATGCTCAGCGGCAAGCCGCCCTTCAACGGCAAGACCCCCTTCGACGTGATGCGCGCGCACCTGGAGACGCCCCCCCAGCCCCTGCGCGAGATCGACCCCGGCATCAGCAAGCACCTCGCGAATCTGGTCGAGCTGTGCCTGGCCAAGACCCCGGAGCGCCGCCCGTCCCTCGATCAGATCGACGCGATACTCGACAATCGCGGGCGC
Source organism: uncultured candidatus Brocadiaceae bacterium (assembly GCA_964612995.1). Taxonomy (GTDB): domain Bacteria; phylum Planctomycetota; class UBA11346; order UBA11346; family UBA11346; genus SLQH01. The sequence goes on along the minus strand of CAZTGE010000077.1, from coordinate 1,057 downwards.
ATACGCCAGCACTCCGGCCGCACGGTGCTGGCGATGGCCGCGGTGGCGATGGTGCTGGTGGTCGGCTCCGCGCTGCTCGGTTGGCAGCTGCTCGCGCGCGCCGCGCCGCCACCGAGCGCGATCGGCGCCCAGAGCGGCGGCATGGTCCAACTGGTCAGCACCCATCCACTCGCGGCCGCCTTCAACGACGGCGACTGGCAGCCGATCGAGGACCAGCGCCTGCGCCTGCCCCGCCCCGAGGTCCACCTGCGCCTGCGCACGCGCGGTCTCGGACCGCTGCGCACCTGGAGCGGCGCCGTCACCTCGGCGCCCGGGACCGTCCGCGAGCTGGCGCCAGTGCTCGAACCGGTCGCGGCCCAGGCGCGGCTCGAGCTGCCCGGAGCCGGCGTGCTCTACGTCAATGGCAACGCGCATGGCCCCGACAACCCCGCCTTCTTCAATCGCGCCGGGCGCTACGCCCTGACCCGCTGGGACGGCCGGCGCGCCCACTACGCCCTGATCGAGGTCCGTACGGACGGCATCGACCCTCCGAGCTGGAGCAGCGACAGCTCCCCGCGCCACCCCGGCTATCTCACCGCCACGGTCGACGGCCGGCCCGCCCCCGACCACCACATCTGCTGTTGGCAAGAGGTCGACCGGGTCATCCGCGAGGATCCGAGCGTCGACCCGCCCCTCGGATGGGGCACCGAACAGCCCTACGCCGAAGCCCAGGACCTGACCGTCCAGGTGGTCCGGGCGGTCCAGGAGGCCTACCGCCCCCTGGGCCTGCGCCTGCCCGACCCGAGCGAGAAACGCCAGCTCCAGGCGCTCTATCGCACCGGCCTGTGGTACGCCCGATCGGAGCGCATCCACCGTCCCGACGGCGTGGCCGCTGGCAACGGCTTGCTGATCGTGGTCCCCGACGCAGGATAACGCGCAAGCTTCGTCCACAACCGGACGTCGGCACTGGTGTCATGCAAGAAGCCTCCCTCAAAGGTCAAGAACCGTCCACCTGCAGCGCCCGGAGCCCAGCCAGGCTTGGCTGGGCGACCGGCCGACAGAGGAACGCTTTTCGGCG